>NZ_JBFUPQ010000015.1:0-102399 GCF_041360655.1 Luteibacter sp. RCC_6_2 | reverse complement strand
CGGGCAAGCCATCCGCTGATCTGCTGGGGTGCCCAGCGATGGGCCAGCTTGTGGGCGACCACGCGACGAAGGGCGCCCTGGCGGGCCAGCAGGCACGCCTTGGGTCGTTTGGCCTGCGCCCAGGCTCGCTGGTCGGCGTTCGCCGCGCGATAGGCCTCACGGCCTCCGTTACCTCTCACCTCACGGCTGATGCTGGAGGGGGCTCGCCCGAGGCTCTGGGCGATCCGGCGCAGGGAATGGCCCTGACACAAGCCGCGGGAAATCTCTTCGCGATCCGCCAACTGAAGCGCCTGGGCCGCCCGCTTCCGAGGCGGTGGGGCGAATCCGCCGTGCTTCTTCAACACGTAGTGAATCGTCTCAGGGTGCCGATCCAGCGACCGGCCGATGGCCGCGGGCGACACACCAGCCCGCCAGTCCGCCCAGATCCGTTCACGGTCCGCCGTCGACAAATGACGCCAAAGCCTGACTGCTCTGCTCATGATGCCCACCTCCGTCTTGATCAGACTACGGTGTTGCATCGATCGGTTGAGATCACCGGTGGGGCAGTCGAAAGTCTTCGGGCGCCGATCCTAGACCGACCGTTCCCTAAAATCCGCGCATCCACAATTCGCGGGACGACCCCCTCCACGCCCGGCCGCCACTGGGCTTTGGGCCGCATGCGCCATTCCGGCCGAGGGGCGGGTGCGCAAAAAAGGTCTGCGTGCATCGAGCTCGGAAATCGACCGCCCTCTCACGGAGGGAAAAATCCCCTCTTTGATTAGGGGTTCGCACAGGGGTTAATCTAAAGCCATTGCGCGCCAACGTCTTCGGGCTAATAAATCAAAAAAAGGATGGACCCTAGTGAATGAATTCGAAGAGCGCCGGAACAAGATCAAGGGATGGATCCAAACCTACTCGCTTAATCCCGAGCCATATGTGCTCCTTGGAACCGCGCATCCCGAGCGTGCCTTGCTGAATATTCCGGAATTCTCCTTCCGAGGGGCTGATAGCCTCTCAGAGGCGCCTATCGTGATGCTCGCGTCCGTCATAAATGGGCGCATCGTGGTCCACCTGTATACGGATGCACCTCGCGATCTCGAGCACCTGAAGCAATATGCATGGGGCGCCATTGACGGTCAGGTAGCGATCGCTAGCTTCCTTTGTGGCTATGCATTCACGATCGAGATCACCCAGGCCTTCCACGTCGGGCAAGGAATCAACTACGTCTACGCCGCTCCCGGCGACGGCAGGGGCATCGAGTTGAGTGCAGGGCGGCCCGACATTTTCGGCCATATTAGGAATATGGCCACGGGAAGGCTAGGGGCGTTTATCACTCGGTGCCTAAGTGATCTTTCAATGGCACTGCAGCACCCGAGCGATGCAGCCTTCTATTGCTACCGCGCCATTGAGTCACTGAACCAGCACTCCATTGAGAACTCGGGGATGGCTGGCAAATCCGAAGGCCGTCAGTGGGAGGAATTCCGACGCCAAGCAGGCTGCACGAAGGACGATCTCATGAAGATCAAGGACGATGCCGATCCTGTAAGGCACGGAAACCACCTAAAGGCGGGGGCCATGACGCGAGAGACCGTAATGGATATGACAAGGAAGGTCGTCACAACCTACCTCGGCATAGCTTCAGATCAATCGCCCGCTCATGAAGCGGGTACGGACGTGAGTACGATATGATCGGCGTTGCCTACATCCGTTGGGGGGAAAGGGTTTTAAGGCGATTTACGGTGCCGGGTGTCGGCACCAGAAATTCAGCCAAAATCTAGCCCACGGACGGCTTGATGGCTTCGAAGTAATTGTTTTCGCCCTCATCGAGGCGACAGCCGATCAGGCGTAATCCCGTTGCTTCCAGGTGCCGTTCGTACGCTTGCTGACCAAGCGAGCGTGACGACCGGCCCGTCTGCCTGTCCCGCCACTCGCAGGCTTCGCGCGGTGCGCTGAAGAGAAATCGCCCGCCCGGTACCAGCGCGTTCGCGACCCCGCGCAGAACCTTCTGCTGGTCGTCCGCGGAGAGAAGAAACAGCAAGCCGATGGAAACGGCCCCGGCAAAGGTCCGGTGGAAGAACGCGCTGTCCTGCGCAGCCTCGCACGCGGTTTGCGTTTCGGGAACGAGGCGCCTGAGCGCGGCGATCAGAGTCGGCGAGGCGTCGATCCCGAAGACGGTGAAACCGTCCTCGATGAGAGCTTGCGCGACCGGTACTCCCGAGCCGCAACCGACATCGACGATCGAACTCGACGGCGGCAGATGATCTCGTGCCCAGGAGCGTACGAGCGCTGCGCCAATGTCGGAGCGGAGGGCCATGAACTGCTCGGCGATGGCGTCCCAGCCTTCGGAGCGGTCGATGTTCATGCGGGCTATTTCTGGACGCCATGAATGACCGCGTTCACGGCGATCGTTGCAGCACACGGACCGGCGTTCCCACCGCTGGACGAGCATTGTGCGGTCGGCGTGACGGGGCCGACAGAGCCCTCGTCGGTCCTCCAGTGCGGCTGGGTGCTGGCACAACCAGAGAGGGCGGCACAGGCGAGGCTAAGCAGGCAAAGGAAGCGCATGGCGAATGTCCAGTCAGTTCGCGCGCATTTTGCGCCGGGAGCGCCTAACTGTCTGTAGGAGATCGCCTACAGCCTACCTTCACCTTGTCGCCCCATCCGCCCAGGCCATCGCCGCATTGCACCATGCCGGCAGGGGTAGTTGCATGGGTGACTATTCCCCCTCAAAGTCCGTCCCCGGGGATGCTCGACCGAGCCAGTCGTACCGGGGGACCAGGACATGAAAAGCCTTGCACACACAGACCTCACCACCTTCTATGGCTCGGCGAGCGAGATCTACGACCACCTGAGAAGGGAGCAGGAACGAGACGTCTTCCTGCACCAGGTGGCATATACGGCCTTCATCGGCATGACGATCGTCGCGGCCATCGCGTTCTCGACGGGCTGGACTATCGCACCGTGGCTGACCGTCGTGGCGGTGTTCTGTTTCGAGAGAACGTTGTGGTGGGGGCGCGAGGTCAGTTGCAGGAATTACACCATGCACGTCCTGACATTCAGGCGCCTGCCTGTCGAGGACACGTCCGTATCGAATGCGGTCACACGACATACCGCCTAGTGAATCTATGAAGCACCGCCCTTGCGCTCGCGGGGGAATTGCCGATCGAGCACGATCGACAGTACACGGTGGTCCACCGGGCCATGGGTGATGCGCTGTTCGAGCAGCGCCGCGGCCAGTTCGCGTTCTTCTTCCGTACAGGCATAGCCGTTGGCCCTGAGATAGAACACGACGAACATCTGCACCCGCCAGGGTAGGCGGGTGAAAGGGTGGATTCCTTGTCTGAGGTCCGAGGGAGTGATCACGCGGCAGGTCCTTGCGATGCATGGAGGACAGCAATGGGTGTGCCAAGCCCGAAGGCGCCGCGCGGTGGCGACTGGCCACCTCGCGTGGTCTCCTCGGAACGTCCGCGGACACAAAAACGCGGACAATGCGGACATCGCTGATGCGATATCGACCGCCTTCGCCGGGCTAAACCTTCCCATCCTCATAGGCATCTATCCCGTTCGTGCGCACCGCATGGCGACGGGGAAGGAAACGTGGGATTTGCATTGACAGGGCTCAAGGCAACGGCAAGCGTCGCGCTGCTCGGAACGCTCATCGGTTGCGCAGGGAACGAAGTGCGCGACGACTCCCGCCGACAGGCCGTGGAACACGGTCTTCGGCCCCGCGTGGAAGTGGCCGGTGAGCCAGCCATCCTGTGGAACGTTTACGAACGGATGCGGCGCTATCACGTCCCGACCGTGGCGGTCGCTGTCATCGAAGGTGGGCGCGTTGTCTGGTCCGCCACTTATGGGATCGATGGGAGCGTCCGCCTTCCTGCGACGAACGAGCGCTTCCAGGCAGCGTCGCTGAGCAAAGGCGTGACCGGCAGTCTCGCCGCCATCCTGGCCGCGCGCAGGACGATCGAACTGGACGCCCCCGTGGACGCCTGCCTGGCCCCGCTGACCCTGCCTCCGGGAAAGCAGGACGCGGAGCATCCCGTGACGCTGCGCAACCTTCTTCAACACACGTCCGGCGCGACGGTGAACGGTTTCGACGGTTATGCGCCCGGCAAATCGGTGCCGACACCGGAGCAGGTCGTACGCGGCGAAGCATCGGCGAATTCGCCTGCCGTCGTGATCGCCACGACTCCCGGGAGCATGTATGCCTATTCGGGCGGCGGGTACACGGTGGCCCAGATTGCCGTGAGCCATTGCGCGGGCGCTTCGTTCGCCGACCTGATGCAACGTGAGGTGCTCATGCCGGCCGGCATGCGCGACAGCACCTTCGCTCAGCCGTTGCCGGCATCGATACCTCATGCCTCAGGCCATGCCGCGGACGGCAAGCCGGTACCCGGCGGTGCCAATACCTATCCCGAACTCGCCGCCGCGGGACTCTGGACCACGCCGGATGACCTCGCGCGCTGGCTGATCGGGGTACGCGACGCCGAGGAGGGGCAGCCTTCCTTCCTGCCCGCCGAAGCGGCGAGAACCATGCTCGCACCGGGGATGAACAAGTACGGGCTGGGAGTATTCATCAGCGGCGAAGGTGAACACCGGCGATTCATGCATTCCGGCGGCAACCTTGGCTTCAAGAGCAGCTACGTCATGTTCCTGGAGAGCGGAAACGGGGTGGTCGTCTTGACCGATGGCGATAACGGTTCCTACCTGGCTGGCGAGTTCACCAAGGCCGTCGCTGCCGCCTATGGCTGGCCCGACTTCACGCCACGGGCCGTGACACGCGTCAAGCTCGATGAAAACGTGATGGCCCGTTACGTCGGGCACTACCGGTTCGACGATGCCGACTCGCGAGGGGACCGCGACCTGTCGCTGATTCGCGAAGGGGCACGGTGGTTCCTGGATCTGTCGGATATCGGACGGACCGGCTTGGTGCCGACATCCGCCCAGGCATTCGTCGCACCGGAGACAGGCTATGCCGTGACGGTGGATGACGATGGGAGCTTGCGTGTCGGATCACGCGTGGCGCGTAAGACCCCGGACTAACCGAGCAACTCGCCCAGCCGCACACGCAGGAAATCCCTGAGCCGCTGCACCGCCGGCGTGAGCTGCGAGCGATGCGCGCTGACAAGATTCAGCGGCGCACGTTCGCCGATGCCCGGCATCAGGTCGATGAGCCGTCCGGCGGCGAGATCGGCGACGACGTCGATGTGCGACTTGTAGACGATGCCATGACCGGCCAGGCCCCATCGGCGGGTGACCTCCGCATCGTCACTGATGCGGTTTCCGGTGACCTTTACCGTGTGCGGCCCGCGCGGCAGGTCGAAGATCCAGCGGTCGTGTACCTGTTCCCCCCAGACGAAGCAGAGGCAGTTGTGCTCGCGCAGGTCGTCGGGTTGCCGTGGTGCCCCGTGGCGCGCGATGTAATCCGGCGAAGCGCAGAGGACGCGGCGGTTGTCGGGCGCCAACGACTGCGCGACCAGGCCGGAATCGTCGAGCGTGCCGTAGCGAATGGCCGCGTCGATGGGATGACGGTGCAGGTCGGCGGCGCGGTCGCTGACCCGCAATTGCAGTGAAACACCCGGGTGATTGGCCTGGAAGGCATCGAGCCACGGCAGCAGCACGTTGCGGCCGAGATCGGAAGGCACAGAGAGGCGAAGCGGCCCCGCGATCTCACCGCGGGCCTCGGCCAGCGCCTGGGTGCCACCGGCAAGGGACTGGAGCATCGCCCTGGCGTGGGGCAGGTAGCGCTCGCCGTCGTCCGAGAGCCGCATGCTGCGCGTCGAGCGCACGAACAACCGCGTGCCGAGTTCCCGCTCCAATCGCTGGACGGCGTTGCTGGCCATGGCGGGCGTGCTGTCGAGCAGGCGGGCGGCTGCCGAAAAGCTGCCGGCATCGGCGGTATGCACGAAGATCTGCACATCGTCCAGTCGAATCATCGCGGCGCTTCGCTCGAGGTGTATGCCTATGGTGCCCTTTTTTTCATCCTGACGCGCTGCAACGTGGCTGTTGCAAGGTCCGGTGTAAACTTGCGGAATGACCAGCTTCCGCGTGTCGTTGCTTGCCGTTTTCCTGCTTCCCGCCGCCGGTTGGGCGCAAGACCTGTCCCGAGATGCGCTCGCCGCACGGATGGCGGCGCACGAGACGCCGCTGCTTCTCGATGTGCGCACGCCTGCGGAATACCGCGAAGGGCACCTCGCTGGCGCACTGAACGTGCCCGTCGACGAGGTCGCCGCGCGCCACGGGGTGCTGGGCATCCCACACGACCGCGAGCTCGTCGTCTATTGCAAGACCGGCAAGCGCGCCGCCCGCGCCCGCGACACCCTCCAGGCGCTGGGATACACCCACGTGCAACTGCTCGAGGGCAGTGCCGATGCCTGGCGTGCCGAAGGACGGCCGCTCGTCCAAGAACATCCCTCACCCTGAGTCCCCCGTCATGAGTCCAACCACCCGTTCGGTCGCCTTGATCGGCGTCCCCACCGACATCGGTGCCGGTCACCGTGGCAGTTCCATGGGCCCGGAAGCCCTGCGTGTCGCCCGTCTCGGCGAGCGGCTCGCGAAGCGCGGCATGCACGTCGTGGATCGCGGCAATCTTTCCGGACCGCTCAACCCCTGGCTGCCGCCCACGGACGGTTACCGCCACCTCGAGGCGGTCGTCGCCTGGAACACGGCGGTGCATGAGGCCATCTATACCGAATTGAACGCCGGTCACCTGCCCGTGATGCTCGGCGGTGACCACTGCCTCGCCATCGGCTCGATCTCCGCCGTGTCGCGGTATTGCCGTGAGAACGGCAAGAAGCTCCGGGTGTTGTGGCTCGACGCGCATGCGGATTTCAATACCAGCCAGATCACGCCGTCCGGCAACATCCACGGCATGCCGGTGGCGTGCCTGTGCGGGTACGGCCCCGATGCGCTCACGGAGATCGGCGGCACCGTGCCGGCGACCACGCCCGGCGTGTTCCGCCAGATCGGCATCCGCTCCGTGGACGAGGGCGAGAAGCGCTTCGTCCACGAGGTGGGCATCGATATCTACGACATGCGCTACATCGATGAGATCGGCATCAAGGCGGCCATGGAAGAGGCGCTGGCGGGAGTGGACGAGGACACGCACCTGCACATCAGCTTCGACGTGGATTTCCTGGACCCGTCGATCGCGCCGGGTGTCGGCACGACCGTGCGCGGCGGGCCGAACTATCGCGAGGCCCAGCTGTGCATGGAGATGATCGCGGATACCGGCCGGGTCGGCTCGCTGGATATCGTGGAGTTGAACCCGGCGTTCGATAAGCGGAACCAGACGGCGAAGCTGGCGGTGGACCTGGTGGAGTCGTTGTTTGGCAAGTCGACGTTGATGCGGTGATGCTTTGATGAGTTGCTGGGCTGGTGGGTCGAGGGGCCTGATGGACCGCGGCGGCTCGCATCGCCGACAAAGTCGGCTCCCACCTCTTCCGTTGGAGCTGGCGACAGGGCCGATTCCTATCCCTTCCGCTGGAGTCTGGCCGACAGGGGCGGCTTCCAGCCGTTCCGCTGATGGCCGGGCCCGGAGGGGGCTCTGGTGGTAGCCGACCCTGTCGGCGATACGCGCGCAGCGCGGCAACCTGCCGCACAACCGGGTCGCCTCGGAACCGTCACGCGGGCTACACTCGAGCGGTTACCGTCCGTCCAGGCTCCCAGGTCCCCATGCATACCCGCGTCCTCACCGGCATCACCACCACCGGCACGCCGCACCTCGGCAACTACGTCGGCGCCATCCGGCCGGCCGTCCTGGCCAGTCGCGATCCCGAGGTCGATGCGTTCTACTTCATGGCCGACTACCACGCCCTGATCAAGAGCGACGATCCGGATCGCGTCGAGGCCTCGCGGCTGAAGATCACCGCGACCTTCCTGGCCGCCGGGCTGGACCCGAACGTCGCCACGTTCTACCGGCAGTCGGACATTCCCGAAGTGCCCGAGCTCATGTGGCTGCTCACCTGCGTGACATCCAAGGGCCTGCTCAACCGCGCGCACGCCTACAAGGCGGCCGTGGACCGCAACATCGAAACCCAGGAAGACGCGGATGCCGGCGTCACCGCGGGCCTCTACATGTACCCGGTGCTGATGGCCGCTGATATCCTCGCCTTCAACGCGAACAAGGTGCCGGTAGGCCGCGACCAGATCCAGCATATCGAGATGGCCCGCGATATCGCCCAGCGTTTCAACCATACCTACGGACGCGAGTTCTTCGTGATGCCCGAGGCCTTGATCGAGGAACAGGTGGCGACGCTGCCCGGGCTCGACGGCCGCAAGATGTCCAAGAGCTACGACAACACGATTCCGTTGTTCGAAGGTGGTCCCAAGGGCCTGCGCGAGGCGATCATGAAGATCGTCACCGACTCGCGTGCGCCGGGTGAACCCAAGGACACCGAAGACTCGGCCCTTTTCACCATCTTCCAGGCATTCGCATCGCCCGCGGAAACGACGGCGTTCGCCGATGCCCTGCACAACGGTATCGGTTGGGGAGAGGCGAAGCAGGTGCTGTTCGAGCGGATCGAGGCCGAGGTGGCGCCGATGCGCGAGCGCTACGATGCGCTGATGGCGCGCCCGGACGATATGGAAGACATTCTTCTTGCCGGTGCCGTGAAAGCGCGCGCGATCGCCGCACCGCTGTTGGATACGCTGCGCGATGCCGTGGGCTTGCGCAGCGCGCGGCACAAGCTGAAGTCTCCCGAGGAACCGGCAAGCGCGCCGGTCGAGCAGAAATCGAAGCCGCCTCGCTTCGCCAGCTTCCGCGACACCGACGGCAGCTTCCGCTTCCGTCTGTTCGCCGCGGACGGTGAAGAACTGTTGCTGTCGGCGCCGTTCTCGGATCCGAAGGCGGCAGGAACGCTGCGCCAGGCGCTTTCCACGATGGGTGGCGCGCACGCCACCATCGAGTCGCAAGGCGATCATGTCGCGCTGCTGGTGGATGGCAAGGTCGTGGCCAACGGTGCGTCTTACCCCGATGAAGTGGCGCGGGCCGCGGGCGTGCTGCGTCTACGCACGGCGTTGGACGTGCTGGCCGCCGCGACCGCCGAAGAGGCGGCAGCCAAGGCGAACGCCGCCCGGCAGGGGGCCTGACGCATGCGCTACCTCGCGATCATGCTGCTCGCGCCATGGCTGGTCGTGCTGGGGTGGGCGTATTGGGCCTATCCGAAGTCGCTGCTGACGAACATGACGCGGCGCGGTTTCGACGTGCTGGCGTTGTTGGCGGCGACGGTCGCGGCGATTCAGGCGGCCGTGATCGCGTTCGATGCCGTCGAACTTCCAGCGGCGGATCAGTTCGGGCCCAAGAGCGGGGCCATTTGGCAGCAGGTGGTGCCGGCGCTGTATGGGTACGGGGCGTTCGTGGGCGTGTTGGTGGTCGCGCTGGTTATTCGCCAGGTGGTCTGGAAGAGGCGCGCTCCGTAGGATCGCCGACAAGGTCGGCTCCCACCGGGCCGCGGGTCCTGCGGGCTGTGGATTCCATCAGGCAGCGGCTCCCACCGGGCTAGCGGTTAGTTGTCCCATTGATTGAGGTGGGGGCCGAAGTCGTCGCCTTGTCTCGGGACGATGCAGAAGCGGTGTCCTGTCGGGGCTTCCATCACCCACCAGCGCTTCACGAAGCCGATCCGTTTCGCGCCCAGGGCCTCCAACCGCCGGGCTTCGGCTTCGAGGTCGTCCGTTTCGATGTCCAGGTGCACGTGGCTGTGATGGTCGACGCGTTGCAACAGGACGCGCAGTTCGTCCTTTTCCATCTTGAGCACCGCGTACTTGCCATCGCCGTCGTCATCGGTGGTCTCGATGGGCTTGCCGAGTGCGCGGCTCCAGAACTCGGAAGCGGCGGCGAGATCGCCATCGTGGCAGTCGAGGACGAGGGTGCAAAGCCTGCTGTGATGCATGATCGGGCCTCCACGGAAGGGGAGGCCGACGCTATCACCGCGAACAACGAGACGACGTGATCCCGGCGTCGACGCGGTGCTTACTGCCCGCGCAGGCGGGCCGTCAGGCCTTTCAGGAAATTGCGCAGGAACTGATCGCCGCAGAGGCGGAAGTTGGTGTGCTTGGGCTGGCGGAAGAGGGCATTGATCTCGCCTCGGGACACGCGGAATCCCGCCTCGGTCATGATGGCCAGGATGTCGTCTTCCTTCAGTTCGAAGGCGACGCGCAGCTTCTTCAGCACCACGTTGTTGTTGACGCGGTTTTCGACCGGTCGCGGCGGCTGGCTTTCGTCACGTCCGCGACGATGGATGATGAGGCCATCGAGGAAGTGCGCCAGCGCGGTGTCGGGCATTTCCGCGAAGTCGGGCTCGTCCTCCTTGCGCAGCCAGGGTTCGACCTGTTCACGGGTGGCGGGAAATCCGCTGAGCTTCATGATCTCGACGACGTGGACGTCGCCGAGGTCGAGCATGTAGCGGATGCTGCGGAGGGTGTCGTTGTTGAGCATGGCGCCAAGGGTACCATCGCGGTACCGCTATCGCCGCTGAAGCGGCTCCCACACGAGGCATGGGCCGGTGGGAGCCGCCTTCAGGAGGGGAGCCGGCTTAGTTGGGCAGCCCCAGGTCGTCGATCATGGCCTTCAGGAAGCGCGCGGCTTCCCCGCCCGTGGCGGCGCGGTGGTCGAAGGTGAGCGACAGCGGCATGCGGCGGTGTACCTCGATGCCGCCCATCACCGCGACCACGTCATGGCTGAGCTTGCCGGCGCCGACGATCGCCACCGTCGGCGGCACGACCACCGGGGTGGCGTAGCGGCCAGCGAACATGCCGAAGTTCGACAGGCTGATGGTGTAACCGGACAGCTCAGAGGCCGGGATGCTGCGGTCTTCCACCGAGCTGCGCAGGCGCTTGATCGCGGCGCGGATGCCGGCACCGTCGAGCACGTCGGCATTGCGAAGCGCGGGCACGAACAGGCCGTCCTCGGTGTCCACGGCGATGCCGATGTCCACGTGCGGATGCAGGGTGCGGCTGAGGTTCTTGCCGTCGAACCAGGCATTGAGCGCGGGTACGGTCTTGCACGCCACCACGATCGCGCGGATGAGACGCGCCGTGATGTCCTGCTTGCCGATCCAGGCATGCAGGTCGGCATCGTCGACGATGGTGGTCGGGACGACGTTGGCATGTGCCTCGGCCATCACGCGCGCCATGTTGCGGCGGACGCCCTTCAACTGCTCCGGCTGGCCCATCGCTTCCTTGCCCGGAGGCGCGGTGCGGACGGCCTTGCCGGCGAGCGACACGGCGGTGCGCTGCTGCGGCGCCGGGCCCGGCTCGGGGAGGGTGGGGGCGAGGTGCTGGGCGGCGGCCGGACGGGCCGGAGCGGCACCCAACGCGGCGCTACCGTTGGCGGCGGCGTTCTTCACGTCGCCCATGGTGATCACGCCGCCGGCGCCCGTGGGCTGCACGCGGGTGAGGTCGACCTTCAGCTTCTTCGCGGCGGCACGCACGGCCGGCACGGCCTTCACGCCACCGGCGCTGCTCACCTGCTCGGTGTGCACGGCGTTGCCGCTGACCATGGCGCCGACGACGGTGCCTTCGTCTTCGCGATCGGCCTTGCCGTCACCCGAGTCGATCTCGCCGCCGTCATCGGAAGCGACCACCTTGGAGGCGTCGTCCGGGGCGGGGCTGCCCACGCCCTTCTTCGGGCCGTGGTGATGGCCGGTGGATTCGGCCTCGGCCCGCTGGCGCGCGTTCGGGTCGATCTCGAAGTCGGCCAGCGAGGCGCCGGTCTCGATGATGTCGCCCGGTGCGCCGTGCAGCTTCTTCACGGTGCCGGAGTAAGGCGAAGGCACGTCGACGACGGCCTTGGCGGTTTCCATCGACACCAGCGGTGCGTCGAGCTTGATCGTGTCGCCTTCCTTGACGTGCCATTCCACGACGGTCGCGTCGGGAAGGCCCTCGCCGAGGTCCGGCAGGAAAAAGGTCTTGATATCGGCCATTTCTATCGGTTCCTCAGGAGGCGGCCAGCGTGCGCTGGGCGGCTTCGACGATGCGTTCCACACTGGGCAGGTACTTCATTTCCAGGCGGAACAGCGGGATGTGGGTATCGAAACCGGTGACGCGTTCCACCGGCGCGAGCAGGCTGTAGAGGCATTCCTCGGCGAGGCGGGCGGCGATCTCCGCGCCGAAGCCGGCGGTCTTCGGGGCTTCGTGCACGATCACGCAGCGGCCGGTCTTGGTCACCGATTCGGCGATGGTGTCGAAATCGAGCGGCGTGAGCGTGGCGACGTCGATCACCTCGGCGCTGATGCCCTTCTGGGCCAGCTCGTCGGCGGCCTCGAGGCATTCCTTCACCTGCGCGCCCCAGGTCACCAGGGTCACGTCGGTACCGTCGCGCAGGACGAAGCAGACGTCGAGCGGCAGCGCCTCGCCGTCGTCGGGCACCTCTTCCTTGTACTGGCGATAGATGCGCTTGGGCTCGAAGAAGATCACCGGGTCCGGATCGCGGATGGCGGCGAGCAGCAGGCCATAGGCACGCGCCGGCGACGACGGCATCACCACGCGCAGGCCCGGGATGTTCGTGAACAGGTGCTCGTTGGCTTCCGAATGATGCTCGGGCGCACGGATGCCGCCACCCCAGGGGGCGCGCCATACGGCGGGAACGGTCATGCGGCCACGGGTGCGGTTGCGCATGCGCGCGGCATGGCAGGCGATGTGTTCCATCATCGGGTAGATGAAGCCTTCGAACTGGGCTTCGGCCACCGGCTTCATGCCCTGCGCGGCAAGGCCGACGGTGAGGCCGGCGATGGTGCCTTCGTCCAGCGGCGTGTCGATGACGCGCATCTCGCCGAACTGTTCCTGCAGGCCCTGCGTGGCGCGGAACACGCCACCGTTGACGCCGACGTCTTCGCCGAGCACCACGACGCTGTCGTCGTTGCGCATCTCATAGGCGAGCGCCTGGGTCACCGCTTCGATAAGAGTGATTTGTGCCATGGGACGAAATTCCTTACGACTTGCGATCGAGGGAAGCGACGAGCTCGCGCTGTGCTTCGAGGTCGGCCGGGAGCTCGGCGTACAGGTAGTCGAACATCGCCGTGGCCGGCTGGTTCTTCGTTTCCAGGTACGCGTTCACTTCGTTGTCCATCCAGTCGTCGCACTCGGCCTTCCAGGCCTCTTCCTTCGCGTCGTCCCACTTGCCCTTGCCTTCGAGCCACTTGCGCAGGCGCGGCACAGGATCGCGTTCCCAGGCGTCCTTCACTTCCTGCTCGCCGCGGTAGCGGCGGGCGTCGTCGGCCGTGGTGTGGTCGCCGAGGCGGTAGGTGACCGCCTCGATCACCGAGGCGCCCTGGCCGGAGCGGGCGCGCTCCAGTGCGATCTCCATCGCGGCGCGAACGGCGATGATGTCGTTGCCGTCGACCTGGATGCAGGGCAGGCCGGCGGCGATGCCCTTCTGCGCGAGCGTGCCGGCGCCGGTCTGGATGCGGCGGGGCACCGAGATCGCCCACTGGTTGTTCACGATCACGGCCACCAGCGGCAGCTCCTGCGCGCCGGCGACGTTGATGGCGCCGTAGAAATCGCCCTTGGACGAGCCGCCATCACCGATGGTGCAGACGGCGACCCGCGGTTCCTTGCGAATCTTGAAGGCCAGCGCCGAACCGGCGGCATGCAGGCACTGCGTGCCGATGGGCACGCACCAGGCGAAGTCGTGCGCGGGGGCATCGGCGTAGTCGTTGCCACGCTCGTCGCCGCCCCAGTAGGTGTAGACCTCGCGCGGTTTCACGCCGCGGTACAGCTGGGCGCCGTACTCGCGATAGGACACCGCCAGGGAGTCTTCGCGGCGCATCGCGCTGCCGATGCCGACATGCGCGGCCTCGTGGCCCAGGCACGAGGCATAGGTGCCCAGCTTGCCGGTACGCTGCAAGGCGATCGACTTGGCGTCGAACACGCGGGTGGAGACCATGAGCTTGTAGAGCTCGACCATGTGGTCGAGATCCTTGGTGAATGCGGGAAGTTCCTTTCCGGTTTCCTTGCCGTCCTGGTCAAGGTATTGCAGGTATTCGATTTCGAACTTGGCGGCGATGGACACGACTCGCTCCCAGGGGAAGGTTAGAAACGACACGCACGATTGGGGAAGCGGCCAGGCCCATCCAGCGGGGCGCGACACGGCTTTTGGGTTCTTGCGAGCCGGACTAGATATCAGGGGTATTATGGCGCGGCAAGGCACGGCGCAGCATGGATTTCCCCGTCAGAGGCCACGGATGGCGTCATGGCGCGGGTTTGGCGGCTGTCAACCCCTCATTGTGAATTCGTCCCCATGGCCAATCCCAGGCGCGACCTCGAACCCGGAATCCGCACCGAACTCGACGGGAGCCTCACCTATTCGGAGTACCTGAAGCTCGACCAGGTGCTCACCGCCCAGCATCCGCGCAGCCAGCCGGCGCATCACGACGAGATGCTGTTCATCGTGCAGCACCAGACCTCCGAGCTGTGGCTGAAGCTGATGATCCACGAGCTGGACGCCGCGCTCGAGCGCCTGCGCGCCGACGACGTGGACGGCACGCTGAAGATCCTTGCGCGGGTCAAGCAGATTCAACGCCAGCTCTACGAACAGTGGGGGGTGCTGGAGACACTGACACCGGCGGAGTACCTGCAGTTCCGCGACGTGCTCGGGCCCTCGTCGGGCTTCCAGTCGCTGCAATACCGCATGGTGGAGTTCCTGCTCGGCAACAAGCACGCCGACATGCTGCGCGTGTTCGAGCACGATCCCGTGGCGCACGAACGCCTGCGCGCGGTCTTCGAGGCGCCCGGCCTTTACGACGAATTCCTGCGCTACCTCGCGCGCCGCGGCCATCCGGTGCCGGTGGAATTGCTCCAGCGCGACCTGACCCAGCCCTGGCGAAGCCAGCCCGCGCTGCTGCCCGTGTTCAAGCGGATCTACGAGGACACCGCCCACCATTGGCCTGAGTACCATCTCAGCGAGGAACTGGTGGACATCGAGGAATCGTTCCAGCTCTGGCGGTTCCGGCACATGAAGACCGTGGAACGCATCATCGGCTTCCGACCCGGTACCGGCGGTTCCTCCGGCGTAGCCTTCCTGCGCAAGGCCCTGGAGCAGAGTTTCTTCCCGGAACTGATCGAAGTGCGCACGATCCTGGGCACCTGAAAACCCGGCGGATTTGACGCATGGGGCCGGGCCAGCTAAACACCCTGCACGAATCTTCCACAGGGAAAGCCATGACACCGACCGCCCCAGCCGCCGCCCGGCCCGTGCCCGACTACCCGCAGACCCTGGGTCACCCGCGTCCCTTGTGGATGCTGTTCATGACCGAGTTCTGGGAGCGCTTCGCCTTCTACGGCATGCGCTGGGCCCTCACCCTGTACATCGTCGCCGAGTTCTTCCACGGCGATCAGGCGGGGCAGGGCTATGCCAGCCGGACCTATGGCGCCTACCTGGCGCTGGTCTATGCCTCGGCGATCTTCGGTGGCTGGGTGGCCGACCGCATCCTCGGTTACCAGCGTTCCATCCTGGTGGGCGCGGCGGTGATGGGTGCCGGCCTGTTCATGGTCATGGTGCCGAACCAGCAGGTGTTCCTCGCCGGCCTGGCCACGGTGATCGTGGGCAACGGGCTCTTCAAGCCGAACATTTCCTCGCTGGTGGGGCAGATCTACCCGGTCGGTGACGACCGCCGCGATCGTGGCTTCACGATCTTCTACATGGGCATCAACCTGGGCGGGTTCCTCGCGCCCCTGGTCACGGGCTGGCTCGCTTCCGTGCTGACGGACACGCCGCTGCAGGACAACTACAAGGCCGTGTTCGCCGCCACCGGCGTGGGCATGGTGATCTGCTTCATCTGGTTCCTCGTCGGCAAGCACCAGCTCAAGGGCGTGGGTGTCCCGCCGCCGGAGCGCCACGAGGGGAAGAACCTCGTCGCGGTGATCGTCGGCATCCTGGTCGCCATCCCGCTCGTCTACCTGCTGATGGCCAAGGCCGGCGCGATCTTCATCGCCTGGTTGCTCGGCGCCCTGTTCATCGGGGTGGCGGTGATGCTGGTGATCGAGGCGGTGCGCCACGACCGCATCCAGATCCATCGCGTGATCGCGATGTTGTTGCTGTTTACCTTCAACGTGCTGTTCTGGATGTTCTTCGAGCAGGCAGGCAGTTCGTTCAACTTCCTCGCCCAGAACATCGTCGACCGGCAGATGTTCGGCTGGGAATTCCCCACCGGATGGTTCCAGTCGGTGAATTCGGGGGCGATCCTGGTCTTCGCGCCGATCGTGGCGCTGGCCTGGGGCTGGTCGGCGCGCCTGCGCAAGGAGCCGTCCATTCCGCGCAAGTTCGGGCTGGGCCTCATCTTCAACGCGCTGGGCTTCTTCGTGCTGATGTATGCGTTGAAGAGCCTCGTGGGCGGCAACGGCCTGATCCCGTTCTGGCCGCTGGCGGCGTGCTACGTGTTGCAGACCATCGGCGAGCTCTGCCTGTCGCCGATCGGCCTGTCGATGGTGACCAAGCTGGCGCCGATCCGCGTGGTCGGCCTCGCGATGGGCGGCTGGTTCCTCTCCACGGCCATCGGCAACAACCTGTCGGGCCTGCTGGCGGGCCACATCAGCGGCGAGACGGGCATGACCGTGTCCTCGGCGCTGTCCGGTTTCAGCTTCAGCTTCGAACTGCTGATCGGCGCGGGCATCGTGCTGCTCCTGATCGCGCCGCTGATCAACCGGTTGATGCACGGGGTGAAGTGAAGCATCGCCGACAGGGTCGGCTCCCACCAAGCAGGAGCATCGCCGCTGAAGCGGCTCCCACCAGGTAGCCGGACTTTTGCTATGCCGGTGGGAGCCGACCCTGTCGGCGATAGACATGCGAACCGATGCCCACAGAAGCCGAACCCTGTGGCCGGTGCCTACGGAGCCGGACCCTGTGGGAGCCGCTTCAGCGGCGATAAGCCTCAGGACGCCAGCAACTTATCCAGTATCCGGTTGAGCTGCACCCGCTCGCCCTCATCCAGCTTCGCCAGCAGCTCCCGCTCATGCGCCCTGGCCATCGGCGCGACCTCGTCGTGGATAGCCCAGCCCGCCTCGGAAAGCTTCAGCACGGAACGGCGCTTGTCGCCGCCATGGGTGCTGCGGTCGACCCGGCCCGCCTCGACCAGCCGCGCCACGGCACGGCTCACCGCCACCTTGTCCATCGCCGTGCGTTCGGCGACCTCGCGAGCCGAGAGCTCCGCGAAGCGCCCCAGGACCGCCATCACGCGCCATTCCGTCATGCTGAGTTCGAATCGGTCCTGGTATTCCGCCGCGATGGACTGACTGACCGTATTCGACAGGATCGAAAGCCGGTAAGGCAGGAAGCGCTCCAGCTCCAACGGGGCATGTGCGGGGACGGTTTCGAAGGTCATGCTGCGCTGGTCCTTGCAAATGGTTACAAGTGAAACTATAACGTGGCGGTATACGGCGCAAGCCGTGCCCGTCGCAGGAGTATCGCCCAATGAGCGCCCAGCCCAACACCGGTATGGAAGTCACCACCTTCGAAAACCCGCAAGGTGTCGATGGCTTCGAGTTCGTGGAATTCGCAGCACCGGATCCGGGGCTGCTGCACGCCTTGTTTCCCCGGCTCGGCTTCACGCCGGTCGCGAAGCACAAGACGAAGAAGATCACCCTCTACCGCCAGGGCGACTGCAACTTCCTCGTGAACGAGGAGCCGGACTCCTTCGCCGCGGATTTCGTCGCCAAGCACGGCCCGTCCGCCTGCGGTTTCGCCATTCGCTTCAACCGCCCCGCCACCGACGTGCAGGCCACGGCGCTGTCCAATGGCGCCACGAAGATCGGCTTCAAGCCGGAGACGCTGGCCCTGCAGGTGCCGACCATCGAAGGCATCGGTGGTGCCGCGCTGTATTTGATTGACACTTATGGCGCCAAGGGCGAGGTGTACGACGCCGAGTTCGAGTGGCTGCCGGGCGTCGATCGTCGTCCAAAGGGTTTCGGCCTCACCTTCATCGACCACCTGACGCACAACCTCCATTTCGGCAACATGGAGAAGTGGTCGGAGTACTACGAGCGCCTGTTCAACTTCCGCGAGATCCGCTACTTCGACATCAAGGGCGCGAAGACCGGCCTCGTGTCGAAAGCGATGACCGCGCCGGATGGCCTCGTGCGCATTCCGTTGAACGAGTCCTCGGACGAGAAGTCGCAGATCAACGAATACCTGCGCGAGTACAACGGCGAAGGCATCCAGCATATCGCGCTGTTCACCGACAACATCTATGAGTCGGTCGAGGCGATGCGCGCACGGAATGTCGCCTTCCTCGACACGCCCGAGACGTACTACGAAGTGATCGACGTGCGCGTGCCGGACCACGGCGAAGACGTGGCCCGCCTGCAGGAGAACAAGCTGCTGATCGACGCTGACGACGAGACCAAGAAGAAGTTGCTGCTGCAGATCTTCACCCAGAACACCATCGGGCCGATCTTCTTCGAGATCATCCAGCGCAAGGGCAACGAAGGTTTCGGCAACGGCAATTTCAAGGCGTTGTTCGAATCGATCGAACGCGACCAGATGCGCCGCGGCGTGCTCTGACGCCGGACCGGCCGTCATCGCATAAGGACCACCACGATGAGCCACACCGACGATACCCGCGGCTACCAGACCGGCTTCGGCAATGAGTTCGCCACCGAAGCCGTGGACGGTGTGTTGCCCTCCGGCCAGAACTCGCCCCAGCGCGTGGCCAAGGGGCTGTATGCCGAGCAGCTTTCGGGTAGCGCCTTCACCGCGCCTCGCCATCGCAACCGGCGCAGCTGGCTGTATCGCATCCGTCCGGCGGCGCAGCATTCGCCATTCACGGAACGGCGGCACGCGACGTTCCACAACCGTTTCGACGAAGCACCGGCCACGCCGAACCAGCTTCGTTGGGATCCGCTGCCGATGCCGGCGCAGGCCACGGATTTCCTCGACGGCCTGGTCACGATGGGTGGCAACGGCGGGGCGGCGGAGCAGGCTGGCATCGGCATCCACCTTTATTGCGCCAACCGGTCGATGGAGGGGCGCTACTTCTACGACGCGGACGGCGAACTGCTGATCGTGCCGCAGCAGGGCAGGTTGCGCGTTCGCACGGAACTCGGCGTGCTCGACGTGGAGCCGCTGGAGATCGCGGTCGTGCCGCGCGGCATTCGCTTCCTCGTCGAGTTGCCCGATGGCGAAGCGCGTGGCTATGTGGCGGAGAATTTCGGAACGCCGCTGCATCTGCCGGACCTGGGTCCGATCGGCGCGAATGGCCTTGCCCAGCCGCGCGACTTCCTCACGCCCGTGGCGGCCTACGAGGATATCGATGGCGAGTTCGAACTCGTCGCCAAGTTCCAGGGAAACCTGTGGGCTGCCTCCATCGGCCATTCGCCGCTGGACGTGGTCGCATGGCACGGCAACTACGCCCCTTACAAATATGACCTGCGGCGCTTCAACACGATCGGTTCGATCGCGGTGGACCACCCGGACCCCTCGATCTTCACGGTACTCACCTCGTCCAGCGACACGCCGGGCGTGGCGAACATGGATTTCGTGATCTTCCCGCCGCGATGGCTCGTGGCCGAACATACGTTCCGGCCGCCGTATTTCCACCGTAACGTGGCCAGCGAGTTCATGGGATTGATCGACGGCGCATACGATGCCAAGGCCGGCGGTTTCGTGCCGGGTGGGGCGAGCCTGCACAACTGCATGAGCGGGCATGGCCCCGATGCGGCGAGCTTCGAGAAGGCCTCGGCCGCCGATACCTCGCGTCCGGACCATATCGTTGGCACCATGGCCTTCATGTTCGAAACGCGCAAGGTCATCCGCCCCAGCCGGCAAGCCCTGGAATCGACGGCGCTGCAAGGCGATTACTACGAATGCTGGCGCGGGTTGAAGAAACACTTCGATCCATCGGCCACCTGATCTGTAAGGAACAGCATGAAACTCGCTTCGCTGAAGGAAGGCGGCCGCGACGGCACGCTCGTCGTGGTCGATCGGTCCCTCACCCGTGCCGTGAAGGCCACGGGCATCGCACTGACGCTGCAAGCGGCGCTGGATGAATGGCACGCGGTGGCGCCTCGCCTCAACGCCCTTTCCGAGGCGTTGAACACCGGCAAGGCGGAGGGTGCTTTCGACCTCGACATCGCGAAGCTCGCCGCGCCCTTGCCGCGTGCCTACGAATTCGTCGACGGCAGCGCCTACCTGCCGCACGTGGAGCGCGTGCGCAAGGCGCGTGGCGCGGAAGTGCCGGAGTCGTTCTACACCGATCCGCTGATGTACCAGGCGACGAGTGCCGGATTCCTCGGCCCGCGCGACCCGGTGGTCGTGTCGAGCGAAGCGTTCGGTATCGATCTCGAAGCCGAGGTGCTGGTGGTGACCGACGACGTGCCCATGGGGGTGACCCCCGCGCAGGCCGCGGGACATATCCAACTCGTGGGCCTGGTCAACGATGTGTCGCTGCGCGGGCTGATTCCCGCCGAATTGGCGAAGGGTTTCGGCTTCCTCCAGTCGAAGCCGCGCTCGGCGCTATCCCCGGTATTCGTCACGCCCGACGAACTGGGCGAGGCATGGCGGGACGACAAACTGCACCTGCCGATGCGCACGTGGATCAATGGCGCGTGGTTCGGTGAAGCCGAATGCGGCGTGGATATGCAGTTCGATTTCGCCGAGCTCGTGGCGCATGTGGCGAAGACGCGTCCTTTGACCGCCGGCACGCTGGTGGGCTCGGGCACGATCGCCAACCAGGACACGTCCAAGGGCGCGTCCTGCCTCGCCGAGCAGCGGACCGTGGAAACCCTGCGCGACGGCAAGGCGAGCACGCCCTTCCTGTCGTTCGGCGACACGGTGCGGATCGACGTTACCGACAACGAGGGCGCTTCCATCTTCGGATCGATCGAACAGGCGATCGTCAAGGCGTAGGAGCCTCCATCGCTTCGTGTATCGCCGCGACCTTCAAGAGCACGTCCGCCTCCAGTCGGGAATCGCGCGATACCCGTGCCTCGATCGTGCGATTCAGCTGCGCCAGTGGCGGCAGCGGGAGCCCGTGCATCACGTATTCGACGCGGGTCCAAAGAGCGGCCTCATAGAGGTGCCCGTCGGATAGTTCCAGCTCCGCGAGCCGGTGCATCGCGTGACGGCGCCCCCGGTTCGCCGCCGCGGTGAGCATATGGCGTGCCCTGGACATGTCGCGAGTCAGCACGTTTCCCTTTCGTGACTGCCCCTGGTAGTAGAGCGTTCCCGCCAGTTCCTGGCTTGCCGCATTACCCGCGAGTGCGGAGCAGAGCAGGCGGTCGGAGAGCCTCCTGCGTCGTTCGATGGGCACGGACGGAGTCAACAGGCCCTCGTCCATGATGTCCACCGTCGACGGCCGAGTGGCCGTGCAATCGGCCGCGGCGACTGGCGGCGCGAACCACAACAGGCAGGCGGCCAGGATGAATCCTTGATACATCGGTCGTTCTCCATGCAAAAAAAGAGGGCCCGCATCGCTGCGGGCCCCCCGTGGCCGTACCTATTCGATTGTGGCGGCGCTTACTTCGCGGCCATCAAGGCCTTGGCCATGTCGAGCATGCGGTTCGAGAAGCCCCACTCGTTGTCGTACCACGAGAGGACCTTGACCAGGGTGCCTTCCATCACGCGCGTCTGCGTCGAATCGTAGATCGACGAGTGCGGGTTGTGGTTGAAGTCGATCGAGACCAGCGGCTGCGTGTTGACCGAAAGAATGCCCTTCAGCGAACCGTTCGCGGCTTCGTTGATGGCGGCGTCGATCTCTTCCTTGGTCGTGGCGCGCGCGGCGGTGAAGGTGAGGTCGACCACCGAGACGTTGATCGTCGGCACGCGCATGGCGAAGCCGTCGAGCTTGCCGTTGAGTTCCGGCAGCACCAGACCCACCGCGGCGGCGGCGCCGGTCTTGGTCGGGATCTGGCTGTGCGTGGCGCTACGGGCGCGGCGCAGGTCGGAGTGGTAGACGTCGGTCAGGACCTGGTCGTTCGTATAGGCATGGATGGTGGTCATCAGGCCATGGACGATGCCGATCTTCTGGTGCAGTACCTTGGCCAGCGGGGCGAGGCAGTTCGTCGTGCACGAGGCGTTCGAGATGACTTCGAGCTTCGAGGTCAGCTTGTCGTCGTTCACGCCCATGACGAAGGTGCCGTCCACGTCCTTGTCGCCCGGGGCGGAGATGATGACCTTCTTCGCGCCGCCGGCGATGTGCGCGCCGGCCTTGGCCTTGGAGGTGAAGAAGCCGGTGGATTCCATCACCACGTCGACCTCGTGCTCGCCCCAGGGCAGCTTCGACGGATCGCGCTCGGCGAACACCTTGATCCGGTCGCCGTTGACGATCAGGTCGCCACCGTCGACCGACACCTCGCCCGGGAAGCGGCCATGGGCCGTGTCGTACTGGGTGAGGTGGGCATTGGTCTCGGCGTTGCCGAGGTCGTTGACGGCGACGATCTGGATGTCCTGGCCGTTCTTCTTCGCCTCGTAGAGCGAGCGCAGGATGTTGCGACCGATGCGACCGTAACCGTTGATGGCGACCTTGATGGTCATGTGCTGCCTCCGGGATGGGATGTGCTAACGAAGTAGGGGCGGGTGGTGTAAACCTCCATGGTAACGGAAGGCCCCCGGACCCTGCTTGCTGCATCGCCGCGATTTGTCATCCGGACCTCAGCCCGGCTGTGGCACACTTGCCCGTTCGCCCGCCCGGAAACGTTTGCTGGTCCATGAAAGCCCTCCATAAGCGCCGCACCATCGCCGCCCTGCTGGCCCTCGCCATTCCCGCCTTCGCCGCCACCGTGCAGGCCTGGGGCGACATAGGCCATCGTATCGTCGCCGAACTGGCCTGGCGCCAGCTGGACCCCTCGGCCCGGGCCGAGGTGACCCGGCTGCTGAAGGCGGACGGTTCCGATTCCCTGCCCGACATCGCCAGCTGGCCCGACCATCTGCGCGACATGCCCGGGAAGGAAGACCTGGGCAAGGCCACCGGACCCCTGCATTACGTGAATTTCCGCGACGGGAAGTGCCATTACGTGCCGCCGCGCGATTGCGCCGACGGCCGTTGCGTCGTCGGCGGGCTGGAGAAGTACGTGGCCATCCTCGGCGACCGGCACAAATCCAATGAGGAACGCGCCGAGGCGCTGAAATTCGTGGTCCATTTCGTCGGCGACGTGCATCAGCCGCTGCACGCGGGCAACCGCGACGACAAGGGCGGCAACGAATACCAGGTGCAGTTCGACGGCAAGGGCACGAACCTGCACCGCGTGTGGGACTCGCAGATGCTCTATACGCGTGACCTCAAATGGCAGGCCTACGCGGATCGCCTGGCCGCCGAAGGCCCGGTGAAGCTGCCGCGCCCGATCGCGCCCTTCGACAACCCGTACGCGCAGTGGGCGGAGGAATCGTGCGCGATCGTGGCCACCCCGGGCTTCTATCCCGACGGCCACCGCGTCGATGACGCCTATGTGGCGACCAACCTGCCGATCGCCGAGACGCGCCTGCGCGAAGCGGCCAAGCGCCTCGCCGACCTGCTCAACAAGACGCTGACAAGGTAATACTCCATGACCGAAATCCAGGTACGCCGCACCAAGATCGTCGCCACCCTCGGCCCCGCCACCGATGCGCCGGGGATGCTTGAGAAAATCCTTGAGGAAGGCGTGGATATCGTCCGCCTGAACCTTTCGCATGGCCAGCCGGACGACCATCGCGCTCGCGCCGCCGCGGTACGCGCGGCGGCCGACAAGGTCGGCCGCGAGGTCGGCATCCTGGCCGACCTGCAGGGTCCGAAGATCCGCATCGAGAAATTCGCGGGTGGCCCGGTCGACCTGATGACCGGTGACAGCTTCGTCCTCGACTGCCGTCCCGACGCGCCTCCGGGCAACCAGACCCGCGTCGGCGTGAGCTATTACGACCTGCCCAAGGACGTGAGCGCTGGCGACATCCTGCTGCTGGACGATGGCCTGGTCGCGCTCGCGGTCGTCGAAGTCGTGGGCAGCGAGATCCGCTGCCGTGTCGCGATCGGTGGCCGCCTGTCCGACCGCAAGGGCCTGAACCGCCAGGGTGGTGGCCTGTCGGTCGCGGCGCTGTCGGACAAGGACCGTAACGACATCAAGCTCGCCGCCGAGATGGGCGCTGACTTCCTCGCCGTGTCCTTCGTCCGTTCCGCCGCGGACCTGCACGAAGCACGCCGTCTCCTGCGCGAAGCTGGCGGCGACGCGGCCATCGTCTCGAAGATCGAGCGCGCCGACGCCATCCCCGTGCTGGGCGAGATCATCGACGCCTCCGACGTGGTCATGGTCGCCCGTGGCGATCTCGGCGTGGAGATCGGCGACGCCGAGCTTCCGGGCCTGCAGAAGAAGATCATCCGCGAATCCGTGCAGCGCAACCGCTCGGTCATCACCGCCACGCAGATGCTGCAGTCGATGGTCACCGCGCCGATCCCGACCCGCGCCGAAGTGCTCGACGTGGCGAATGCCGTGATCGACGGCACCGACGCCGTGATGCTCTCGCAGGAGAGCGCGGCAGGCGCGCACCCGGACAAGGCCGTGGCCGCGATGCGCCGCATCTGCCTCGGTGCCGAGCGCCAGTTCGAGCCGCGCGACGACCTGCGCCCGGACACGCATTCGATCGACCGTTCCGACCAGGCCATCGCCCTCGCGGCGATGCTGCTGGCCGCCCAGGTCGGCGTTCGCGCGATCGTCGCGCTGACCGAATCCGGCGCTACCGCGCAGTGGCTGTCGCGCTATCGCTTCGCCGTGCCGATCTACGCGATGTCGCCTTCCGACATGGCCCGCCGCCGCATGCTGGTGTTGCGCGACGTGCAGCCGGTGGACTTCGAGCAGAGCAACCTCGACCCCGCTCACACCGCCCGTGCCGCGCTCCAGCACCTGTTCGCGCTGGGCAAGCTGACCAAGGGCGACCGCGTGATCCTCACCCACGGCGACCATATCGGCCGGGGTGGCGGTACCAATACGCTGAAGTTGCTGGTTGTCGGGGAAGACGGTATCGCGGATAGCTTGCGCGACTTGTAAGAGGCCCGTCTCTGGCCATAACGGCGGTACGCCACCGT
This sequence comes from Luteibacter sp. RCC_6_2, assembly GCF_041360655.1. NCBI lineage: Bacteria > Pseudomonadati > Pseudomonadota > Gammaproteobacteria > Lysobacterales > Rhodanobacteraceae > Luteibacter > Luteibacter sp. RCC_6_2. The sequence goes on along the minus strand of NZ_JBFUPQ010000015.1, from coordinate 77,443 downwards.
GGAAGCTCCACCGCGAGCTCCGCGGTGAAACTCCGCCTTGTGGGAGCCGCTTCAGCGGCGATCCCGCGGCAGCGGGCAGTCTGGGGCTAGCACCCATCGCCGCTGAAGCGGCTCCCACAAAGGGCTGCCTCAGGGGTGGCTCCTTCACGGGTTCCGTCGGGGGTTCGCAAGGGGAGCAAACACCATCACGAGCCGGCCCAGATCGCCCACCGCACGATTTCACACGCACCGCATCCCCCGGCGGGAGTAAACTCGATGCCCTGGCAAATCCACGAGGGCGTCATGATCCGCATCAGCTTCCGCACCGGCGCCATCGCCGCCGTCCTCCTCCTCGCCGCCGGCACCGCCGCGGCGCAGACCGTGCGCCGCGTCGCCCCCGAGCGCCTCACCGGCTACTGGTTCCTCACCAACAAGACCATCGACGCCGATGTGCCCAACACGGGCAAGAACCTCAACCAGCCCGGTTGTGTCGCCGTCACCTACATGATCGGCTCCGACGGCAGGACGCGAAATCCCACGATCGCGAAGGTCGTGCCGGAAGGCGACTTGGGCCAGGTCGGCGTCAGCATCGTGAAGCAGCTGGTTTACGTGAAGGGCGCGCAGAACGGTACCGCCGAGCCCGTGCAGACCTACTACGTCGCCGGCTTCAACCTGCCCGACGATCCGGCCCGCAAGGCTTCGATCCTGAGCCAGTGCAAGCTGCCCGGGTACGACCAGACCAGTTGATCGCGCCGCACAACGGCGTCCACGGGGTATTCCCATATACTCCGCCGGTTTTTGCATCCGCCCCCCCAGGCTTCGCGGGGCATACCACTACTTCCACGGAGTTGTCATGAGCATCGAAAACCTCGAACAGATCGCGCAGGCGATGGTTGCCACGGGCAAGGGCATCATCGCCGTCGACGAGTCGACCGGCACGATCAAGAAGCGCTTCGACGCCGCGGGTGTCGAGAACACCGAGGAAAACAGGCGCGCCTACCGCGAGCTCCTGCTGACCACGCCGAAGCTCGGTGAGCACATCTCCGGGGCGATCCTGTTCGACGAGACGATCCGGCAGAAGACCAAGGACGGCGTGCCCCTGGTCGAAGCCATGAAGAAGGCCGGCATCATCCCCGGCATCAAGGTGGACAAGGGCCCGGTGCCGCTCGCGGGTTTCCCGGGCGACATGATCACCGAAGGCCTCGATGGCCTGCGTGACCGCCTGAAGGAATACGCCCAGCTCGGCGCGCAGTTCGCCAAGTGGCGCGCGGTGATCAACATCACCGAGGACAACCCCAGCTCCACCGCCATCGAAGCCAACATGCACACGCTGGCCCGCTACGCGGCGCTGTGCCAGGAAGCCGGGCTGGTGCCGATGGTCGAGCCGGAAATCGTCATGGACGGCCCGGAGAGCACGCACGACCTCGACGTCAGCTACGAGGTGCACGAGGCCGTCCTGCGCAGCCTGTTCAACGCCCTGTACGAGCAGAACGTGATGCTCGAAGGCACCATCCTGAAGGTCAGCATGGTGATCCCGGGCAAGCACGCGCCCAAGGAAGCCCAGGCCACGCCGGAAGAAGTCGCCGATGCCACCATCCGCGTCCTGAAGACCACCGTGCCGGCCACCCTGCCGGGCATCGTCTTCCTCTCCGGCGGCCAGACCGACGCCCAGGCCACCGAACACCTGAACATCATCAACCAGATGGGCCCGCACCCGTGGCCGGTCAGCTTCTCCTACGGTCGCGCCCTCGTGGCCGAGGCGCTGAACGTCTGGTCGAAGGACCAGCAGAACAACGTGAAGAAGGCCCAGGACGTGGTCTATGCGCGTGCGAAGGAAAACGGCGATGCCGCGCTCGGCCGCTGGAAGAAGGGCGGCTGATAGCCCCTCCGGTTTCGCCCAGAAAAAACCCGGCGCCGCGAGGCGCCGGGTTTTTTTGTTTCGACCGAAGCCGAAGCGGGCTTAGAAGCGGTATTCCGCCGAGACCGAGGTCATGTTCGTCGACAGGTCCAGGCCGTCCTTCTTCGCATCGTAGTGGTCGTAGTTGATGCCCAGGCTCCAGTTCGGCGTGAAGTCGTAGCCCACGCCCACGCCGGCGTACCAGCTGGTCTTGTCGAGGTCGCGGCGGGTGACGTCGTCGTTGCTGACGCCATGGCCCTTCCAGCCATAGATACCGGCGCGGCCGCTGATGTACCACTTCGGATCGACGTTGAAGTGGCCGTTCACGCCGGCGGTCCAGCCATGCAGTTCCGACTTGCGGCGGTCGACGACGCGGTCGCCGTTGAAGAAGTTCTTCGCGTTGATGTTGCCGAGGTCGTTATAGCCGGCCTCGACACCCAGGGCGGCCCACGGGGTCACGGCCCAGCGATAACCACCGTTGAGCGCATAGCCGGTGTCGTGACCGTCGTAGCGGTCCTTGTCGACCGACGTGCGACCGACATTGCCGTTGATGAACCAACCGCCGGCGCCATTGGCGTCCTGCGCGAAAGCGGGAGCCGCGGCCATGCCGGCGGCGACCAGGGCGAGGGCGATAAGGGTCTTCTTCATGGTGGATCTCTCCTGCTTCTTGTTCTTGTTCGCTGCGCGGCCATGGGGGAATGCCGTATGCGCTGCGGCGCACGAGCGGGGGTGCCGTGCGTAGAACGTTAGATGTGGGGCTGTCCGATAGATTCAATACCGCTTAGTGCAGTATTAAGAAACGATTAAGCCGCGACGGGGGTGGCGTCGCGGCTCTGTCGTTGAAGGACAGTTTTTACGTGAAGCTTAGAAGCGATATTCGCCCGCGAGCGAAACGATGCCGGTGGAACGCTTCAGGCCGCGGGAGACTTCGCCCGTGGTGTTGTTGCGGACCTTGCCGGCGTCGGCATGGAAGTAGTCATAGCTGACACCCACGCCGAAATGCTCGTTGACGTCCCAGCCGGTGCCGAGGCCGGCATACCAGCTGCCGCGATCCGGGCGGCCGCCGCTGGAGAAGCCGAGATCCTGGCCTACGCTGTTGTTGTAGTTCTGGTTGTTGTCATTGGCGCGGAAGTAGCCGCCGTGCGCGCTGATGTACCACTGCGGCACCAGGTTGATCTTGCCGTTGACGCCGACCATCCAGCCACGCAGTGCATTGCGCGTGCCCTTCTGGTCCACGTCCTGGCCCGACTCGAAGACGTTCTTCACGCGATAGTTGCCGAGGTCCGCATAGCCCGCCTCGACGCCGAGGCCGAGGTCCGGACCGACCTTCCAGCGATAGCCGCCGAGCAGGCCGTAGCCCGTGCGACGATCTTTCTCGCCGTGAAGGAAGTTGAATCCGCCGGTGTCGCTGCCGAAGCCACCGGTGTCGCTGCCGTTGGTGCGGCCGACGTTGGCGCCGATGAACCAGTTGCCGCTACCCACGGCCTGGCTGGGCTGGTAGTTGCCGGACACAGCAGGATTGCTGTCCTGGGCGAAGGCCGGAATGGCCGCGAACGAGACGCAAGAAACCGCAAGGGCAAGAGCTGCCTTTTTCATGGAGATGTTCCTCTTCTTTTCGGGGCGGCCACCGTCCGTTTGGGGGATGGGGGAAGGTCGATGGCCGTGAACGATTAGAACCGCCCGTACCTGAAGAGATTCAAAAATCGGTGTTAAAAGATTAAGCCGAGGTTAACTTGTGCGCTGCGGCACGAACGTCCACGACAAGCAGGAACCAATGCGCGACAATCGTAGTTTTTCCGCCGCCTGCTAACTGGAGAACGCCGATGACGACACGCCGCGAACGCGCAAACGCGATCCGCGCACTGGCCATGGATGGTGTCGAAGCCGCCAAGTCCGGGCATCCGGGCATGCCGATGGGCATGGCCGACATCGCTGAAGTGGTGTGGGGTGACTTCCTCCACCATAACCCGACCAATCCGCATTGGCCCAACCGTGACCGGTTCGTGTTGTCCAACGGCCATGGCTCCATGCTGCAGTATGCGTTGCTCCACCTCACCGGCTACGACCTGGGTATCGAGGACCTCAAGCACTTCCGCCAGCTGGGGTTCCGCACCGCCGGCCACCCCGAGTACCACCACACCCCCGGCGTCGAGACCACCACGGGCCCACTCGGCCAGGGTCTCGCCAATGCCGTCGGTTTCGCCATCGCCGAGGAGGTGCTGGCCGCGCGCTTCAACCGTCCTGGTCACGACATCGTCGACCACCACACCTTCGTGTTCGTCGGTGACGGTTGCCTCATGGAAGGCATCTCGCATGAAGTCTGCTCGCTCGCCGGCACGCTGAAGCTCGGCAAGCTCGTGGCCGTCTACGACGACAACGGCATCTCGATCGACGGCGAAGTCCACGACTGGTTCACCGACAACACCGCCGAGCGCTTCCGTGCCTATGGCTGGAACGTCGTCGTCGGTGACGACGACAAGCCGGTGGACGGCCACGACGCCGAAGCGATCAAGAAGGCCATCGCCGCGGCCACCTCGCAGAGCGAAAAGCCCTCGCTGGTGATCTGCAAGACCGTGATTGGTTTCGGCGCCCCCAACAAGGAAGGCAAGGAATCCTCGCACGGCGCGCCGCTGGGTCCGGACGAAGTGAAGGCCGCCCGTGAAAGGCTGGGCTGGAAATACGGTCCCTTCGAGATTCCGGAAGAGATCTACGTCTCGTGGGACGCCAAGGAATCCGGTGCCAAGGCCGAGAAGGCCTGGAACGATAAGTTCGACGCGTACGCGAAGGCGTTCCCGGAACTCGCCGCCGAATTCAAGCGCCGTATCGCGGGTGAGTTGCCGTCCAACTGGAAGGAAAGCGCAGCCGCCTATGTCAAGAAGCTGCAGGCGGAAGGCCCGGTGGTCGCTTCGCGCAAGGCGTCGCAGATGGCTCTCGATGCGTTCGGTCCGCTCCTGCCGGAACTGATCGGCGGTTCGGCCGACCTCGCCCCGTCGAACCTCACCATCTGGAAGGGCTCGAAGAACATCGCCACCGGTGGCGCCGAAGGTAACTACATCCACTACGGCGTGCGCGAGTTCGGCATGACGGCGATCTCGAACGGCATCGCCCTGCACGGCGGCTTCGTTCCCTACGACGCCACCTTCCTCGTGTTCTCCGACTACGCGCGCAACGGCGTGCGCATGTCGGCGCTGATCCCGGCGCATGCGATCCATGTCTATACCCACGACTCGATCGGCTTGGGCGAAGACGGTCCCACCCATCAGCCGGTGGAGCATCTGGGCTCGCTGCGCCTCATCCCGAACAATCGCGTGTGGCGCCCGGCCGATGCCGTGGAGTCGGCGGTTTCCTGGAAGAAGGCTATCGAGCGCGCGGGTAACCCGTCGTGCCTGATCTTTTCGCGCCAGAACCTCAAGCACAATCCGCGCACCGAGCAGCAGGTCGCCGACATCGAGAAGGGCGGCTACGTCCTTTGGGAATCGCAGGAGAAGTTCAAGGCGATCATCATCGCCACCGGCTCGGAAGTCGGCATCGCCGTCGAAGCCGCGCAGGCACTGGGCGACCAGGGCGTGCCGGTCCGCGTCGTCTCGATGCCCTGCACGGAAGAATTCGACGCCCAGCCGATTGAATACCGCGAAGGCGTCCTGCCGTCGTGGTGCCGTGCCCGCGTGGCGGTGGAAGCGGCCAGCGTCGACTTCTGGTCGAAGTACATCGGCCTGGACGGCAAGGCGGTCGGCATGACGACCTTCGGCGCCTCCGCCCCGATCGACAAGCTGTATGAACACTTCGGCATCACCACCACGGCCGTGGTGGATGCGGTGAAGAGCGTGATCAAGTAAGACGAGCGAGGCCCCCGGAAGGGGGCCTCGTTTTTCAGGGACCTTGATCAGGCAAGCCATGTCCTGAAAAAAAGCTGCTAGTCTTCGCGGCCCAGGAGCATGACTGTCATGAAGACGACCTCCCATCGCGCAACGTACCTGCCTTACATCGACGGTCTCAGAGCGATCGCCGTTCTCGCTGTCGTCTTGTACCACCTCGCTCCAGAGGTGCTTCCCGGTGGCTTCGCTGGCGTCGACGTATTCTTCGTCATCTCTGGATTCGTCGTCACGATCTCCTCGCTGTCCCGGGGAAGCAATTCGCCGCTGACGTTTCTCGGCGATTTCCTCGCACGCCGATTCCTGCGGATTCTTCCCGCGCTCGTCGTTTGCCTGCTCGTCACGTCGTGGGCATCGGCACTATGGATTCCCGCGTCTTGGCTGAGTGATTCCATTCCCCGGACAGGTCGCCTCGCTTTCTTCGGGATGAGCAACATCGAGCTCGCCCGGAACGCCAACGATTATTTTTCACCTGTCTCCACGTTCAATCCGTTCACGCACACTTGGTCGCTCGCGGTCGAGGAGCAGTTCTATCTCGCCGTGCCTTTGCTCCTATGGGGTTGGACTTGCGGTGGTCGATGGAGGATCGGTGCTGGCGTCATCCTGGCGATGGCGGCAGTGGCTTCCGGTGCTTATGCGTGGATGGGTGGCAACCAGGGTGGCGCGGCCTATTACCTGCTCACTACCCGGTTCTGGGAACTGGCGGCGGGTGTCGCGCTTGGTTGGCTGTTGGGAAATCGCAAGGATGTTAGTTCCGCGCATGGACCGTTGGAAATGCTCGGAACATGGACACCTCCGGTCGCGCTCATCGCCCTTGGTATCGCATTCGCGTCCAGTCGCCCCGACTCGTTCCCTGGGCGGGGTGCGTGGTTGCCCATGGTAGCTACTGCGCTCCTGATTGCCGCGTTGCACGGGCAGGGAGCGCGGCGGTGGTTGGGGCGACTGCTCGGCATCGAGCCACTGCGACGCATCGGAGAGTTGTCTTATTCGCTCTACCTGTGGCATTGGCCCATCTTCGTCTTGTTTCGCTGGACCGTCGGTTTAGAGGGTCCTCTTCACATGCTGTCCGCGTTGATGTTGTCGTTCGGACTGGCATGGGTATCGCAGCGTTTTATAGAACGACCTTTCAAGGCATCGCCAGGGGCGCGTCGCCCAGCCCGGACGATAGGATTTGGTGTTCTTGCCGTCGCGATCGCAGCCTTCACCGCACAGACACTGCAGAAACAGCAGCATCGGATTTCCCCAAGCGTGGTGGCGAAGGAGCGTGCCGATTGGTATCCATCACGCGCGTTACGACTACGATCGCCAAGCGGATGTTCTGTTTCCCCCCATCGTGTCGACCTCCCGCTGGGATGGCATCAGACTTTCGAACGCGTCGGATGCCCGGCGGCGGTATCCGCCCCCAAGGTCTTCGTCGTAGGGGACTCGCACGCACTGGCATACGGTCCTCTCTTCGCACGCTATGCCATGGAGACAGGTGCGACCGTAACCGTCTACAACAACGGCGGGTGCCCGCTCCTGAGCTTGCAAGGGAGCCGCGAGTCCAGCGCACACTGCATTGAGGCCGCCGATCTTGCCATCGCGGACCTGTTGCCCCGCCTCGGGCCGTCCGACGTCATCTTCCTTCCGTCGCTGCGGGTGCCCAGGTATGTCGAACAGGGTTGGGTCATGTCCGATGAGACCGTCGTAGCGCAGGTTCATGGCGCCGAAGCTCAAGCCTCACGGCGTGCGGCGTCGCTAGTGGCGGTAGCCTTGCTTCATCGACTCAGGCAGACGGGCGCCCATGTTTCGATTCAGGCCCCCAACCTCTTGCTCAAGGCACCGTTATTTCGCTGCGCGGACTGGTGGAACAGGGGCAATCCCATCTGCGAAGCCGGTACGTCGACGCTTCGGGAGGAGTTCGAGGTGCTTCGTGCTCCGGTACTTGCGGACCTGGAATCACTCGCCAAGGCAGACGATGACGTCACGATATTCGACCCACTTCCATCGCTATGTCCCGAAGGGACGAGGCTATGTGATGGGTTTCGCGATGGCCGGCCGTTGTTCTTCGATGGCGACCACCTCAGTGCCTATGGGAGCCAGGTGATCTACCCTGCATTTGTCGCATCCATGTGGGCGGCTCGACCAACGCGTGGCGAAGTCCCCTCTGGAACGTCGCACCCGTAACGGAACCCGTCATGCGTCAACCTGGAACGAGCATCCCCGCAACCGCCACGATCTCGGCCGGCTTTTCGATCACCTTCCAGGCGCCCGCGGTCTCCAACTCGTCGCGATCGCCAAACCCCCACAGCACGCCGAGGCCACGAACACGATTGGCGACCGCGCCTTCGATGTCGAAGCGACGATCGCCGACCATGATCGTGTCGTCGGCGGGGTGGTCGAAATCGGCCAGTGCCGCTGCGATCATCTCGGCTTTCTCGCTGTGCGCCGTCGCAGGGCCGGGGGCGTAAAGGCGTTCGAAGAGATGGCCGAAGGGGAGGTGGGCGAGGATGGGTTCCGCGTGTGCACGCACCTTGCTCGTCACCACCGCCAGGCGGTGGCCCGCGCCGGCGAGGGATGCGATGGCATCCGCGATGCCGTCGTAGGCCGTGTGCTCGGACCAGCCGATCTCACGGAAACGCTGGGAATACGCGGCGACCGCCGCTTCCACGCGAATGCTGTCACCGTCGAGGACTTCGCCAAAGCTGACCCGCAGCGGCGGACCGATCCAGGAACGCAGTGCCGTGTCGTCGGGCGCTTCCGCGCCGACGCTCGCCAGCGAATGGCGAACGCCAGCGAAGATGCCGATTTCCGAGTCGATCAGGGTGCCGTCGAGGTCGAAGAGGATCAGCATTACTTGCTATCCGCACGGGCCTGGAGCGCGGCGACTGCCGGCAACTCCTTGCCTTCGAGGAATTCAAGGAAAGCCCCGCCGCCCGTGGAGATATAGGAGACACCGTCCTCGATGCCGTACTTGTCGACCGCTGCGAGGGTGTCGCCACCGCCCGCGATCGAGAAGGCTTTCGACGCGGCGATGGCGCGTGCCAGCGTCTCGGTGCCCTTGCCGAAGGCATCGAATTCGAACACCCCGACCGGACCGTTCCACACGACCGTGCCCGCCTTGGCGATCAGATCCGCATAGCGCTTGGCGGTGTCGGGGCCGATGTCGAGGATCATCTCATCGTCGCCCACCTGGTCGACGGCCTTCACCGTGGCCTTGGCGCTGGCGGAGAACTCGGTGGCGACGACGACGTCCGTCGGAACCGGGACCTCGGCGCCGCGCGACTTGGCGTCGGCCATGATCTTCTTCGCGGTATCGAGCAGGTCGGCCTCCACCAGGGACTTGCCGACCTTATGACCCGCGGCGAGGATGAAGGTATTCGCGATACCGCCACCCACGATCAGCTGGTCGACCCGGCCAACGAGGTTCTGCAGCAGTTCGAGCTTGGTCGAGACCTTCGAGCCGGCGACGATCGCCAGCAACGGGTGGTCGGGGTTCTCGAGCGCCTTGCCCAGCGCGTCGAGTTCCTTCGCGAGCAGCGGGCCGGCGGCGGCGACCGGTGCGAAGCGGATCACGCCGTGGGTGGACGCCTGGGCGCGGTGCGCGGTACCGAAGGCGTCCATGACGAAGACGTCGCAGAGGGCGGCGTACTTCTTCGACAGGGCTTCGTCGTCCTTGCCTTCGCCAATGTTCATGCGGCAGTTCTCGAGGACGACCACTTCGCCATCGGCCACGTCGACGCCGCCGAGGTAGTCGCGGACCAGGCGCACGTCTTTCCCGAGCTTCTTGCCCAGCCATTCGGCCACTGGCTTTAGTGACGAAGCCTCGTCGAACTCGCCTTCCTTCGGCCGGCCCAGGTGGGAGATGACCATGACCTTCGCGCCGGCGTCGCGCGCGGCGACGATGGTGGGCAGGGCAGCGTCGAGGCGCTGCGTGGAGGTGATCTTGCCGTTCTCCACGGGAACGTTGAGGTCTTCGCGGATCAGCACGCGCTTGCCGCGCAGGTCGAGGTCTTGCATGCGGGTGACGGACACGGTGGACTCCAGCTCTGGGTCGAGGGAAACGGATATTGTCCGCGCAAGGCATCCCCGCCGCCACCCATTAGAATCCGCCACGCCATAGAAGGAAGCTGCATGTCCCTCGTCCTCTACACCTACTGGCGCTCCAGCGCCGTCTATCGCGTGCGCATCGCCCTGAACCTCAAGGGCCTCGATTACGAGGCCCGCCCCATCCATCTGGTCAACGACGGCGGCGAACACCTGAAGCCTGCCTACCGCGAGGTGTCCCCCCAGGCGCAGCTACCCACGCTGCTCGATGGCGACCGCGTCATCCGTCAGTCGATGGCGATCATGGAATACCTCGACGAGACGCGGCCCACGCCACCCCTGATGCCGGCCGATGCGGAGGGCAGGGCGCGCGTCCGTGAACTGATGCAGGCGGTCGCGGCGGATATCCATCCCTTGGGCAACCTGCGGGTGCTCAAGGCCATCGAGTCGGAGTTCGGAGCCGACGCGGCGGCGAAGGAGGCATGGTCGCGCCGTTGGATCGCCCATGGGTTCAACGGGCTCGAGGCCTTGCTGGCGCAGGGACCGACGGGCCGCTACAGCCACGGCGATACGCCCACGCTGGCCGATGCCTGCCTCGTGCCGCAGTTCTATAACGCCGTGCGCTGGGGCGTGGACCTGGCGCCGTACCCGACGATCCGGCGGGTGGCGGAGGCATGCCAGGCGTTGGAGGCGTTCCAGCGGGCCGCGCCTGAGGCGCAGCCGGACGCTCCCTGAGAGCATCGCCGACAGGGTCGGCTCCCACCAGAGCAGGGCGGAATCGCCACAGGGGCGGCTCCCACATGGGTCACAGACTCCCACATAGGTCACACACACGTGGCCGCTATCGAGCGGCTAGACGCCGATCCCGTACGGGTCGCTCGATGCGAACTCGTTGCCCGACGCCCCTTCCGAAAGCCGGATCTTCAACGCCAGGCCATCGCGCGAGTCGGCCTTGTTGAGGCACTCGTCGAGGGTGATCTGGCCTTCCTTGTACAGCCGGTAGAGCGACTGGTCGAAGGTCTGCATGCCTTCCTGCAGGCTCCGGTCCATGGCGTCCTTCACCTCGTGGATCTGGCCGCGGCGGATCATGTCGCGGATCAGCGGGGTGTTGAGCAACACCTCGGTGGCCGGCATGCGACGGCCGTCCTTGCCGATCACCAGACGCTGGCTGATCACCGCGCGCAGGTTCAGGGCCAGGTTCATCAGCACGTTCTTGTGCGCCGATTCCGGGAAGAAGTTGAGGATGCGCTCCAGCGTCTGGTCGGCGTTGTTGGAGTGCAGGGTGGCCAGGCACAGGTGGCCGGTTTCGGAGAACGAGATGGCGGCCTCCATGGTGTCGGTGTCGCGGATCTCGCCGATCATGATCACGTCCGGCGCCTCGCGCATCGCGTTCTTCAACGCCTCGTGATAGCTGTGGGTGTCCAGCCCCACTTCACGCTGGTTGACGATGGAACGCTTGTGCCGGTGCAGGTACTCGATCGGGTCCTCGATGGTGAGGATATGGCCCGAACTGTTGTTGTTGCGGTGGTCGAGCATCGCGGCCAGGGTGGTCGACTTGCCCGAGCCGGTGGCGCCCACGACCAGGATCAGGCCGCGCGGCTCCATGATGAGGTCGCGGAAGATCGTGGGCAGGCGCAGTTCTTCCAGCGAGGGGATCTCGCTCTTGATCGCACGGATGACCATGCCGATCTCGCCGCGCTGCTTGAACACGTTGATGCGGAAGCGCCCGGCTTCCTTCACGGCCAGGGCCATGTTGAGCTCGAGGTCGCGTTCGAACTGGGGTACCTGGCCCTCGTCCATCAGCGAATAGGCGATTTTCTTGACCATGCCGCTCGGCAGGCCGGTATTTCCGAGCGGGTAAAGCTTGCCTTCCACCTTGATGTTCACGGGGGCGCCGGTCGTCAGGAACATGTCCGACGCGCCCTTGTCCACCATTAGCTTCAGGAAATAACCGATATCCACCTAAACCCCCGGGCGTTCGCATTACAATCGAGACGACGGTCTCACTGACCTGTATATCGACAATATCTCGCAAATCTGTATGAGGAACGAGTGATGGTGCACAACTTGCCGTCGAAAGCCCTGTCCCAGGGCCGCCGGCTCCTTGCCGTGGCCGCCCTGACCATGGCGATCGCCACCCTCGCTGGCTGTGCCAGCGTGCCCCCGCCCGATGGCGCCATGAATCAGGCCCTCGCCCAACTCCAAGCCGCGCGCGATGCGGGGGCGGCCGATTATGCGCCGGTCGACCTCGATTACGCGCAAAGCAAGTTCCGCCAGGCCCAGGCGGCCATGGCCAGCCGCAAGTACGACGAGGCGGCCGCGCTGGCCGAGGAGTCCCGCGCGGACAGCGAATTGGCTCGCGCCAAGGCGCGCCTCGGCGCGGCCCGCGCGCAGAACACCGCCAAGAGCCAGGAAAACTCGCGGATGCGCGTGGAGATGATCGACAACCATGCCAACGACACGGTGCCGATTCCCAGCAACGTGCATGAATCCGAGACGGTCCTGCCGGAGCCGACCGACAACACCCCACCGCCGGCCGGCGGCCAGACCCAGCCCCTGAACGACAACCAGGGAGGCCAGTGATGAAGCGTTCGACTCTCCTCCTTTCCGCGCTCGTCCTTGCCGTTTCGGCGGGTAGCGCCATGGCCGCCACCGACGACCTCGACGTGCGCCGCCTGAATTCCAGCCTCGACCAGCTTTCGTCCGATCCGTCCCTTGGCGGCTACGCCCAGGCGGAACAGGCGCGTGCCCGCGAGGCGATCAACCAGATGGCCCAGTTCAAGCCCAAGGACAAGGAACACGCCCACTACCGGTACATCGCCGAGCGCCGCGTGGACATCGCCAAGGCCATGGCGCAGTACCAGGATGCCCAGAACAAGAGCGCCCAGTTGGACCGCGAGCACGACGCCATCCTGCTCGAGGCCAGCCGCCTCGACGCCGAGATGGCCCGCCGCCAGCTCGAACAGCAGCGCATGCAGAACCAGATGATCCAGGAAGAGGCCGCCCGCCTGCAGCAGCAGGGCGTGGAGTACTCCCAGGCGCTGGAGCAGGCCAAAGCCGAGGGCGAGAAAGCCCGCCAGGTCGCCGCCGCGCAGGCCAAGGTCGCCAACGCCGCCAAGAAACAGGCGGCGCTGGCGGAAGCCGCCGCCCGGGCGATGCGCGACATCAACTCGTCCGACGGCGGCGCCCCCGCGTCCACGCCGGCCACGGGCACGCCCAAGAAGAGCAAGAAGGGTGGCGGCAACTAAGCCGTCCCCTGGTAGATAGGTGGGTAGGAAGGGTGGGAAGCCGCTTAAGCGGCGATCCCGCGGCAGCGGGACGGGGTGATGCGAGCACCCATCGCCGCTTAAGCGGCTTCCCACCCTCGATCCCTAAGCCTTGCGGCTAGGACCCACCGCCTCCCGGCCGCTACCTCGGGCGCGCCATCAGCAACCACGCGGCCTGACGGAAGCCTGCCGCGTAAACCGTTGCACCGGCAACTTTTTTCCTACGGGAAATTCAGAAAGATCGCCCTTGCACCCCCTTGGCGAGCGGAGTAGCTTCGAACTCCCGTCACGGGAAAAACACGTGGCGGCCCTGCCGGAGCATGCGTACGTTCACCAGGCACATCGCATCGCGATCCTCCCTTCCGCCGATGCGCGGACAGTGCCTCGCATGTCTCCCCTCACGACCGGTCCGCGCCGCGGGCCGATCCCACCGCGAGGAGATTGCTATGTTCGAAAACCAGCAGCGCGACGACGTCGAAAAGTTCATCCACGCCGATGCCGAAACCCGTCGTCTCTTCTACCGTCACCAGGAACTCGATACCAAGCTGCACGATGCCAACATCGGCTGCCTGCCCATCGATGACAAGAGCCTGGCCGGACTCAAGAAGGAAAAGCTGCAGGCCAAGGAGAAACTCCAGCGAATGTGGGAAAGCTGGCAAAACTCACGACACTGAGCCGGCTGACCGGTCCAGGACGAAAACGGGCACGGGAACGTGCCCGTTTTTTTGTGGTCTTCCCATACATCGTTTTGGATCGGCCGTGAAGCCGGGCATCGGTTCAGCGCGCCACCCTTTATCATGTGCGCCCAAAGGGCGAGGTCGAAGGGGCCGCGCCGGATCATCCACGGAGTCCCAATGAGTGTTCATGACAGCGTCCTCGAACTGATCGGTCGCACCCCCATGGTGCGTGCCCAGCGCCTGGATGCGGGCTGTTGCGAACTGTTCCTGAAGCTCGAAAGCGCCAACCCGGGCGGTTCGGTGAAAGACCGCATCGGCCGGTCCATGATCGAGGGCGCCGAGCGCGCCGGGAAGATCAAGCCGGGCGATACCCTGGTCGAGGGCACCGCCGGCAACACCGGCCTCGGCCTGGCGCTGGTCGCGCAGCAGAAGGGCTACCGCCTGATCCTGGTCGTCCCCGACAAGATGAGCCGCGAGAAGATCTTCAACCTCAAGGCCATGGGCGCCGAGGTGGTGCTCACGCGGTCGGACGTGGCCAAGGGTCATCCCGAGTACTACCAGGACATGGCCGCGCGCATCGCCCGCGAAACGCCGGGGGCCTACTTCATCAACCAGTTCGGCAACCCGGATAACCCGCTGGCCCATGTGCAGACCACCGGTCCGGAGATCCTCGAGCAACTCGATGGCAGGGTCGACGCGATCGTGGTCGGTTGCGGTTCGTCCGGCACGATGAGCGGCCTCACCGCCTACCTGCGCGAGCATTCGCCGAACACCGAGATCGTGCTGGCCGACCCCGTCGGCTCGATCCTGGCCCAGTACATCAACGAGGGCACGCTCTCGGAGAAGTCCGGCAGCTGGATGGTGGAAGGTATCGGCGAAGACTTCCTCCCTTCGATCAGCGATTTCTCGATGGTGAAGAAGGCGTATGCCATCAGCGACAAGGAAAGCTTCCTCGCCGCGCGCGAACTGCTGGCGAAAGAGGGCGTACTGGGTGGCTCGTCCACGGGCACGCTGCTCGCCGCCGCGCTGAAGTGGTGCCGTGAACAGACCACGCCGAAGCGTGTGGTGACCCTGGTCTGCGACACCGGCAACAAGTACCTGTCGAAGATGTACAACGACTACTGGATGCTCGACAACGGCTTCCTCGAACGCGAGCGCTTCGGCGACCTGCGCGACCTCATCCTGCGTCCGTACGCCCAGCGCGACACGGTGGTGGTGAAGCCGGACGACATGCTGATCACCGCCTACAACCGCATGAAGCTGTACGACGTATCGCAGCTGCCCGTGATGGAAGACGACCGCCTGGTCGGCATTCTGGACGAGTCCGACGTGCTCCTGCACGTGCACGCGGACGAAACCCGGTTTCGTGACCCGGTGTCGACGGCGATGATCGCCTCGCCGGAGATGCTCCAGGTCACCTCGCCGATCGAGGCGCTGTTACCCGTGTTCGAGAAGGGCCACGTCGCGATCGTGATGGATGGCGAGCAGTTCCTCGGCCTCATCACCCGTATCGACCTGCTCAATTACCTGCGCCGCAAAGTCAATTAAGGAAAGGGGAAGCGTCATGTGTGGAATCGTCGCCGCAGTCGCGCAGCGTGACATCGCGCCCATCCTCATCGCCGGGCTGAAAGCCCTGGAATACCGTGGTTACGATTCCGCGGGCATGGCCATCGCCGATGGCGGCGAGATCCGCCGGGTCCGCGCGAAGGGCAAGGTCCGCGAGATGGAAGCCCTCTATGACGCCGATCCCGTGCGGGGCGGTACCGGTATCGCGCACACACGCTGGGCGACGCACGGCGTGCCGAGCGAGAAGAACGCGCACCCGCACGTACAGGGCCGCATCGCGATCGTGCATAACGGCATCATCGAGAACTACGCGTCGCTGCGCGAGTCGCTGAAATCCAAGGGCCGGACGTTCCACTCGGAAACCGATACCGAGGTGATGGGCGCGGTGATCGACGAGCACGTGCAGGCCGGCATGCCGCTGCGCGAGGCGGTGACCGCCGCCGTGCGCGAACTGGAAGGTGCCTACGCCATCGCCGTGATGAGCCTGGACGAACCCGAGCGTATCGTCGGCGCCCGTCGCGGCTGTCCCTTGCTGGTCGGTATCGGCATTGGCGAGCATTTCCTGGGGTCCGACGCGCAGGCGTTGATCAAGGTCACCAACCGGATGATGTACCTCGAAGAGGACGACGTCGTCGAGATCACCCGTGACACCGTCGAGGTGTTCAACCTCGATGGCCACCCGGTGGACCGTACCGCGCATGAAAGCGAGATCAGCGCCGACTCCGTCGAGCGTGGCGAATACCGCCATTACATGCAGAAGGAAATCTTCGAGCAGCCGCGGGCCGTCGCCGACACGCTGGAAGGCCGCATCGGGCCGCATGGCGTGCTGCCGAACATCTTCGGCATCGATGCGGACCCCATCCTCGACAAGACACGTGGCATCCACATCGTCGCTTGCGGCACCAGCTATCACGCCGGCATGGTCGCCAAGTACTGGATCGAGGAACTGGCACGCATCCCGGTCGTGGTCGAGGTGGCCAGCGAATACCGCTACCGCGACGTGGTGGTGCCGGAAAACACCTTGTTCGTGGCCGTGTCGCAGTCGGGCGAAACCGCCGACACCCTGGCTGCCATGCGCGAATCGCGCCGCCGCGGCTACCTCGCCACCTTCGCCATCTGCAATGTGCCGGAGTCCTCGGTGGTGCGCGAATCCGACCTGCGCCTGATGACCCGGGCGGGCCCCGAGATCGGCGTGGCCTCGACCAAGGCTTTCACGACCCAGTTGGCCGCTTTCGCATTGCTGGCGCTGGACCTCGGCCGCCGCCGTGGCCTGGATGGCACCCGTTACCTCGACCATTGCAAGGAACTGCAGTCGTTGCCGCGCTACATCGAGAATGCGTTGAAGAGCGAGCCGGAAGTCCTGAAGATCGCCGACCACTTCATCAACAAGCAGCACGCATTGTTCCTGGGGCGCGGCGCGCAGTACCCGGTGGCCCTGGAAGGTTCGCTGAAACTCAAGGAGATCTCGTACATCCACGCCGAGGCCTACCCGGCGGGTGAGTTGAAGCATGGCCCGCTGGCGCTCGTGGACGAGAACATGCCGATCGTCGCCGTGGCACCGAACGGTCCGCTGCTGGATAAGCTGAAGTCCAACCTGCAGGAAGTGCGCGCACGTGGCGGCGAGTTGATCGTGTTCGCCGATGAGCGCGCCGAGATGGACACGGATGCGGAGCATATCGCCACCGTGCGTGTCGACGGTGGTGGCGACCTGATCGCTCCGGCGGTGTTTACCGTGCCGATGCAGCTACTGGCGTATCACGTGGCGGTGCAGCGCGGGACGGATGTGGATCAGCCCCGGAACCTGGCCAAGTCGGTGACGGTGGAATGAGCGACCAGCCGTACATCCATGCCCTCGCCGATGTGCAGTCGTTGCGCATCGGCGAGCGGACGCGGGTGTGGCAGTTCGTCGTGATCCTGCCGGGGGCCACTATTGGTGACGATTGCAATATCTGCTCGCATTGCTTTATCGAGAACGATGTGGTCGTTGGCGATCGGGTGACGGTGAAGAGTGGGGTGCAGTTGTGGGATGGGTTGCGGCTTGAGGATGATGTTTTTGTCGGGCCGAATGTGACGTTTACCAATGACCGGTTTCCGCGGTCGAGGGAGCACAGCCAGCCGTTCCAGCAGACGGTGGTCCGGACCGGTGCATCGATAGGCGGAGGCGCCACGATCCTGCCTGGCCTAGAGATCGGCTCCAGGGCGATGATCGGGGCTGGGGCGGTGGTCACGCACGACGTGCCCGAAAGGGCCATTGTCGTCGGCAATCCCGCGCGCGTGATCGGCTATGTGGACGGCGCGCCGTCCCATGGCGGCGACGCCGTCTAGGGCCTGATGTCGTCAGGCTTCGTGGGCCCTGGGATGCTCAGGTAGAACAGGCGCTTCATTTCCCTGCGCCCGCGGGTGACGGCGTCCATGATCAGGCCACACACCAGCGAGATCACCGCCACGAGTGCCAGGCCCGTGGACAGCAGCGCCGTGGGAAGCCGTGGCACTTCATGGGTGGCAAGGTACGTCGTGAGCAACGGCACGGCGATGGCGATGCCGGTGACCAGCGACAGCGCGCCCACGAGCCCGAAGAAATGAAGGGGTCTCTCCGCGACGAACAGGCGCAGGATCATCCGCAGGATGCGCAGACCGTCCTTGTAAGTCGAAAGCTTGCTCTCCGAGCCTTCTTGCCGGGTCGAGTAGGGCGTGTCCACTTCACTCCAAGGCATGCGCAGTTCTAGCGCATGCACGGTCAGCTCCGTTTCCGTCTCGAAGCCGGCGGACAGGGCGGGGAAGGATTTCACGTAGCGGCGAGTGAATACTCGGTAGCCGGATAACATGTCCGTGAATGTGCCGCCGAAGATCATGGCAACGCAGCCGGTAAGCAGCCGGTTGCCGAGCCGGTGCCCGCTACGGTAAGCCCCCGCGAGGTTGTCGTCCTTGCGGGCGCCGACCACCATGTCAGCCCCTTCATGCAGCAGCCGCTGGATCATCACGGGCGCGCTCGAAGCGTCGTAGGTCGCGTCTCCGTCGACCAGGACGTAGATGTCGGCATCCACGTCCGCGAACATGCGCCGCACCACGTTGCCCTTGCCGCGGAGGCCCACCGTGCGCACGATCGCTCCGGCTTCCCTGGCAATCTCGACCGTACGGTCCGTGGAGGCATTGTCGAACACGTGGATGCGGGCATGCGGTAGCGCGGTGTGGAAGTCCCTGATCACCCGGGCGATCGCCAATGCCTCGTTGAAGCAGGGGATCAGTACGGCGACGTCCTGGCCATGGCCTGGAATATCTGTCTGCATGTGACGTTCGTCCTTCGGAGGATCGGGGCGCTTCAATCCGGCGATTGTATAATCGCCGGCGCCGCCACCGGGGCGTGCCAAAGAGGGGATCGCCTTGGTTCAGCGGAAGGAAGCATGGATGTCGCGCCTGGCTTGGCTGCTGCCCCTGGCGATGTTCCTGGGCCTCGTCCTGCTCCATGCGGACCTCCCCGGCATCTACATGGACGCGGCGAACCCCGACTTCCTCGCGGCGCAATGGCTGCATCGCGGCCATAATCCCGGCGCAGGCATACCGTCGAAGATCTTTCCCATCCTCGGCAGCTTCTACCACGGGTTGCAGAACGCTTACCTGGGTCTGCCCTTTTTCGCTGTAGCCGGCTTCAGCGTTACGTCCCTGCGCCTCGAACAGGCGGTGTTTGGCCTTATCCTGCTCCTCGCGCTGTACCACCTGAGCCGCCGGCTCACGGGGTCGCGCGGGCTGGCCGTTGCCGTCTGCGTCGGCCTTGCCACGGAACTCGCATTCACCGCGTCGTTCCGTACGCAGTTCTACATCGTGCTGGGTGGGGCGGCGTGGTTCATCCTGTCGATGCTGCTGGCACTTCCCGCCGAGGCCGGGTCCAGGATCGTACGACGCCGGGTCTTATGGTCCGGTGTATGTTTCGGCCTTGCCAGCTACGGCTACTTCGTCCTTTCGTTCTTCGCCCCCGCCATGGTCGTGCTTGTCGCGTGCTGGGTTCCCCGCCGTGACTGGGGGCGCTGGGTAGCGGGGGCCGCATTAGGCGTAAGCCCCTTCCTGCTCGGCTTTCTGTCGCTGCTGGCTAAGAAACACGGCCTGGAGCCGACGCTCGAGTTCGTCCGCGGGATGCTGGGTCAACTGAAACCCTTCGACGCCAGTGGTGCCTCGAGGAACAACTTCGCTTACGCGTGGGACATGTTCGGCCTGGCGACGAGCGATGCCGCCAACGAGGGCATGATCTTCGGCCAGGCGATATCCAGTCCCTGGGGTGCAAGCAAGGTGTGGTGGCTTGCTTGCAGTGTCCTTGGCCTGATCGTACTCGGCATCATTCATGTGCTCGGACGTCAGCCGCGCTCGGCAATGGCGATCCTGCCGGCATTGCTGCCGATCTCATTCGTCGCGGTCGCTTCCCTGTTCGGTCACCGGCTCTGGGCCCACCACTTCAGCGTGCTGCTGCCGTTCGTCTACCTTTTGCCCGCGTTGCTGATGACCCAGATCCTTGCGATGGTCCGCCAACCGGTCCCCCGTATGCGTACCGCCCTTCTCGTGGTGCTGGCGACCGTGGCAGTCGGCGGCAACTTATTCCAGCAGGTTCGCTTTCACGAATGGCTGGTCAAGACGGGAGGCCGGGGGCACAGCAGCGACGCGTTGACGACGCTGGCCGTCGAGGCGCGCGGCGTACCGAAGAACGTTGCCTACCTGTTCCCCGATTGGGGATTCTTCACCTCGTTCGCCTTCCTCACGGAGAATCGCGTGCCCTACAGGGTGGATATCGAACCCCGCACGATCGACCAGCTCAAGGGCGACGGCATCACCGAATTTCGCCTCGTTTACTGGAATGCCGGCGATGAGGATCGTTATCGGCGGGTCTTGCAGGTCAGCGGCGTGCCTTCCGCGGAACCTCGTACGTTCCTTTCCCGGGAGGGCGAGCCGGTATTCCACTGGCTGCGCGGTAGCCTTGGCGATGCGCCTCGGCCTTGAGGGGCGGGGCCGGTGCGGCGACAATAGGGCGCTGAATTGCCGGAACCACGCTCATGAAGTGTTTCAAAGCCTACGACATCCGCGGCCGTGTGCCGGATGAACTGAACGAAGACACCGCATATCGCCTTGGTCGTGCTTTCGCGCGTACGGTGGGCGAGGGCGCCGTCGTCGTCGGCTTCGACATCCGGCGTGATAGTCCCGGACTGGCGGAGGCCATCGTTCGGGGTCTCAACGACGAAGGTCGCGATGTGGTCGACATCGGGCTGTGCGGCACGGAAGAGGTGTACTTCCAGACCTTCCATCGCCAGGTCGCCGGCGGGATCATGGTTACCGCGAGCCATAATCCCATCGACTACAACGGCATGAAGCTGGTGCGCGAGGGCTCGCGGCCCATCAGTGGTGACACAGGGCTGCGGGACATCGAGCGCTTGGTGGAAGAAAACGCATTTGGCGAGCCGTCGGCCTCGCGCGGCTGCGTAGTCCACGATCACGACAAGAGTGCCTATATCCAGCACTTGCTGGGTTATATCGATCCTGCGGCGTTCAAGCCCTTGAAGGTGGTGGTGAACGCCGGCAACGGTGGTGCGGGACGGATTGTCGACCTGCTCGAAGCGCATCTTCCATTGCAGTTCGTGCGCGTCAATCACGAACCGGACGGCAGCTTCCCCAATGGCATTCCCAACCCACTGCTGCCCGAGAACCGTTCGGCCACGGCCGATGCCGTACGCGAACATGGAGCGGACTTTGGCATCGCCTGGGACGGCGATTTCGACCGCTGCTTCCTGTTCGACGCGCGCGGTGAGTTCATCGAGGGCTATTACATCGTCGGCTTGCTGGCGGCGCAGATCCTTGAGAAGCATCCGGGTGCGAAGATCATCCATGATCCGCGGCTGACGTGGAACACGATCGACATGGTGGAGCGGGCAGGTGGCGTAGCCATCGAAAGCAAGACGGGCCACGCGTTCATCAAGGAGCGGATGCGCGCCGAAGACGCCATCTACGGCGGTGAGATGAGTGCCCACCATTATTTCCGCGAGTTCGCATATTGCGATTCGGGCATGATTCCATGGCTGCTCGTCGCAGAGCGATTGTCACGGACGGGTACGAGTCTTGCGGACATGCTGGCTGAACGCATGGCTGCCTATCCGTGCAGCGGCGAAGTCAATTTCGTCGTGGACGATGCGAAGGCGGCAGTCGCGCGCGTCCTCGCGTATTACGAGAAAGATGCGCCTTCGCTGGAATACATTGACGGCACCAGCGCCGATTTTGGATCGTGGCGCTTCAATCTACGCTCGTCGAACACGGAGCCGTTGCTCCGCCTGAATGTAGAGGCTCGCAATGATCGCGCTTTGATGATGGCAAAGACGACCGAGCTTTCGATGATGCTCGAAGGATGCGGCAAAGGATAGGTGAACGTTCCTTTGTTAACGGGACGAAGCCTTCAGGTGCGTCCGTAAACATCGTCGAAGCGGATGATGTCGTCCTCGCCAAGATAGCTCCCCGACTGAACTTCAATGAGTTCCACAGGAACCTTGCCCGGGTTGCGTAGGCGGTGCCGGCTTCCCAGCGGAAGGTAGGTACTTTCATTCTCCGCCAGCAGGAAGACTTTCTCGTCACAGGTAACCTCTGCGACGCCCTTGACGACGATCCAGTGCTCGGCACGGTGGTGGTGCATCTGCAAGCTCAATGCCGCGCCCGGCTTAACCACGATACGTTTTACCTGAAATCGGTCGCCAGATTCGAGCGAGTCGTAGCTTCCCCATGGACGGCGAACCACGCGATGCAGATCATGCTCGCTTCGACCGGAGGCTTTCAGTTGATCCACGACCTTCTTCACTTCTTGCGAGGCGTCACGACGGGCCACGAGTGTCGCATCGGGGGTGGTGACCACCACGACATCCTTGAGGCCAATCGTCGCAACCAAGTGGCGATCGTGCGAATGAATCAGAGAACCCTCGGTATCGAGGGTAATCACATCGCCCTCGACGTGATTGCCGTTCGCGTCCTTATCGGCGGCCAACCAAAGCGCATCCCATGAGCCGATGTCGCTCCACCCGCAACTGATGGGAACGATTGCCGCGTGCGACGTTTTTTCCATCACGGCGTAATCGATGGAGTCATTCGGTGCGGCTGCAAATGCCTCCGCATCCAGTCGGACGAAGTCGAGGTCCGTATTGGCTTTTTTCAAGGCAGCCTTGGCCGCTTCGAGCATCGCGGGCGCGTGATGCTGGAGTTCATCGAGGTAGCGCGATGCGCGGAACAGAAACATACCCGAATTCCAGTCGTATTCGCCGCTTGCGAGGTAAGTCTTGGCCACGTCGAGCCTAGGCTTTTCAACGAACTGCTCGACCTTGAACGTATCGCCCTCGAGAGCGTCACCGCGACGAATATAGCCGAAGCCAGTCTCTGCGCGGTCCGGCCGAATGCCAAACGTTACCAGCCAACCTTGCTCGGCCAGCGAGCGGGCGCGGGTCACGGCGCTGGTGAAAGCCTCGGTATCGCCGATAAGGTGATCGGCTGGCAGCACCAGGATCAGCGCGTCCAGATCACGGTCGAGCGCCTGCAAAGCGCCCACAGCGATGGCCGGTGCTGTGTTACGGGCCACGGGTTCGAGCAGGATGTTCGCGTTGGTTACCCCCAACTCCTGCAACTGCTCCGCCGCGAGGAAACGGTGGTCGTCCGCTGCGACCACGATTGGCGCGGATGCTTCCGGTAGCGCGACGGAGCGTTGGACCGTTTGCTGGAACAGCGTTTCCTTCCCCGCAAGGGAAAGGAACTGCTTGGGCAGGTTTCGTCGCGAAATTGGCCACAAGCGTGTGCCGCTGCCACCGCTAAGGATGAGGGGAATCAACATGACAGCCTCGCTTCTTGGTGGAGAGCTGGCTCAGTGTCGCGTGGAGTCCGTCGCGCCAGTCGGCCAGTGGATACCCGAAGGTGGTGGTGAATTCGCGGTTATCTAGTACGGAATATGCAGGACGCCTTGCGGGCGTCGGGAACTCGCTGCTCGCGATAGGGTGAACAGTCGGCGACTTTTCCATCAGGCCTACGGCGGTAGCGCCAGCGAATATTGCCTCGGCGAAGCCGTGCCACGTGGTTTCGCCGGATGCGGTAAGGTGAAACGTGCCGGTCAGGGCAGTTGGGTCAGCGTCCGTAGCCGTGTAACGGTCGATGGCGGCCAGGGTGCCTTCCACTATCAATGTGGTCGTCGTCGGAGTGCCATGCTGATCGGCGACGACACTCAGTTCGTCCCGGTTTGCGCCGAGCCGGAGCATGGTACGCAGGAAGTTGTGACCAACCGCCGAATAGACCCAGGCAGTACGTAGGATCAGGTGAGGTGCACCGCTGTGGCGCAAGGCTTCTTCGCCTGCGAACTTGCTGCGCCCGTAAGCGCCTTGGGGCCCGGTCGGCGCATCGGTGGGATACGGATCGGATGCGTCACCCGGGAACACATAGTCAGTCGAGTAGTGGATCACCAGCGCGCCCTGTTGCGCCGCCCATTGTCCGATGACGCCCGGGGCCTCGCCGTTGACCCGCGTAGCCATGTCTTCGTCGCTCTCGGCTTTATCCACCGACGTATACGCCGCGGCATTGATTACGAGGTCCGGCTGTTCCGCGCCGAGCAGTGCTTGAAGACCTGTAAGGTCGGAAAGGTCGCCAACGACGGCGCGCGCTTCGCCCACGGCCAACCTGCCGTCCCTCGATGCCGCAACAAGTTCCCCGCGCCGAGCCAGGCCGCCCTGGCACAGGAAGGTTTGCCCCAGCTGACCGTTGGCACCAAGCAGCAGGATCTTCAACTCTGGAATTCCGGCAGACGTTCCGGCGCGATGTCCGCCAGCAACAACGCCCTCGTATCCTTGTCCGACAGCAGGGGGGAGGCAAGCGGCCAATCGATCCCTATGGCAGGATCGTTCCAGTAGACGCTACCGTCGGCCGGAGCACTGTACAGGTCTGTGCACTGGTAGGAGAACGTAGCGTGCTCGGAGACTACACAGAAGCCATGGGCGAAACCTTCTGGAATCCAAAAGTGGCGGTGATTCTCGGCGGTCAGCATGACGCCGGTCCATTGGCCGAACGTGGGGGAGCCGCGACGGATGTCCACAGCCACATCGAAGACTTCGCCCTCGACCACGCTGACCAATTTGCCTTGGGGGTGCGGCCACTGGTAGTGGAGGCCACGAAGGACACCTCTCGCCGAACGGGAGACATTAGATTGGACGAATCGTCGGTCGATGCCCGCTTGGCGGTACTTCGCTTCGTTGTAGCTCTCGTAGAAGAAGCCGCGTGCATCCCCGAACACTTGAGGTTCGATCACGATGCAGCTGGGCAGGGATGTTTCGATGAACTTCATCCGACATAGCCTTGTTTGATCAGGTTCTGCAGGTATTGGCCGTATCCAGTTTTGGCTAGCGGTTCGGCAAGTCGCAGGAGCTGCTCGGCATCGATCCATTTGTTCACGTAGGCGATCTCTTCCGGGCAGCACACCTTGAGGCCCTGGCGGTTCTCGATCGTCTGGATGTATTCACCAGCTTCCATGAGCGATTCGTGCGTTCCCGTATCCAACCAGGCATAGCCACGACCGAGTTGCTCGAGATGAAGCGACTGGTCATCGAGATAGCAGCGGTTGAGGTCTGTGATTTCAAGTTCACCACGTGGCGAGGGCTTGAGGTCGGCGGCGTAGTGGACGGCCCGATTGTCGTAGAAATACAAGCCCGTCACCGCATAATTCGACTTCGGCTTGATTGGCTTTTCATCCAGGCCCACGACTTTTCCGGTGGCGTCGAACTCGGCTACGCCGTAGCGTTCCGGGTCCTTAACCCAATAGCCGAACACCGTTGCGCCATTTTGACGGGCTGCAGCCCGCTTCATGCGTTCAGTCAGGCCGACGCCGTAAAAGATGTTGTCACCGAGCACCAGACAACTAGGGTCATTTCCGATGAAGTCCTTGCCGATAATGAAAGCTTGGGCTAAGCCATCTGGAGAGGGCTGGACGGCATAGGTGATATCGATGCCCCACTGGCTACCATCACCGAGCAGACGCTGGAAAAGCTCCTGTTCGTGCGGCGTGTTGATGACCAGGACATCACGAATTCCCGCCAGCATCAGCGTCGCCAGCGGATAATAGATCATTGGCTTGTCGTATACAGGCAGTAGTTGCTTGCTTACCGCTTTGGTGATCGGATAAAGGCGTGTGCCTGAGCCGCCTGCGAGGATGATGCCTTTGGTCGTCATGCGCCGAGCCGCTCCAGCTGATAGCTGCCATCGAGGATGCCCTGAACCCAGGAGCGGTTGTCCAAGTACCACTGCACCGTTGCGCGGATGCCAGACTCGAATGTATGCGTAGGGGTCCAGCCGAGCTCATCCTTTAGCTTGCTCGCGTCAATGGCGTATCGACGGTCATGCCCGGGGCGGTCGCGTACGAAAGTGATCAGGCTTTCGTGCAGCTTACCGTCAGGCAGCGGCGAAACCTCGTCTAGTATTGAGCAGATAGTCTTGACGACGACTAGGTTCGCACGCTCGGAATTGCCACCGACATTGTAAGTTTCACCCACGCGCCCGGCGTCCAATACGCGGCGGATCGCACTGCAATGGTCCTCGACGTAAAGCCAGTCGCGCACGTTCATGCCGTCGCCGTAGACCGGTAGCGTTTCACCCGCCAGCGCCTTCTGGATGACCAAGGGGATCAGCTTCTCAGGGAACTGGTACGGCCCGTAGTTGTTTGAGCAATTGGTCGTGAGGACCGGTAGGCCGTAGGTGTGGTGAAAGGCACGAACCAGATGATCCGACGCTGCCTTTGAGGCGGAATACGGGGAGTTGGGGGCGTAGGGGGTGGTTTCAGTGAAGAGGCCCTCGTCGCCTAGAGAACCGTAGACCTCGTCGGTGGAGACGTGCAGGAAGCGGAAGGCCGATGAGAGGCAACCCTGGAGCGTACGCCAATGGTCGCGCGTAGCTTCGAGGAGGCTGAGCGTACCGACGACATTCGTTTCGATGAACGCGGAGGGGCCATCGATCGAGCGATCGACATGACTCTCGGCGGCGAAGTTCACTACGGCGTCCGGCCGGTG
Source organism: Luteibacter sp. RCC_6_2 (assembly GCF_041360655.1). Lineage (NCBI taxonomy): Bacteria > Pseudomonadati > Pseudomonadota > Gammaproteobacteria > Lysobacterales > Rhodanobacteraceae > Luteibacter > Luteibacter sp. RCC_6_2. The sequence continues at coordinate 51,115 of NZ_JBFUPQ010000015.1, read as the reverse complement.
ACGTGCAAGAAGCGCCGCAATAAGTTCGCGGTCTCCGATATCACCCCTGACAAAGATGTGCTGCTCGTTGCCCTCAAGCGACGCCAGCGTTTGCAGATTGCCAGCGTATGTCAGTTTGTCCAGGTTGACGACTCTGTTTCCGGCGGCGACGGCCTGGAGGACGAAATTGGCGCCAATGAATCCGGCGCCGCCCGTGACAAGAAGTGTTTTCATAGCGTCCTTTTCATATCGGGTGCCCAATGGGCTGCCCGGTTCAGCATCGCGCCCGTAAGACTGTCCCGCCAGCGATGGCCGACTGGCTTGGATACCATCGTGGTGGGTGGCCAAGTGTAATATGTCCGGACGGCTGGACCAGATCGAATGTAACTTCGAGCTGAATGTAGAGTCACAAATTCAGGATTATCAATGACTTCCAAAAAAACAGTCGTCCGCGGGTTAGGCACCCGTGCGATTCATGCGGGCCAGACTCCGGACCCGAGCACCGGCGCCATCATGACGCCAATCTACGCGACCTCCACCTACGTTCAGTCCAGCCCAGGCAATCACAAAGGTTTTGAGTATTCGCGGACCCAAAATCCGACTCGGATGGCTTATGAACGCTGTGTTGCGGACCTTGAGGGCGGCGTGGCCGCCTTCGCCTTTGCCTCGGGTCTTGCCGCCGCCGCAACCGTGCTCGATCTGCTCGAGTCGGGCAGCCATATCATAGCCATGGATGATCTCTATGGCGGCACCTATCGATTGTTCGAACGCGTAAGGAAGCGTAGCGCGGGGCTGGCCTTCGATTTTGTCGACTTGAATGTTCCGGCTGCGCTGAATGCATCTCTGAGGCCAGAGACACGGATGATCTGGGTAGAAACTCCGACCAATCCGATGTTGAAACTGGTCGACCTTCGGGCCATCGGCGCATTCGCCAAGAAGCACGGCCTCATACTCGTCGTCGACAACACCTTCTGCTCTCCAATGTTACAGCGCCCGATTGAATGGGGCGCGGACCTTGTTCTGCATTCGGCTACGAAATACCTGAACGGACATTCAGACATTGTGGGCGGGATCGTCGTGGCATCCGACGCAGGGATGGCAGAGCAGATGGCATTCTTGCAGAACTCCATCGGAGCGATTGCAGGCCCGTTTGATGCATTTCTAGCCCTGCGTGGTCTGAAAACCCTTCACTTGCGTATGCGTCAGCATTGTGAGAGCGCGCTAGACCTCGCGAAATGGCTAGAAAGGCATCCGGCGATCGCCCGGGTGATCTATCCGGGTCTCAAGAGCCACCCGCAGCATACCCTCGCGCGGCGCCAGATGGATGGCTTTGGCGGCATCGTCACAGTCGAGATCAAAGGCGGGCAGACGCGAGCCCGCAGGATACTAGAACGCTGCGAACTCTTCGCCCTCGCCGAATCGCTTGGAGGCGTGGAAAGTCTAATCGAGCATCCGGCCATCATGACTCATGCATCAATCCCGCCGGCGAACAGGAAGCGCCTAGGGATTACCGACAACCTCATCCGTCTTTCCGTCGGCGTGGAAGATATCGAAGACCTGCGTAACGAACTGAACCTGGCACTGCGTTGATCGGTACTCTTCCTTCGATCGACCTTCGGTAACCATGACTGCACAATCTATGCAAACAAAATCGGTGACTTCGTCTAGGTATAGACGACTGTTAGGGCCGTTTTCCGCCCTATTATGGCACCGCACGCTCGTGTGGGAGCTTAGTAAGCGCGACGTTCTCGGAAGATACCGCGGTGCGAGCTTTGGCCTGCTCTGGGCGTTGATCAGCCCGTTTCTCGTCCTTGCCGTCTATACGTTTGCGTTCGGATTCGTGATGAAGAACAAGTGGCCTCAAGTGGAGGGCGGCGAGACGCATTTTTCGATCATTCTGTTCGTCGCGCTAATTGTCCATGGCCTATTTGCGGAATGCCTTACACGGGCGCCGGGCCTAGTAGTTTCGCAGCCGAATTTCGTGAAGAAAGTGATCTTCCCCCTGCAGATTCTTCCTTGGCCGATGTTGCTTTCGGCGTTGTTTCACGCGTTCATGAATCTCTTGGTATTCATGCTGTTGCGACTGTGCATGGAAGGCACGATCGCCTGGACTATCATCCTCTTTCCATTGGTGATCCTGCCCCTAGCTATGCTTTCTCTTGGGATTGCATGGGGACTCGCCGCGCTGGGCGTCTATCTGCGTGATATCGGGCAGATAACGGGCGTACTCTCCACGGCGCTGCTTTTTATGTCATCAGCAATGATTCCACTGACATCGGTGCCCGAGGCTTATCGGATCTGGTTCAGGCTGAATCCACTCACCTTTATCATTGACCAGGCCCGTGAAGTGTGCCTTTGGCAGCACATGCCCGATTGGCAGGGGCTCGGAATCTATGCGGTCATCGGCCTTGGCGTCATGTACGCGGGGTACGCATGGTTCGCTTCAACGCAGCGAGGATTTGCCGATGTCCTCTGACAAGGCGATCTGCATCGGGCAAGTGACAAAGGTGTTTCCGATCTACGAAAAACCTCACCATCGACTGATGCAAATGCTCAGTCCGGCGTCTAGGAAACATCGATGGTTCAAACAGTTCCACGCCTTGCGCGGCATTAGCTTTGAAGTAGGGCGTGGCGAGACGGTGGGCATTATCGGCCGGAACGGCTCAGGTAAGTCGACGTTACTGCAAATTATCTGCGGAACTCTGTCGCCATCGTCGGGCATTGTCGACGTCCATGGACGTGTTGCCGCACTCCTCGAACTGGGCGCGGGCTTCAATCCAGACTTCACCGGGCGCGAAAACGTTTATCTTAACGGTAGCCTGCTTGGACTATCGAAAGCGGAGATCGACGAGCGATACGATCACATTCTTGCCTTCGCGGGTATTGGCGATTTTATCGATCAGCCCGTCAAGACCTATTCGAGCGGCATGTACGTCCGCCTCGCTTTCGCGGTGGCCAGCAATGTAACGCCGGATATCTTAATCGTGGACGAAGCCCTAGCCGTGGGCGACGCCAAGTTTCAGGCGAAGTGCTTCGCCCGTCTGAAGAACCTACGCGATGCAGGAACTACAATTCTGTTTGTCTCACATTCCACCGAACAGATCGTGACGCATTGCGATCGTGCGGTGCTGCTTGATGGTGGTGTTGTGCTGGCCGATGGCGCGCCCAAGGTGGTGGTGAATCAGTACCTCGATCTCTTGTTCGGTGTCGACAAGCCAGCTGTCGAAGGCGATGCCTTATCCATGAACGAACAAGGTCAGCGGACGCACGAAGATCTGCTGGAGAATGTCGGCGCGACTCATGATGATCCTTTTTCCATGCGCGCCAACTACAACACTCACGAATATCGATGGGGGGATCGTCGCGCGATTATTCGTGACTTTTCGCTTAATGTCGGTGGTGTGCAGAATCCCTCGTCCGTTTCAACTGGCGACGCGGCGAGCCTCGCGATCGCCGTCGAGTTTGTGCAGGACGTGCATCGACCTATTCTCGGCGTGGCGATCAAGAACAAGGAGGGAGTGACGGTTTATGCCACAAACTCCGAAATGCTTGACTCCAGCGATATCCCATTGCTCGGGAAGGCAGGTTCGACAGCTCGGATCGACCTGAATTTTACTTGCTCGATGGGCGCTGGTGATTATTTTATTTCCCTTGGCGTGGCCAGTCGTGACGGAGCTGAAGTAATTCCGCATGATCGCCGCTACGACGCAATCCATCTGCATGTGCTTGGATCGTCGTTTGTCGGATTCAGCAATCTGGAACTCCAGATGCGCTCGTCAGCAAACTGAAGAAGTGAACGATGAAAGAACAGATCAAGACATTGCTGGAAGCGCGCTACGAAAATCACGAGAACCTCTGGACGCAGAAAGGGGAAGCACAGACATTCACATATTCGGATGGCGACGATATCGAGAATCGTATCCATGCGATTGTCTCGAGTGCCTCGGATCGATCGCTCTTCTCTATGGAACTGAAGCACGCGCAGACGGATTGGGCATCCCGCTACCATTTGAGCGCGACGCGCGCCAATCTGCTTCGGCCACTTGCAAAAATCCTATCGGGCAGCGTCTTGGAGATCGGCGCTGGCTGCGGCGCGATTTCACGTTTTCTGGGCGAGCTTGGTGGGGACGTCCTAGGTGTTGAAGGCAGCCCCCGTCGAGCGGCGATAGCTGCGGCCCGGTGCATCGACTTACCGAACGTTAACATCGTTAACGAGGTGTTCGACGATTTCCCTGGTGATGTCCGCTTCGATGCAGTGACTCTGATCGGTGTACTGGAGTATGCGTCGATCTTCGGGAAAACGGCGGATGCGGCCATGACATGGCTGAGGAAGGCATACCAGAGCCTCAACGATGGCGGCCATCTCATTATCGCGATCGAGAACCAGCTCGGGCTGAAATATTTCGCGGGGATGCCAGAGGATCATTTAGCCAAGGCGATGTTCGGTCTGAATGACCTCTACGGAAAAGGTACTGCCACCACGTACGGCCGCGTAGAGCTGGATCGCATGCTGCGGCAAGTTGGCTTCGGTTCGGTGGAGGTCGCGCTGCCATTTCCAGATTACAAGCTTCCGACATCTGTTGTTCTTCCTCGTGGATACGACGGCAGTTTCCCGGATTTTAATCCTTCCGCGTTTGCTCGCCAGAGTGTCAATGCGGATGCCCAGCTGATCCATGCTCCCTTGTTTTCGCTTGGGCAGGCCTGGGGCGTCGTGGGCAGGAACGACTTGCTCGGCGACCTCGCTAATTCGTTTCTGATCGTCGCGCGAAAGGGTTCATCGCCCGAAGGATGGGCCACTCATGGAGCGATTGCATATCATTTCGCCACCGAAAGACTGCCCGTATACTGCAAACAGGTAGCTTTCGTCCCCGAAAGCGAAGGGATGACGGTGCAGAAAACGCTTCTTGCACCGGACGCGTATGCTCAGGCCTCACGACCCATATCGCTTGAATTGAGCGATGAGGCTTATGTCCCCGGTGTTAACCACGGCGACCTCTTCGAGCGTATCGTTTCCGCGCCTGGGTGGCAGATTTCTGAAGTCGCGGAATGGTTCGGCCAGTGGCGGGTAGCACTCGATGAGTTGCTCATCAATCGCGGCGCGCCTCGTGTGACTGGCATACGCACGGTCCTTCCTGCTTGGTGCATTGACGCGCTGCCGCGTAATCTAATGCTGACGGAGTTGGGCGAACCCCGGTTCATCGATCTTGAGTGGGGCTGGCATGCCGGTGTCGAATACGGTTATCTGGCTTACCGGGCAGTGACCGTCACCATGACATCCCTGGCCGCCATAGCCAAACCGGCGGATGAGCGCCATATGTTTATCCGCTACGTAATGGAGGACGTGCTTCGTGATAACGGTCTGCAGGTCTCCGCTGGAGATCTCGAGCGTTACGTGGAGCTGGACGGCATTCTGCGGAAGTTAGTGTTTGGCAGGAGCGACGATTTCAGCGTACGCGACTTCGCAACCTTTCAGCTGCGAGTTATGCCCGATGTCACCTCACTCGTGATCGATTCTAGCCGGGAAGCGCGCGAAATGGCTGCCCGGCTTCAGCATATGACTGACGATCGAGCCTCGTTTGAGATGGAATTCGCTCAGCGGGCGCAGGAACATGCGCAGATTAAAGTCGAACTCGCTGCTCTCCAGCGCCAGTTGTCTGACGCTGCCGATGAGCGGACGCGGTGGCAGCATCGCGAGGGTGAGCTACTCGGCACTCTTGAAGTTCGCTCCCGTGAAATCGAGAACCACGTCGCGGCGCAATTGGCGTTGCGCGAGCAACTCGACTCGATCCTAGCCTCCAAAAGCTGGCGCCTGATGGCTCCATTTCGAATCGCGCGCCGACGGCTGAATCCACGATCGATCAAACGTGATGTCGGCAAGATCCTCCGCAGGGCGTATCTGAATCTACCCATTTCGTTGAAATCAAAGCAGCAGCTAAAGAGTTTTGTCTTTCGCTCGTTTGCTCCTGTATTGAAGTCGACTGGAGCTTATCGGGCGTGGGCTGACGAACAGACCGTCCTGAAGGGACGCGAGGAGTTAAGGCGGACAGGTGCCCGGGTTGGTGGCGCAGTGATGCTTTCTGCGCACGTGTCTGCCGTGACGAGGGACGAATTCGTCAATATTGCGGAGGTTCCCGTTAATTCAGATGACATTGATGTCCGCCTGATCGCGTTCTATCTCCCCCAGTTTCACCCTATCGCAGAAAATGACATGTGGTGGGGGAGGGGTTTCACCGAGTGGACGAATGTCTCGAAGGCTCGGCCGCAGTTCCCGGGCCACCACCAGCCCCAGCTGCCTGGTGAGCTGGGTTTCTATGATTTGAGGGTGCTCGATGTCATGGTGCGGCAGGTTGAGCTGGCGCGTCTGTACGGTGTGGCTGGCTTTTGCTTTCACTATTACTGGTTTGGCGGGAAGCGCCTTCTAGAGCGGCCACTGGACCAGTTCGTCGCGAGCAGCATAGATTTCCCTTTCTGCATCTGTTGGGCCAACGAAAATTGGACGCGTCGATGGGACGGCATGGATGGGGAAGTTCTCATCGGGCAGAGTCATTCAGCTGATGATGACTTAGCGTTCATTGAGACGCTCGCGCCCCTTCTGAAAGACAAGAGATACATCCGCATCAATGGGAAGCCGTTGGTTATCGTGTACCGCCCGTCAATCCTTCCCGATGCCGCAGCCACACTGGGACGCTGGCGCGATTATTGTCGTCGGGAAGGCATTGGTGAGATATTTATGGGTATGGTCCAGTTTGACGTCGACGACCCGCGTATTTTTGGATTCGACGTCGCCATCGAATTCCCGCCGCACAAGCTCGCTCGCAACCTTGAGCCAATCAATGCGCAAATCGAGGGTCTGAACCCCGATTTTCGGGGCACCATCATCGACTTTCAGGATGTTGTTAACCGAGCACGTCACGTTGAGTTTGAGGACTTTAACCTCATTCGCGGAGTCTTTCCTTCGTGGGATAATGAGGCGAGGAAGCCTGGGCGTGGCTACATGTTCTATGGTGCGACGCCAGAGAGGTACGGTCGCTGGCTGCGAAGCAGCATGGAGTTTGCGCGAAGCCACCCGGTAGATGGCGAGAGGATTGTTTTTGTTAATGCTTGGAACGAATGGGCGGAAGGCGCCCATCTCGAGCCAGATCGCCGCTACGGTTATGCTTACCTGCAAGCTACGCGGGACGCGCTGCTTAACCTCCAGACGGAATCGGTGCCAAGCCGGCGTATTGTTCTCGTAACCCATGATGCGTTCGCACATGGTGCGCAGTACCTCGCCCTGCACATCGGGCGGGAACTGCGCGATGTATTTGCTTTCGAAGTCGATGTCGTCGTCCTCGGCGATGGTCCGCTCATCGAAAATTTCCGCGAGATTGGGAACGTCTATTCGTTGGCCGGTCTTGCGCAAAATGGCCCCGAAGCCCAGCATCTGGCGACCGTACTGGCGAAGGACGCCCGGCACGCTATCGTGAATTCGACAGTTTCCGGACTGTTCGGAGAACTACTTGACCATGCGGGTTTCAGCGTCGTTTCGTTAGTGCATGAATTACCTGGTGTCATCCGACAGTACGGCGTGGAGGCACATGCGATGGCGTTGGCAGCGGCGTCACGTCGTATATTGTTTCCCGCTGCGGTAGTTCGCGACGGTTTCGCCACCATCGCGTCTGTGGATGCAGGGAAAACCTTGATACGACCGCAAGGCTTATTCAGTCGGAGTCGATTCCGGGGGATGCGAGATCGCGTCGTTCCGAGGAATGCACTGCGATTGAAGTTAGGTATCTCGCCTGAGGCTGAAATTGTCCTAGCCGTGGGGTACGCAGATCATCGTAAGGGTGTTGACCTGTTCGTCGATGCTGGATTGGCGATGCTTCGTGCTGGACGCAGAACCCATTTCGTCTGGGTTGGGCATACCGATGAATCGCTGGTAGCAGGTTTGCGTGCTTCGATCGAGGCTAGCGGATTCACGTCGCAGTTCCATTTCGTCGGTCTGGATTTCGATACCGACGAATACTACGCGGGTGCTGATATCTATGCGTTGACGTCGCGGGAGGATCCGTTTCCATCAGTAGTACTAGAGGCACTATCCGTCGGATTGCCAGTGGTCGCATTTGCCGGCTCGGGTGGCTCGGCTGATGTGCTCGACCGCGGCTGCGGCATTCTTATTGAGAATATCAGCGCAAGCGACCTAGCGATTACGCTCGGTGGCATGCTCGACGATCCGGATCTCCGGCGCCGTCTTGGTGAGGCCGGTATGGACTTGGTCGCCAGTGAATTTTCCTTCCGTAGGTATATTTTCGACCTCCTCGACGCGGTCGGTTTGCCACAGCCAAAAGTGACGGCTATCGTTCCAAACTATAATTACGCGCCATTGCTCAGTGAGCGTTTACGTTCTATCGATGATCAGGTGCAGCCCGTCTATGAACTCATCGTTCTCGACGATCGTTCTACCGACGACAGCCTCAATGTGCTCGCAAAAATACGTAGTGAGCTACGTGCAGATTTCACCGTTGTCGTGAATGCTGTTAATAGCGGTTCGGTTTTTCGGCAATGGCAGCACGGCGTCGAGCTCGCAAACTGCGATTTCGTATGGATCGCGGAGGCTGACGATGCATGCGATCCGACTTTCCTAGCTCGTGTCGTCGCCCCAATGTCAGCCGATTCCTCAATCGTCATGTCGTACTCGCAGTCCAAGCAGGTCGACGATCGAGGAGATGTGATGGCGGCGGACTACCTGGACTATACGTCCGACGTCGACTCTGTCTTATGGAAGGCGGATTATGTCAGGGCCGGAGATGAGGAAATCCGAAACGCGCTCGCGATAAAGAACACTATTCCAAACGTGAGTGCGGTGGTCTTCAGGACGGACGTGATTCGGAAGGTGTTGCGCGACAGCATTGACGAGATCGGTACCTTTCGGATCGCAGGCGATTGGGTCGCGTATATGGCTGTGGCGGCGCAAGGTAAGGTGGCCTATACCGCAGACGCACTCAACAGGCACCGGCGTCATGCGTCGAGCGTGACGCTCGGGTCAAGCCATCTGCCGCATCTCATTGAGGTTCTCAGGGCCCAGCAGATTGCCAGAGAGCGTTATCAGGTGCCAGATGAGCAGGCCCGGCGCGCGTGGGAGTATTCGGAGCGGCTTTTCGTGAGCTTCGGCTTTCGTTCGCCAACAATGCCCACCTTGGACAGCTTGCCTGACGCCGCGCCTTTTCGGTTCTGAGTAGCCGAAAGGTGACACTTTATCCCCTCGCTCGTAGCAGCAGAGGTCGACGGAGCGCAGGGTCGCTATACTCCGTAAGAAGTTGTTACTAAGAGGGACGGGCGTGAAGGTATTGGTGATTGGTGGCAACGGATTTATAGGATCTCGGCTCGCTATGAGGCTCCGGGCCGAGGGTGATGCCGTCCGTGTTGTCGATGTTGGCCTTCCCCGTGCCGACATCGATTGGCGCGGAGTCAACTATCAGCAGGTCTCGTTGGCGGATAGGAAGGGGGTCGCCCAGGCACTGGTTGGTGTTGACGCGGTTTTCCATTGCGCCAGCAGCACGGTCCCGAGTACCTCTAATCTCGACCCAATTCGAGATATCGAGCAGAACCTCGTGGGCGCTGTGCACCTCCTCGAGGCCATGCGCGAGTCCGACGTCCGCCGGATCGTATATCTATCGTCTGGTGGAACGGTCTATGGGCATCCGACAGTCGTTCCCGTACCAGAAGGTCACGACCTCCGGCCCATCTCGTCCTACGGAGTGATCAAGGTAGCCATCGAAAAGTACCTCCTTATGTACCAGGCTCTCCACGGGATCGAGCCTGTGATCCTTCGTCCCTCCAATCCATATGGCCCTGGACAGTTGCCGACGGGACTGCAGGGGCTTATCGCGTCGTTCCTGGGCAGAGTCGCGGCAGGCAACGTGTTGCCCATATGGGGTGACGGAGAGGTCGTTCGTGACTATCTCTACATCGATGACCTCATCGATATGCTCGTAGTCGCGGCACGCCACACATCGACAGGCATATTCAATGTAGGCAGCGGGCAAGGCCATTCGGTCAATGATATCGTCGACGTGATTGCCGCGGTGACCGAACGCCAATTTGATGTGGTGCGGATGGAGTCGCGAAGCTTCGACGTACGCCGCGTCGTCCTTGACATTTCACGAGCCAATGAGGTCTTTGGGTGGCGCCCGCGGACAGAACTGCCTGAAGGCGTGGCACGTGCCTGGGCGTGGATAAACGAGCATTCGTTAGGGCTGTCTGCCAATCCTCACACTTAGTGGTATTGGGACGCCTGAACGTCAATAAGGGGAAATGTATGAGCGCGGTCCTCCCGGTATCGCTGTTAGAGACCAACGTCGCCCGATCAGAGACTAGGACAAGTGCGCGCCTCGACTTCCTGGACGCTCTCCGGGGGATCGCAGCGGCATACGTGCTGCTTTACCACATGATCCTCTTGCCTTCGCCAAATCTCGTTGCGCCGCGATGGTTCGCCGTCTTCGCCGGGAATGGCGGATCTGGTGTCACCCTTTTCTTCGTCGTTAGTACGTTTTCATTGTTTTACACAATGCCAGCGCGCCTGCGCGAGCCAACACCGCGATTCAGCTTCTATCTGCACCGCCTCTTCCGTATTGCTCCATTGTTCTACGCGCTGATCCTACTGACCATGCTGCGTGACCGAATTCTTTTCGGGGTGACGCATTCGCTTCCTGAGATCGCGGGAATGGTCACGTTTGTGTACAACCTAATCCCCGGTCGTCAGGAAAGCTTTGTCTGGGCTGGTTGGACAATTGGCGTGGAAATGCTCTTCTATGCAGCCTTTCCGTTTATCTATGCGCGAGTCAGGAATATTTACGATGCCGTTGTATTTTTCCTTGTTTCGCTCCTTGCCTGGTACATCTTCAGTATGTTTCTTTCCTATATGCCGCTCGATGAACCGGAGAAGGCATCGATAACACAGTGGTTCGTTCTGCGTCATCTTCCGATATTCGCTGTTGGTGGCATATGCTTCTTCGCGTTGCGCGGCCATCTGCGCAACGATTCGCCGGCGGCCGCCCACAAGCACGTCGGAGTGATGTTGGTCGTCATAGCCATTTTCCTATATTACGCATTGCTGAGCGGTTGGCTGCCGAACATTTTTGGCGCGGGCTACTACTGGCAAGGTATTGTCTATGCATTCGCGGTGTGTGGGCTATGTCTATGGCCTTGGCGCGTACTGGTAAACCGAGCGACCAGGTATCTCGGGAAGATCAGCTATTCGGTTTACCTGCTTCACCCGACAATCGTATATGTCATGAGTCCCTTGTATCGGCGGATCTATGAGGTTGTGCCCACTGCGAGCCTTGCTCTCCTGGTGTGCTTTTCTTTGACGCTGTTCCTCGTCGCCATGGCATCCACTGTGACATACCGTCTGATTGAGGAGCCCTTTATCAGTTTCGGTCGCCGACTGTATGCTCGGATTAAAGAAAAACGCGCCGCAGCCGATCCCGCACTTGATAATCGTGGCGTCATGTGACATCAGCCAAGCATTTTTACCATGTGGTGGTTACATTCGAGTTTTCTGGTTAATAGGTCCACCTGACGCAATGGAGATGGCATGAACCGTGACAATGCGAAGTGGTTTAATGTAGTTTTGGCAAGCCAGCATCAAGATGGCCTTACATCGCCTTTGGGCGATCCGCTTCCTCGCTTCCCGTCGGAGTCGATGCAGCGTAATACAACCGGGCTCGCCGGGGATGATGCCCTGCGGCAGGCATTCGCCTTTTACGAAGATATTATCGAAGGCATTCGTAGCACCCAGAACGCCGTTACTTCTGAATGGCAGGTCATGGACTTCGGCATTGGTTGGGCAAGAGTGGCACGTCTTTTCCTCGGAGTTGTCCCTGCGCGTAACATTCATGGTATCGATGTCGACCCTGAGTTCATCGAATTGACGCGATCCCTCTTTCCTGGCGGCAATTTCAGGGTATGCGAGCCGTTTCCTCAGACTCACTTCGATGAGAACTCGCTCGATCTCGTTACTGCCTATTCGGTATTCTCGCACTTGTCCGAGGCGTCGTGTGTCGCTTGGATTGGTGAGTTCAGTCGCATCCTGAAGCCTGGTGGGTACGTCGCCTTTACAACGCGGGATCCTAGCTTCTTTGCCTATCTGGAATGGGCACGCAATCAGGGAGATAACATCTCCGGCTATACTAAGGCACTGGGCGAACTATTTGCCGATCTTGGCGATGCAAGAGCCCGTTATGACCGGGGCGAATTTGTTCACGCCACCTCACAGGGGGTCAGTGGCGGCGGCGTACGCAACGAAACCTTCTATGGCGAAAGTTTCATTCCGGCAGCTTATGTAGAGCGTCAATTTGGCGACGATTTTGAGGTTGTCGCCGGGAAATTCGATGGCCAGCGATACGATCAACGCTTTTTCCTTCTACGAAAGAAGTGATGCTGTGGATAAGACCCTCTTACATTGTCGGGTGAATAATTCCTCCCTTCTGCGGATTCGAATATAAGACATGTTTCAGAACAGATCGATAGCATCGTTTCTCACGCTTCTGGCGATCGTTATTCTTGCGTGGGGGTATTTTCGCTTCAACGGCGGTTATGCAGTCGATGATTCCTACATTACCTTTCGCTATGCGCTGAATGTGCTGCATGGTGATGGTGTGTCGTTCAACGTGGGCGAGCGATATTACGGATCGACAGCGACCGGTTACGCAGTGATCCTTGCACTGCTTGCTTGGACCGCACAACTTTTTTCCTGGTCCGCGGCGACAATTCCCGTGATATCGACCGCTCTCTCGGCAATCGCGGTAGGTATGATCTGCTTTTCGACGTTCTATGCCTCTACGTGCGGGGGGAGCCGTGGCCGTGTCGCGCAGTGCGTGGCATGGATTGCTTTCAGTGCGCTCGTCTTTATTTCGCCACTGGCTAGCTCAGTATCTGCACACGAGACCTACTTTTATGTGGGCCTTCTTGCGGTGGCTGCATGTCTAGCATTTGCCTGCGATTCGCTCGTTCTGGCGGCTTGCGTCCTCGTTGTAGCAACGACGGTTCGTCCTGATTCAATGCTTTTTGCGCTGATCCTGTTTTTTTCGCAGCTTCTTTATGCCGGAAGGCTTGGGCGTCCTCGATGGCAGGATTATCGAACCTTGGGTATTGCTTTGGTGGTATACCTCATTGGTTTCATGCTCTGGATCGGCTGGACAAGGTATTACTATGGCACCTTCTTTCCAGGCACGATGGATGCCAAAAAAGCCCAAGTACAGTTAGGGTACTGGCCCCTCTTCAACTTCCATAATTTCGCCAAGACAATGACCGGCCTCTTCCACGGCGGTTATTGGCGCGCGATCGTATATGCTGCGGTACTTTTACACCTTGTCCGCATCCGTTTCTCACGTGCGTTCCCCTACATCGTCCTGCCGATATCACCATCGTATCGTTACGGTCTCGTGTGGACTGTGTTCGGCATCGGCCTTTTTTCCGCGTATTCTGTTTTTACTGTCACCCTCTGGGACTGGTATGTCGTGCCCATTGGCTTGGCTTTCGTTATCGCTTTCGCCACGTCGACGCACTCGATATTAGTCGAATCGCGCTGGCGCGATTTCGCCTATCGGCCCAGCCGCGCCAGTGTCGCAGCCGTCGTCCTCATGGCGGTGATAGTCGTCGTGGTAGTGGGTGGATGGACGAAGGTCAGGTCGACGGCGGCCACGTTTATTACGTCGCACCACGTGAATGCCCACCTAACTAGCTATGACGCGATCGCGCAGTACCTGGAGGCCGAGAATCCCGGTGGAACGTCCATTGCGATAGCGGAACCAGGTACCTTTGCCTACAAGCTTGGTGAGAAATTTAAAGTCTATGACGTTCTAGGACTAGCTAGTCCTGGCGTCGCGAAGGCGCTGCGTGTTGGCAATCTCGATTACCCGATGAATCGCTGGCATCCGAAATACGTGGTTCTGACTTGGGAGGGACGATTTAATCCTCCTGACCGTCCTCGATTTTTCGAACAGTACGAGTTGATCGGAGTATTTGAGGATCCCTATTGGACGGCGACGATTAAGCGGGGCGCCTATCTGTTCCGTCGCCTTGACGATTCGCAGGTATCGGCTGATGCCACCGGTGCCCGTCGGCCCGAATTCCCAAAGGCGTTGACTTACGGATTTGAGACAACGAAACCTTGGAACGCGATTGCCGATCGATCGATCGAATGTAAATTCGAGGCTGTCAACGACAAACCAATCATGCGGGAAGCAACATGGGACTCGACCATCGGAGAGCCGTTGACGATTTCAGGGTGGGCTGTTGGACCTGACAGGCGTCCACTGGGTGATATTTTCGTTGTGTTCACGGGCGACGACGGATCGTCTGCTAGGTATGCACGTGCGATGCTCAGGCGCGACCGCGCTGACCTTGGTGTGGCTCTATCGCAGCGGGATACGCGCTTCTCGGCGGGATTTGTACTGAATCTCGTGCCGGGGGTTCTTCCCGCGGGATCCTATAAGGTAGGGCTCGAGGGTCGGACGATAGGGCAGGCATCGGCGTGCGAAGCCAATTTCCGGCTTCGCGCACTATAAGCCAAGCGGGTATCGAGATTCTCGCGCAACGATGTCACTGCACGATGCCCGAATTTGCTTGGGCCAAGTCTAATAGCTGACTATAGACCTATAATGACGGGTGAAAGGCATGTCGTTGTGGTGGCCCTGTATTGAGGCTCGCCGCGACTTCGTCGAGTTGACTCTGGCTATAGCCTGACAGGCTGGAGCCCTTGGACATTACTGGCGCAAGAGAGACCATTGGTGTTTTCGTTGCTACTGCGCTGCCATGGGCTGTGGGGATCGGCGAAGTGGACCTGCGCGGCGGCGCGTAGGGTCGTCGCAATGTGGTAACTCATTTCTTTGCCTTGGTCGTAGGTCTAGGCTTGCGCAGTGCTTCAGGGATGCGCTCCGACGCGTAGCCGGAGTTCACCAGCGCATCAGCCGCGCTTGCACTGTTCATCTTGGTCAGCACCGCGAATCCGCTGGGGTGCCCCATCAGCGTACCCACCGAGAGCCAATTACTGGCACCTTGATAAAGTCGCCTTTCCAACAGCACCTAGGATCAGCCGGTCTTCGACCTTCGGCGGTGCGCACGTGAATGCTCCGTTGGAAAAGTAACACCTGAGCAGGATTCCAGCGGGGCATTACGGTCGAGCGCTTGTATCGGAAAGTGAAATTGCAGGTGCGTCGACACAAGCGAAAGAAATTGCCCCTGGCCGACTGGCATCCACTGGTCAGGCCTGCAACGGCAAACGAAGTGTGGTCCATCGACTTCGTCTTTGATCGGACCGTCGAAGGATGCGTCATCAAATCCTTGACCATCGTCGACCACGCAAGTCACAAGGCTGTGGCCGTTGAAGTGGAGCGCGCCATCTCGGGTTGGTGTAGCACGCGTCATGGGCCGCATGGCAGTTACGCGCCGATTATCCGTAGCGACAACGGGAAAGAGTTCTGCGGCAAAGTCATGGTCACGTGGGCGGACACACACTCGGCGTGCAACTATGCCTGATCGAGCTCGGTAGCCGGACCAAGAACGCTTACGTCGAATCCGTCGGCGGACGCCTGCGAGGACAAATGCTTCAATGAACGCTGGTTTCTCAGTCTTCTGCATGCCCACATGGAGATCGAAAGCTGGCATCGCGAACACAACGAGAAGCGAACGAAGAAAGTGCTGGGTGACTGACGCCCGCCTATGCGAAACAGCTACAGCAATCCCGAACGCCAGATCAAACCTCTACTGCAGGCGGGGGACGTCGGCTCGGCTAAGCGTGCCTAAAGACGCGAAGACCATTCACGAAGAACGTTGGCCAAACCTACAAACCTAACGTGTAAGGTTTTTCCTACATGGCCGCAGGACAAGCCCTACAGACTTGCAACCGGAGGGCTTGCGAAACTCCGCGAGCCCAGCAAGGGGCACTCAAAACAGGGACCACCAATGATCGGAAAGATGAAAGCGCTGGCTCTAGCCGCAGCCGTGCTGTGCGGCCTCGCCTCGATGTCAGCCTCAGCGGAATGGCTGACGGCTGGTCAAACTCTTAATGCTGACCAAAGCTTGACCAGCCACGACGGTCGGTACACCGCCATCATGCAGGGGGACGGCAACTTCGTTGTGTACCGAAACTCAGATGGGGTTGCCATCTGGAATACCGGCACAAGCGGCTCGGGTGCAAACCGCATTGTCATGCAGACCGATGGCAACCTAGTAATCTACACGCCAGATGGCCGCGCTGTCTGGAACACCGGCACTTGGCAAAGCGGCTCGCAGGCGAACCAGTTCACGGTCGACGACGATGGGACTGCGGTGGTCGTCGCCTACGCCCCTGTTTGGTCAACCAGCACCGCCACACCTGGTAGCGCTCCCGGATTGCAGGTTGAATTCAAGTACGGGGACAGCTTTACGCAGGGGCAGGCTTACAACGCTGGCAATGGTTATCAGTGGATTTTTCAGACCGATGGAAACCTCGTCCTGTACCACAACGGCGTGGTGACCTGGGCATCCAATTCTGGGGCGGCACAGTACGCAAGGTTCGACGGGAACCTGGTCACGTGGAAAAACGGTACATACTCTTACGTAAGCCCGATGACGCAAATCCCTTCGAACCTAGTTTACCAGAATGGAAGTCTCACCCTGAACGCCGACGCTAGCCACTTCGTCGTTCAAAGTGACGGCAATGCTGTGATCTATCGTGCTTTCCGTATTTGGGGATCGACTCCGGGCACGCCAGCTACCTCAAGTGGCACATCGGCCACAATCCTCATCTTTAAAACATGGGGTGGAACATCCACGGCGGAGCAAGCGATCAACAATGCAGTAGCGTCGGCCAATCTCGAATGCCAGACCTACTATAAGAAAGGCGCACCTGTTGGCCTGCCAATTAGCCAGGTGACGTTCGACACCCACTTCTCGCAGTACACCGCCAACGTGGAAGTGCGGTGCCAGTATGTGAAATAGGTTCAAGTTGCCAATTAATGCGACTATCAACGTAGGACCAGATGCTCAAGGATGAGCAATGGCGCGCCGTATTGCAGTCGACGTATCCGTTCGGGACTGCGCAAAGGCGTAGCCAAAAGACACTTCGGCGCCTAGATGACCGAGTCTTTCAGGCATTGCCGTGGGATGTTTTGCCCGTAACGTCGCCGTTACAACTTATTGTTGCCTATCTAACGGCGTAGAGTCAGCTAGCGAATCCCGGAAGCAACATGTCCAATCGGAATGCTCTTGGCAGGGATTTCCTGGTCGTTCCAGCGGCGGAATACATCCGTATGTCCTCCCCGGTCAATCAATCCATCGTCATAGCCGCCTATGCACAAGAACACGGCATGCGCGCAGTCCGTAGGCATTTCGGCCGGGGGCGGGGCGGCCTGGATATTGGCCGGAGGATGCGCTACAACGATTGATCACAGGCGTGCAGTCAGGCTATGCAGACTTCAAAGTTGCCCCTGTGTACGACGTCAGTCGGTGGGGCGACTCCAGAATTTGGACGCCGCCTACTTGGAATTCCTCTGTGTCTAGGCTGGTATTAAGGCCTGTCACATCGCCGAACTATTCGACAAGGACGGTTCGCCACTGGCGATGATTCTCTAAGGCCTGCAACGCACCATGGCCGCCGCATACGGCCGCGAGCTATTTAAAAAAGTGTGCGCCGGACAATATAGGGTGACGTGCCTAGGGTTTCGGCAAGGGTGGTACTCAAGTTACGGGATGAGGCGGATGCTGATTGATGCGGGGGGCAAAAGGGCATCGTATAGTTCGGTCAGCAGAAGAGTATCTACACTGACAGGATTTTCCTCATAACTTGGCCCAGCAAACGAGGTGGTCGTTATCAGACGGATATATTTCGCGAATATATCGGTGGAAGGTTTCTACATCAGGTAGCGATCAGGCTCCCCGCTCCTGCGGAAAGGGTGTTGCATGTGGAGCTTGAGATGGCCCAGGGGGCGACGTGCGTATATTCACATCGTATCGAACAGAGCATGAGTGTGCGGCAGGTTCTAATGCAGGGAGGCTGCTTTTTTCTGTGTAAACACGAAATGCTTGTCAAGGAAATACTTGGTCGAGTAGCCAATCGTAAGGCCTAGAATGGCGCCCACGTAACGGTACGCTTCGCCAAGATAATGATCGAACAGCCATTCGGTAAGCCAGAAGACGACCGTGGTAACAATCCCCATAGCGGTGTAGAGGGCAATCGTCCGTACTTCGTGCGCAGCATCTTTGTTCGAATAAGCGAAAACCCAGGTGCGGTCCAATAGATATTTCGTACACAATCCCGCACCTGTCCCCATGACCATGGCCGCGGCCAATGACATTGGTCCGGCATAAATGGCTACACTCGCCATCTGTGCGGCGATATTGACACCCATCGAGATCAGGCAGAATAGCGTATAAGTGGCGATAAGCCGGGCATGCTTCATAACTTCACGCGCGCGAAGATGAACTCCGGAACCGCTTTAATCACCACCATAATCCACCACCAGAATCCAGGAAGATAGACGACGCTCCTGCGTCTGTCGATAGCCCAGAGAATTCCCCGGGCGATGTCTTCCGGCTTGGCCCACAGACGACCCTTTCGAAATTGTGCGGTCATAGGCGTGTCGACGAATCCGGGTTTAATGGTGACGACGGATACCCCGGTCCGGCTGAAGCGCTGGCGCATGCCACTCAGAAAGGTCGAGACGGCTGCCTTCGCGGCCCCATAGACGTAGTTACTTGCCCGGCCACGATCACCGGCTACGGAGGAAATGACGGCCAAGGTTCCGTGGCCGGTGGCGTCCATTAGGTTTGCCAGAATCGTAAGCAGGGCGAGCGTCGACGAAGCATTAGTCGCGAACTCGGTAAGCGTTCGCTCGACGGAGGCCTCGCAGGCTTGCTGATCGGGAAGGGTTCCATGCGCGACAATTACAACATCCAAGCCACCCAGTCCAGAGCAGGACTGTTCGATGACATTCTCATGGGCTGCAAGATCGTTGATGTCGAGCGGAGTATGGCCCACGTAGCCTGCACCACGGACAAGTAGATCCTCGGCGATGTCCTTTAGACGCACTTCGTTGCGTGCCACGAGGTGCATATGAGCACCTCGCGCCGCATAGAGACGAGCAGTCGCTTCGGCGATGGCGGATGTCGCGCCGATAATTAAGATTTTTTGCATGATTACTCCATGACTCGCCGCCAGAAGCTGGACGAAAAAGAAGGATCGATGAATGGCATGAAATCCTTCCAGTATGGGAAATATGTGCGAAAGTTTGCACTCGACATCCTGGCGTCCTTCGCTGGATAGACGGCTCCGCCCGCTGCGGATACGAGTGCGTCGAGCTTGTCGAGGAGCGAGAACGTCTTCGGTCCTCCATTCGCAAAATCGAGTGCCAGTGTCGTACCGGGGCGCACAAAGGACAGCATGCCTGGCGACGGAACCGAGCCAAACTGCTTGAGCACCGCCAGGAACGATCCTTGGCCTGACTGCGATATCAGCTGCAATAGATCCAAGACGACGGCTTCGGCGTCGGTGGGAGGAACCACGCATTGATACTGGAGAAAGCCTCTCGGCCCGTACATACGGTTCCAGTCTGAAATGCCATCGAGCGGGTAAAAAAATGGGAGGTAGTGTGTCGTCGCGTATGCCACCTTCCTGCGCTGCCAGTGATAGTAGAGCTGATTGAACGCGCGTAGACTGAGCCGATTGACCAGCGAAACCGGAGGGGTGAACGGTATGCCGGGACGATCTTTGGGGGGATTAGGCCGTTGGTCCGGGTGGGCCGGCGCATGATTGCTCCGACTGAATACGCCTCGTCCCAGTGATCTGCCGCGCGCGACGCAATCGATCCAGGCGACTGTGTATTCGTAATCGCTTTCCGACCGCGCTGACAGGTCAAAGAAGCTGCGCAGGTCCCCGAAACGATGGCTTTCTGTGATCATCCAAGGGCTCGCGATCCGCCGCAACTGGATCGTGGCGCGCGTGATCATTCCGGTGAGCCCAAGGCCGCCAACCGTGGCGGCGAACCAGTCGGCATTATTGGTCGGAGAACACTGCATTCGTTGCCCGTCACTGCGAAGCAATTCGAACCCGCGAACATGGTGCCCCATCGTGCCGGCACGATGATGGTTCTTGCCGTGGACATCGTTTGCGATCGCGCCGCCGACGGTTACATAGCGCGTGCCGGGAGTTACCGGGAGGAACCATCCTTGCGGCAC
The DNA here is from genome assembly GCF_041360655.1 of Luteibacter sp. RCC_6_2. Lineage (NCBI taxonomy): Bacteria > Pseudomonadati > Pseudomonadota > Gammaproteobacteria > Lysobacterales > Rhodanobacteraceae > Luteibacter > Luteibacter sp. RCC_6_2. Next base: position 30,940 of record NZ_JBFUPQ010000015.1, on the reverse strand, counting down.
GACTAGGTCGAGCACATCGGCGAAAAGGACCCCTGCCTCGCATTCGAGCACTCCGGTCGCGGGGTCGAACGCGATGAACCGATCCATGGATCGGGTGTGCAGGAGAATACCACCGCTATTTAAGCAGCTATCTCCATAGCTTCTGCCATTACCGCGCGGGAGCATGCTCAGATCCGCCGAAGGTAATGGTGAATGGCGGTCGGAAAACGAGACGATGCGCTGGGTGGCTCTGGGATACCGGCCCCAAGATTGTCCGCGGCCGGCCATTAGATTGCGAACACAACAACTATGGCAGCAAGAGCGGCAATGATCCTGCTGGTGTTATCCATAACCGCGAAGACCACCGGATCGTCGTGCATGACACCACGATGCGCAACAGCCCAGCTTCGGCTAATCCAGTACAAAAGCAGGGGGCAGAGCAGCCAGAGATAGTGTGGGTGACCGTACAACGAACTGCTGGCGGTGCTGTCGATGTACAGGGCCAGGACCAAGACGGCGAGATATCCGCTCGAGCTGCCCATTGACTGGATGAGGGGAATGTCATCGACATCGTATTCCCTTCCACTGGCCTTGACCTTTCCTGCCTTTTGAAGCGCAAGCAACTCGGTGTAGCGCTTGATCATGGCTAGGCTGAGGAAGATGAACATCGAGAATGCGAGCAGCCAGAACGATGCTTGGCTTTGGATGGCGGCGGCGCCCGCAAGGATGCGCGTAGTGTAGAGCGTGGCCAGAACAATGACGTCGAGCATCATGATCCGCTTCAGGTGGATAGAGTACGCGCTGGTGAGCAGATAATAGCCAAGCAGGACGATGAGGAACCCTGTGGATACGAGAATCGCGAGCGCGAAACTTGCGATCAGGAGAACGACAGCGGCGATCGGCCCGGCGATCAGTGGAAGTGTTCCTGCTGCAAACGGGCGGTGTCGCTTCCGATGGTGCTTGCGATCTGAAGGAAGGTCCAGTAGGTCGTTAGTTAAATAGACGCTCGACGCGCAAAGTCCGAAGCAGACGAAAGCGAGGGTAGTTTGCATGACAGCTTGCGGTTCAAGAATGCGATGTGCTGCAAGCAAGGGTAGGAAGATCAGGATGTTCTTCACCCATTGATGGATGCGTAACGCCTTTGCCCAAGTGAGGATGCTAACGCCTCGAAGCTCGAAGCGCTTCAGGACTGGTGTGATCTTCACGACAAGAGAGGAGAGTAATGTGCCCACCTCGACAACGATAGCTCCCCTTGCATGTTTCCAGACGTGGAGGTCGATGGCGGCGTTTCCCACGTAATCGAATCCTCGTTCGCCGAAACGGGCGATAAGTACATCTGCCTTATTTGAGCCGGCTAAGTTCCGTTCCCCCTCGCTGGCGATGACTTCATTAAAAAGGCCAACATGCTCGCTGACCTTCAGTGCTAGCGTACGATCCGAAGCTGTGCACAGGACGATGTGCCGACTGCCGTAAATTTCACGCAGCCAGTCGACGAGGAGCGCATTGTACGGAAGAGCGGATGCGTCGAGTTCTACACGACGCGCGATCTGACGCTTCAGGTGTGCCTTACCCCGCAGCAGCCATGCCAGCATGAGGAAGATCGTCAAAGGACGCCGGGCAAGAAGCGTAAGAGCAGATTCGATCAGTAGATCTGATCGAATGAGAGTGCCATCAAGATCCACGCAGAGCGGGACTGTATTTTGGCTCTCCATACCACCTGAGTGATTGAGTGTTCCCATCTCTTTATCCACGTAGTTGCTCGGCGGAGCGTTGTCGGCACACGCGCTATATATGGCACGTCGCTCGAGCAGCGGGACGATCTTTTGCAACAACCATCTCACGACCGCTGTTATCCAATGGCGTTCTCTAATTCGGGCAGGATCTTGAACAAATCTCCCACCAATCCGATGTCCGCAATCTCGAAAATCGGCGCTTCACCGTCTTTGTTGATGGCCACAATCGTGCCGGCATCTTTGATACCGGTCAGATGCTGGATGGCACCCGAAATACCGACGGCGATATACAACTCGGGCGCAATGATCTTGCCGGTCTGCCCGACTTGCATTTCGTTCGGCACATAGCCGGCGTCCACCGCGGCGCGCGAAGCACCTACGGCCGCGCCGATCTTGTCGGCGAATTTGTATATAACCTCAAAATTCTCTTTCGACCCCACCCCACGACCACCTGAGACGACCTTAGGGGCACCTTGCAGATCTGGACGGTCGCTCTTGCCCTGTTGCAGGTTCATAAAGCGGGTATGTGAGGGCAGGGCAACGTCGATACTAAGTGCTTCGACGGGCGCGGAGCCGTTGGATGCGGCGGCTGGCCACGAGGCCGTGCGAATAGTGGCTACGACCGTCGAAATCGCGTCCACTTCCACGGTGACGATGGCATTGCCCGCATAAATCGGTCGTTTGAAGCTGTGCGGACCTTCCACGGTCATTACGTCGCTGACCTGTGAGACACCGAGCAAGGCGGCCACTCGTGGTGCGAGGTCTTTGCCAAACGTGGTCGAGGGAACGAATACATGGGTATAGCTGGCGGCGGCCTTGGCGATCTGCGGCGCGAGCACGGCGGCGAGCGCATGGGCATTCTCGGCACGGGCCACGGTCAGAACCTTGCTAACGCCATCGATACTGGCGGCTTCCGCAGCCACGGCTCCAGGGGAGTCGGACAACACTATGATGTCGATGGTTTCCGGCTTGACGGCGACAGCGGCACTCACCGCGCGAGCGGTAGCGCCATTAAGCTTGCCATCGAGGTGTTCTGCGATAACGAGGATCTTGGACATATCGATTCTCCGGTCGGCTGCCTTACAGCAGGCCCTTCTGCTTGAGGACCGCGACGAGCTCGGCGGCATCCTTCACCATCACGCCCTTGGTCCGCTTCGGCGGGGCGGCATAGTGGATGGTCTTGATGTGTTCGGCAGCTTCTACGCCCAGCGAGCCCAGATCGATTACGTCGATCGGCTTGGACTTTGCTTTCATGATGTCCGGCAGCTTGATGAAGCGCGGCTCGTTAAGGCGGAGGTCCGTTGTGATGACCGCGGGGAGGTCGACCTCGATAGTTTCCAAGCCCGCATCCACCTCGCGTGTGACCGTGACCTTTCCGTCGGCGACCTCGACTTTGCTGGCAAACGTGGCTTGCGGGCGATTCCATAGGGCGGCCAACATTTGGCCGGTTTGGTTGGCATCGTCGTCTATGGCCTGCTTGCCTAGGATGACCAGGTCCGACTGTTCCTTTTCGATCAGTTTCAGAAAGGTCCTGGCAGCTGTCAGGGGTGAGATGGCATCCGCGGTCTGCACGTGAATGGCTCGGTTGGCTCCCATGGCTAGGCCGTTGCGCAGGTGAGCGGTGAGGTCTGCCGGGCCGATGCCCACGACTACTACTTCCTGGGCCACGCCCTTCTCGCGAAGGCGCAGAGCCTCCTCAAGGGCGATGTCATCAAAGGGATTCGCGGATAGCTTCACGCCGTCCGTGACAACGCCGGTGCCGTCCGGCTTGACCTGAATGCGGACGTTGTAGTCCACGACGCGCTTATAGCCGACCAGAATCTTCATTCGCGGTTCCCGTTCGTTGGAAAAAGCCGGCGGCGACACCGCAGACTCTTGAGTTGACCTCATATTCTAACGAATCTTCAAACTGGCGTTTGATGCGGTGCGAGAGCCGCAGATTGCGAGGGCCCATCGGCACGCAGACCTACCGCCGTCCGAACTCCGGCCTAGTTACAAGCTGGGCGGCCGAGACGAGGCGGAAACGGCCATGTGACGCCGCTAGAGCAACCACTCGTTCCACGGCATGGGCCATGGTGCCGTCCACCTGGCCAGCCTCCTTCGTGAATTCTGCTTCAGTCAATGGTGCATCGATTAGGGGCGCCAGCGCCGTCAGGCGGCACCAGAACATACCTCCCGACACGAACGCATCCGTCTCTGTCCTTGGTTGGGCGATGCCTGCCAAGGCGCAAAGATACTCGACATTTCTCGCGTTGGCAGCCGAACAGAAGCTTAAAGGCTGCACATGCCCTTCGGGAGCCACCACGCCGAGCGACGGGTCCGCGGTAAATGCTCTGACGATGGTTATCGCCCGCTCCGGCGTCAACAATCGATCCAGCAAACCTGAATACCGTTCCGTCCCATCCTGGCGCTGTGTTGGCCGCTTTGTATGGAGCTTCAGGACGATGTTTTCGCCTTCATCGAGCAGCCTTCCCGCAATACGTAGGAAAGGAAGAACGTCCCTTCCGCGGTCAGTCGATACGACCAACTCGGCATCCAAACCTAGACGAGTCACTTCTTTCTCGACGGCCTCCCCATGTCCGGACGGCACGGTGAGGATGGTTCGGAAGGAAAGCCCCGTCGCACGTAACGCAGAGACTATTTCTTTCAGCACATGAGGATGGCAGACATGGATCACGGCACACGGGCGTGTCTGCGTAGACATTGGAGGGTGCAGGGCCTTCCTGATGGCACCCAGCCATGCGTAACCATGACGCGTGTCTGGTTCGAGAATGGCACCTTCGGCCCACTCGTTCCAGGCATTGACGAAAACCAGCGGCGCTTCGGGGGCGCGTCGTCGCGCCGTGGCGATCGCCGATCGTGTCCATTCCTCGAGCGCGCGCGGCGTGGCGCGAACGAAACTCCTACCGCGACCACTGCGCCGGGCTTCGTTATCCCAACCGGGATTGACGCCTGGGTAAAGCCGATAGGGCGGGTCGCCCGCAGCCACGGCTGCAGCCGCCAGCTCCCGCCAATCGTAGATATGTCCGGAGAAATCCGGATTAATGAGCCGGTATTCCGCCGTGACAGGCTCCAGATTGACATTATTGGGCGGAAAAGCCACGGCCGAGTCGAAGCCGATGCTGGAGGGATCTACATTGTCGAAACTCTGTACATAGGCAAGATGGATGTCGCCGAGTCCATTCATCTGGCACCACCGACGCCAACGCTCTGCGGTGGAACGAGGGTCCGGTAGCAAGCCTGGACGATAGACGAGCAGCATCGGCTTGCCGTTGACGCGAAGGTAACGCGGATCCCGCAGATAGGCCGCAACGTACTCGATGAAGGCAAGATCGTCGTCGGCACTGTGTGCCTGCCTGATGAGCACATCATCCGCTCGCCCGTCCCAGCGCCGAGACCAGTTTTCGTTCGCCCAACAAAGGCAGATCGGTAGACCTAGCGTGGGATCGTTCAACCATTGCCGCAGGGGGCTTTCGAGTAGGGTCCGGCCTGCGAACCAGTAGAAATATGTGCAGAAGGCACCGATGCCGTACTCGCGGGCGATCTTCATCTGTTCGCGCATTACTTCCGGCAAGCGGAGATCGTAATAGCCGAGGTCGCCGGGAAGTCGCGGCTGCATATGACCTTCGAACTGCGGAAGGGCGCGCCCCACGTTTCGCCACTCGGTAAAGCCCGGTCCCCACCACGCGTCGTTCTCGGGAATCGGGTGAAATTGCGGGAGGTAGAAGGCGATGATGGTCGCTGGCATAGGCGATGGAAGCGTGCCTTCGTATCGAGGAACGAAGCCTATGCTGCGATGGCTCGAGTGGTCATGCGCACGGATGACAGCGGAAGTGGCCCGCTTTCCCGCAGGCCCTCGGGGAACGAGGTCGCCATGTCGGTCGAGGAAACGCTGGCGAAGCCGGTCGCGCAGCGCCGCCGGCATCGGTGTCATGCGGAAACCGAATCGAAGACTGCGGAACATCAGTGAGCGGAGCGATCTGTTCAAATGCATGGTTTACAGTATCGCCCGGCGCAGCGCCGCGAGGGCGGCGTCCGCAGAAAAATGTGTCCGGACATTCTCAAGAGCGTGATCGGAGAGGCTCGTCCACAGGCGTTCGTCGGCCACGAGACGTGAATAGGCGGCCGCGAACGCATTGGCATCATCGGCCACGAGCACGTCCACTCCATCGATCAGGCGCATTCCTTCGACGGCGACCTTGGTTCCGATCACTGGCAGTCCGTGGCTCATGGCCATATTGACCTTACCTTTTACGCCAGCACCGAAACGCAAGGGTGCTATGGACGCCAGCGTCGAGTTCATGAGCGGGGTTAGATCGGATACCCGGCCAAGCACGTCCAGGCCAGCCTCGATCAAAGCCCTTCGCTCGTTGTCCGGCACATCGCCGGCCACGAAGATCCTGGCCTCCGGGTGCGAGCGACGCAGTGCTGGCAAGATGTCTGAGGCCATCCAACGCATGGCGTCGGCGTTGGGCGGATGGCCATGGCCTCCGATGAAGAGCAGGTCGCGTCGATCCGTGAATCCGGCCTTGCGTCCGTAGACCTCGTGGATATTCGAGAGGAGATCGACACGCGCGTTCGGTAGCAGGCGGCCCAGCATGCCGCGTTCGAATTCGCTCACGACGAAGGTGGTATCCGCACGCATGATGAGGCCGAGCTCCTGGCGTCGCGTAGTTTCGGCCTGCCGTGCCAGTGCGCCGTTGCCGCTGCGTTCCGCCGCGCGCTCTTCGCGTAGGAAGTGCAGGTCTACGGTGTCGAAGATCAGCCGAGCCGAAGGCGCGTGACGGCGAACGAGACGTTCGTACTGGTCCGCCACGGTATGCCGGCAGAGGATCACTGCGTGCAGGTCGCCACCCTGTGCAATCAGCCAAGTAGGCAGGCGGCCTACCCACGGTTTCGCCAGCACCTCCACACCCAGCGCACCCAGGCAACGAATGGCGTCGTCCTCCGCATGGCCGTCGTCCGGCGCAAACAGGACATGCCACCCGTCGTCCGCGAGCAGCCGCATCATGGCAGTCAGGCGAAGCGAGCCGGAGTCGCGTGACGCATCCGGGGTGACTGTATCAACTACGAGTATCTTTCCGCGGTGACGTGCACAATCCACGACGGCAAGGGCGGTGTCCGGCGCAGGCTGCTTGCGGAGCGCATCCTTCCACTTCTCCGCGAACTTCGCCTGGTTGATCGCTTGGAACCGCTTCATGCCGCTGTCTGCATCACCGGCGGAACTGATACCTTCGGCATGAATCACCATGCTGTCTGGCACATACCAGACCGAACGGCCGGCAGCACGGACGGCAAATGCCAAGTCTGCATCTTCGTAGTATCCGGGCGCGAATCGAGTATCGAAGCCACCGAGAGCGACGAACAAGTCTCGCGGTATCGCCAGCGAAGCGCCAGAGACGTAATCCACCTTGCGTGCGTACCGCAGTGTGGGATTTTTGCGCGATGCGAACCTGCCGATGTTCCAGGCGGAAGCATCCGCAAATATCCAGGCGCCCGCTTCTTGCAGACGGCCATCCGGATAGACGAGTTGACTACCGGCTATTCCCGCGTCCGAATGACGCTCGAAGCAACGCAGCAGTCCCTCCGTCCAGCCGGGGGTCACCTGCGTATCGTTGTTGAGGAAGATCAGGTATTGCCCTTGAGCCGCCGCGGCTCCTTCATTACAACTCCCGACAAAGCCGACGTTCCGTTCATTGACGATCAGTCGCAGTCCGGGCACCTCGGCGAGGGTGGGCGCAGTGTTATCGCGGGATGCATCGTCGACTACGATGACCTCGAAAGGATCTGTCGGCGGGTAAGCCGCGATGGAACGCAGACAAGCCAGGGTGTACTCGATCTTACCGTAGACGGGAATGACGACGGTCACGCGAGGCGTCCTCGACGTGGGTAGCGTGAACTGCGCGAACGCCGTTTCTAACGGCAGCATGCTCAGGGAGTCGTCCACATCCGGCCGGCGGGCCAGATCCTGCACTATTCGCCCAAGCGTCCCGCGCCAGCCACGCAGTGCGATGCTGGCCCGTACACGCCTGGCGATCGTCAGAAGACGTCTGTACCGCCAAGAAAGAGAAGTCGACACGTCTCGCTCAAAGATTCTGATAATTAGGCCCAGACCCGCCCTCAGGCGTCACCCAGGTGATGATCTGATAAGGGTCCTTGATATCGCACGTCTTGCAATGCACGCAATTGGCCGCGTTGATCTGCAAACGCCGCCCCGCCTCATCCTGCACGATCTCGTACACCCCCGCCGGGCAGAACCGCTGGCAAGGATTCCCATACTCGGTGGTACACCGCTCGATACAGATCGAGGTATCGGCCACCTTCAGGTGCACCGGCTGGTCCTCGTCATGCTCCGTCGCGGCGAAATACACGCTCGCGAGCCGGTCGCGCGGGGCCAGCGTCCGGTCGACATAATCCGTCTTCGGCGCTTCGTACTTGCCGAGCTTGCCCAGGGCCGACCAGTCCGCATGGTTCTTCAGCGTCCAGGGCGAACGCCCGCCGGTCACCGTCTCCCATGCCGCATTGATCAACCCCCACCACAACCCCTTGTTGAAGCCAGGCCGGATGTTGCGCACCTTCTTCAGTTCATCGAGGACGGCGGAGCCGCGCAGCTTCGCATCCCAACCAACCGGCGACAGCTGCGACGCGACGAGATGTTCGGCGGCGAGCATGCCCGAGGCGATGGCCTGGTGGGTGCCCTTGATCTTCGGCACGTTGACCAGGCCGGCGGAGTCGCCGATCAGGATCGCGCCAGGCATCTCGACCTTCGGCAGCGATTGCGCGCCACCTTCGATGATGGCGCGCGCGCCCGCCGAGACGATGCTGCCGCCCTCGAGCAGGCCCTTCACGTTGGGGTGGTGCTTGAACTGCTGGAACGCCTCGAAGGGCGAGAAGTTCGGATCGGGGTAGTCCAGGCCGACCACAAAGCCGACCGCCACCCGGTCGTTGTCCATGTGGTACAGGAAGCTGCCGCCATAGGTGTCGCTGGCCAGCGGCCAACCGACGGTATGCACCACCTTGCCCGGCTCGCCGCGGCCGGGTGGCAGCTGCCAGAGTTCCTTGATGCCGATGCCGTAGGTCTGCGGATCGCTGTTGGCATCGAGGTCGAATTTCTTGATCAGCGTCTTGCTGATATGGCCTCGGCAGCCTTCGGCCAGGACGGTCACCTTGGCCCGGATGTCGATGCCCTCCGTGTAGCCGGGCTTGTGGCTGCCGTCGCGCGCGACGCCCATGTCGCCGATACGCACGCCGTTCACCGCGCCGCTTTCGTCGAACAGGGCCTCGGCCGCGGCGTAGCCGGGAAATACATCCACGCCCAGGGCCTCGGCCTGTGGCGCCAGCCAGGCGCACAGCGCGCCAAGACTCACGATGAAGTTGCCGTGGTTGTTCATCTGCGGCGGCGTCATCGGCGCCTTGATGCCGGAGGCGTGGTCGCGCAGGAACCAGAACTCGTCCTTGGCCACCGGCACGCAGACCGGCGGCGGGTTCTTGCGCCAGTCGGGCAGGAGGCGGTCGAGCGGGGCCGGTTCGATGACGGCGCCGGAGAGGATCTGGGCGCCGATCGTCGAGGCCTTCTCGATCACGCAGACCGACACCTCGGGATTGAGTTGTTTCGTACGAATGGCGAACGCCAGGCCCGCCGGGCCGGCCCCGACGACGACGAGGTCGTATTCCATGGTTTCGCGTTCGCTCATGGCTGGCTCACTCAACGGCTGGCTGCGGGATCAACCCGGCATTGTCCGGTTTCGCCGGGAGCGGGGCAAATCGGCGTTTCAAACATAGGGTTGCACGATCTTCACATGGCACGTTCATAATCGTCCCACGCGCAAGGAGATTTCATGAATACGATGCCGCCGGTCGCCGATGTCGACATGCGACGCGCCACACTGCTGCAGATCCTGCATTGGCTGGCCATTGGACGGGTCCAGCCACAGGCCCTTTCCGACGTTTACCAGGACGCCATCGAGCGCCTGAACCCCCGGCTCAACGCCTTCGCCGACTACAGCGTCTCCCTGATCCAGGAACAAGCCCTGGCGGCGGACAGGCGGCGTCGCGACGGTGTCATCGGCCGTCTCGACGGGATGCCGATCGCCATCAAGGACAATTTCGACGTCGCCGGCGTGCCTACAAGGGCAGGCATGCGGCGGCGCACCGTCGTTCCCGAGGAAGACGCCCACATCGTGGCGCGGCTGCGCGCATCGGGGGCCGTGCTGGTGGGCAAGACCAACATGGACGAAGGCGCCCTGGGCCTGACCACGAACAACCCCTTCCATGGCGCGACGCACAATCCGCATCGCCATGGCTACACCGCGGGTGGATCGTCGGGCGGTGCCGCGGCGGCCGTTGCCGCAGGACTCGCCGTGGCGGCGATCGGCTCGGACACACTCGGTTCGATCCGCGTGCCCGCGAGCTACTGCGGTGTCTATGCGCTGAAGCCCACGCATGGCGAAATCTCCACCCGCGGCCTGGTACCGGCGGCCCGCCGCCTCGACGCGGTGGGCCTGCTGGCGCGCGGCGTGGACGACCTCACGGTGCTCTTGCAGACGCTGGCCGGGTACGACGCCGATGACGCGCGCTCCCGCCGGCGACGCGTCGCCTTTTCACCGCCGGATTGGGAGCCGGGCAATCTCCGCGCGGGTTTCTTGCCGGATCTGGCGGCGGTCGGCGTGGAACAGGACGTCATCGACGTGTTCAACGACGCCCTGTCGAAGCTGAAGGGCGAGCTGGGCGAACGCCGGACGGTCGATTTCTCCGACTGGGACTTCGCCCGGACCCGCCGCGCCGGTCTCCTGCTGATGGAGGCGGAAATGCTCAATACCTTTGCGACCGAACTGGCCGACGAGGCCTATCCGGTATCGAATGGCTTCCGCGACATGGTCGGTTTCGCCGCGAGGAAGTCCGCGGCCGACTACGTGGCGGCCGACCTCGTGCTCGACGCGGCCACGCTGAAGATGCGCCGCCTGTTCGCCCAGGTCGACGTATTGGTGCTGCCCACGACGCCACAGGGCGCGTTCCCGCTCGATGGGCCAGTGCCGTCCTCGCAGGCCGACCTGTGCAGCTTCGCCAGCCTCGCTGGTTGCCCGGCGGTGAGCATTCCCATGGGCACGTTGGCCAACGGCATGCCGATCGGCCTCCAGTTGGTCGGCGCGCGCGGCTCGGATCTCCGCCTGCTCGAACTGGCCGGCGTATGTGCGTCCTCGCTGGACGCCGAGCCGGCCTATCCGGTCGAGCCGGCCTGAACTCCGGCTGGCATCGCATCGAGCTACCCGGCGCGGACGTCACGTTCGCGCCGGCATGGCTGGGCCGCGAAGAGGCCGATGCCTTGCTCGCGCGGCTGCTCGACGACTTGCCCTGGGAAGTGCATCGCATCCGCATGTTTGGCCGGGTGGTCGATTCGCCTCGGCTGAGCGCCTGGATCGGCGACGAGGACGCCACGTACCGCTATTCGGGCACGCGTTTCGTACCGCACCCTTGGACGCCAGTGTTGGCGAGGCTGCGCGAGCGCGTCGCCGAGGCCTGCGGCGGCCGCTTCAACAGCGTCCTCGCGAACCTGTATCGCGATGGCGGTGATCGCATGGGCTGGCACAGCGACGATGAGCCGGAGTTGGGCCCGGAGCCGTTGATCGCTTCGTTGAGTCTGGGTGCCGAGAGGACGTTCCGCTTCCGGGCGAAGGCGGGCGGCGAGCCGGTGGCGATCGGTCTGCCGCATGGCAGCCTGCTGCGGATGGGAGGGGGCACGCAGCGTTTGTACAAGCATGAGTTGCCGGTGCGGAGGCGTGTCGCGGGGCCGCGGGTCAACCTTACGTTTCGGTGTATTGGAGAGCTTCGCCGCTGAAGCGGCTCCCACAAGAGCATCGCCGGCTAGCCGGCGATGCTCTTTGCCTCGGTGGGAGCCGACCCTGTCGGCGATGCTCTTATGCGACAACCTACTTCCCCGGCACCGCCTGCAACGTCCACCCCACCACATCCGCCGATACCTTATCCATCGCCCGTCCGAACGCCTCGACCACCCGCGGCACCTCCTTCCCATCGACCGGCTCGTGCACCTCGAAGCGACGGCTGCCCACGATCTGATGCTTGCGCGTGCTCGCGAGCACCGCGTCGTAGCGGATCACCACTTCCGGTTTGCCACCGACGTACTCGGTCTGGAAGGCCGCCAGTCCGCCGCCCAGCTCGTAGTCGGCCGCGAGGTTGCTGTCGTCCGTGCTGATCGCGGCGACGCGTCCGGTATCGCGGAAGGCGTCGGCCAGGCGTTCGCGGACGAGGTGCGGCGAGGTATCCGCCCAGCGGGCGCCGCCGTACACGGTGATCGTGTTCGACTCCGGCACCACCGCGATGCGCGAGTTGTCCAGTGCGCGCGGCGCGTTCGGCGCCGCGATGCGCAGCGCCCAGCCCACCGGTGCCGGCGAGGCGGGGCGAGCGCCGGGCGCGGCCGGCAGCGTATAGATATGCGGCGTCTCCGCCTTGGGCAGGATCGAGCACGCCGTCAGTAGCGCGAGAACCAGCGGAGCGGCGAGGCGGGCACGGCTCATGGGGTGAACTCCTTGGTCTTTTCGCGGCCGAACAGATAGCCGCTGGGATTCTCGTCGAGGCGGCGCGTGATGGAACGCAGCGAGCCCAGTGTGTCGCGCAGTTCGCGCAACGCGGGCGCGAGTTCGCCCAGGCTGGCGGCGCCGCCGTTGATCGCATCGCTGTTGTCGTTGAGCAGGCGGTCGACCGACGCCATGGAATGTTCCAGCGAGGCCATCGCGCGCTGTGCGCTTTCCAGCGTCGCCTTGCCCTGGCCGTCGATGAGGCCGTTCGCGTTGTGCACCAGGGTACGGCTCTCGGCCAGCGTGTCGTTGGCCTGCTGGGTCGCCAGGGCCAGTTGCTTGATGAGGGAGCGGATATCCTCGCGCTCGTCCGCGATCACGCCCGTGGTCTTGTCCAGGTGATCGAGGGTGTTCTCGATCCGGTGCACGTTTTCCTTGGACAACAATTCGCTGGCCCGCGCGGCGGCCTGGTTGATATTGGTGATGAGGTCCTCGCCGTTGGCCAGCAGGCGCGCGAAGGGCGAGGGATCGGCGATGATCACCGGCACCTCCCCATCGTGGCCCACCAGCAGCGGGCTGCCTGGCGATCCGCCGGAAAGCTGGATGATCGCGACGCCGGTCACTCCGGTCAGGGCGAGCTTGGCGTGGGTGTCCTTGCGCAACGGCGTATCGCCTTCGACGCGGACACGCGCCAGCACGCGGCGTGGATCTTCCGGATCGAGGCGCAATTGCATGACGTCGCCGAGGCGGATGCCGTTGTATTGCACCGCGCCTCCCTTGGAGAGGCCGGTCACCGCCTCGTTGAAGACGATGTCGTAGTAATTCCATTCCTGGTCCGAATGCGCCTTCGCCAGCCACACGCCGAAACCGAGGCCGAGAAAGACGACGAGGACGGTGAACAGTCCTATCAAGACATGATGGGCGCGGGTTTCCATGGTCTTCAGTCCTTGCCGGGGTGAGCGGCGCGGGTGGCCGCGCGGCCGCGCGGTCCATTGAAATAAGCCTGGACCCAGGCATCGTCGGTGCGGGCCACTTCGTCGATCGGCGCGGCGGCCAGCACGCGCCGCTGCGAAAGTACGGCGACGCGGTCACAGGTGGAATACAAGGTATCGAGGTCGTGCGTCACCAGGAACACGGTGAGGCCCAGCGCGTTGCGCAGGGTCACGATGAGGCTGTCGAACGCGGCGGCGCTGATCGGGTCGAGCCCGGCGGTGGGTTCGTCGAGGAACAGGATCTCCGGATCGAGGGCCAGTGCGCGCGCCAGTGCCGCCCGCTTGATCATGCCGCCGGAAAGCTGCGAGGGATATTTCCTCCCCGCGTCCACGGGCAACCCGGCGAGGGCGAGTTTCACCCCGGCCAGCCGTTGCGCATCCACGCGGGGCAGGCCAGCATGCTCGACCAGGGGCAAGGCCACGTTCTCCGCCACGGTAAGTGAGGAGAACAGCGCGCCACTCTGGAACAGCACGCCGAAGCGTCGCTCCACCCGGGATCGCCGTTCGTCGGACAGGGCGAGCAGGTTCTCGCCGAACACGCGCACCTCGCCGGCCACCGGCCTTACCAGCCCGACGATCGTGCGCAGCAGCACGGACTTGCCGGTGCCCGAGCCCCCGACGATGCCGATGATCTCGCCTCGATAGACATCGAGGTCGAGGTTCTCGTGCACGGTCTGGGACCCGAAGCGGTTGACCAGCCCGCGCACCTCGATGACGGTCTCGCGCGTCACCAGCCCATCTCCATATAGAAGAGGGCGGCGAGCGCATCGAGCAGGATCACCACGAAGATCGATTGCACCACGGCCGAGGTGGTGTGTTCGCCGACGGATTGCGCGCTGCCGGAGACCTTGAAGCCCTCCATGCAACCGATCACGGCGATCATGAAGGCGAAGACGGGGGCCTTGGCGATGCCGACGAGGAACTGGGTGAGCGAGATGTCCGCCTGGAACATCGACAGGAACATCGAGGGTGACATTTTCAGTACGGCCATGCAGACCACGCCGCCGCCGACGATGCCCGCGATCATCGCCAGGAAGGTCAGCAGCGGCAGCGCCACGAGCAGGGCGAGTACGCGGGGCAGCACCAACAACTCCACCGGGTCGAGACCAAGGGTGCGGATGGCGTCGATTTCCTCGCGCGCCTTCATCGAGCCGATCTGCGCCGTGAACGCACTGGCCGTCCGGCCCGCCAGCAGGATGGCGGTCAGCAGTACGCCGAACTCGCGCAGGAAGGCGAAGCCGATCAGGTCCACCGTGAACAGGCTGGCGCCATAACTCGCCAGCGCGGTCGAGCCGAGGAAGGCGACCACGCAGCCGACCATGAAGGAGAGCAGGGCGAGGATCGGCACCGCGTCGAGCCCCGTCTGCTCGATGTGCGACACCAGCGAGGTGACCCGCCAGCGGCGCGGTCGCCATGCGGTGGCGAGGAAGCCCTGCAAGGTGATGCCTATGAAGGCCAGCAGCTTGGTGGTCTGCTTCCAGAACCCTTGCATGGCCTTGCCGATGCGCTCCAGCGCGGCGACGAAGCCGGCGTCGCGAGGCCGTTTCACGCCCGTGCAATAGGTATCGATGGCGTCGCCCACGGTCTTCAGCAGCGCGCGGCGCGCTGGCGGAAGGGCTTCGTCCTGGGCCAGGGTCTGGGTGCGCGAGCTGCCCAGCAACTCGGCGATGACGAAGGCGCCCGAGGTGTCCATGGCGCCGAGCTGGTGGATGTCGATGGCGATGCCGCTGTCGATCGACCCGGCCAGTTCGTTCGCACGGTGCTGGAGGTTGGAATAGTGGGCCAGCGTCCAGTCGCCGGCGATGGTCAGCCGCGCTCCGCCCGTGTCGCGGGTGAGCGTGGCCGAGCCGGGGAGGGGTGGTGCTGTCGCCATGCGTCAAAGGCTAGCAGGACTACCGCACGAAATCGTCGATGTTGCGACCGCGCTTGGACTGGAACCGCCCGGGGCCTGATAATGCCAGGCTGCACCCGCCGCCATTCCCCTGCAAGGTACGACGATGACCGACAAGACCGCACTCAACGCCACCCACCGCGAGCTGGGCGCCCGCATGGTCGACTTCGGCGGCTGGGACATGCCCATCGCCTACGGCTCGCAGATCGAGGAGCACCACGCGGTCCGCAAGGACGCCGGCATGTTCGACGTATCGCACATGACGGTGGTCGACCTCACCGGCGATCGCACCCGCGACTTCCTTCGCCGGCTCGTGGCCAACAACGTCGACAAGCTGGCCAAGTCCGGCAAGGCGCTCTACACCTGCATGCTCGACGAGAACGGCGGCGTCATCGACGACCTCATCGTCTATTTCCTGCGTGAGGATTTCTTCCGCCTGGTCGTGAACGCCGCGACGCGCGCCAAGGATCTGGCCTGGATCGAGAAGCAGGCGGCCGCCTTCGGCGTCACCGTCCGCGAGCGTCCCGAGTTCGGCATGATCGCCGTGCAGGGCCCCAATGCCCGCGCGAAGATGATCGGCCTGCTTCCCGAGGAAGTTCGCGAGAAAGCCACCAAGCTCGGCAAGTTCGCGGCCATCGAGATCGAAGGCCCGAACGGCATGCCCTTGTTCCTCGCCCGCACCGGCTACACCGGCGAAGACGGGTTCGAGGTGGTGGTGCCCAACACGCGCGTCGTGGAGTTGTGGAATCTTTTGCGCGAGGCGGGCGTCGCCCCGGCCGGGTTGGGTGCGCGCGATACGCTGCGCCTGGAGGCCGGCATGAACCTCTACGGCCAGGACATGGACGAGACGGTGACGCCCTGGGAGGCTTCGCTGGCCTGGACCATCTCGCTGGACGAAGGCCGCGACTTCATCGGCCGCGCCGCGCTCGAGAAACAAAAGACGGCGGGCGTGCCGCGGGTCATGGTCGGGCTGGTGATGGACGACAAAGGAGTGCTGCGCCACGGCCAGAAGGTACTGACCTCCGCCGGCGAGGGAGAAATCCTCTCAGGCGGCTTCGCGCCCACCCTGGGCAAGTCCGTGGCCTTCGCCCGTGTGCCCGCCGGCGAACTGGGGCAGGTGCGCGTGGACATCCGTGGCCGTGAAGTGCCGGTACGCGTGGTGAAGTTCCCGTTCGTCCGCGACGGCCAGCCGATGCCGGGCGTCGCCGACTGATTCCACTACCTATATAGACACAGGAGTGGAGGAGTGGCCCTTGGGCCACCCCTCCACCGACCTCACCGGGACTTCACGACATACGGTGCGAGCACCATCTTCGCTTCACCTCGCGCGCCGACCAGCGGCGCCACGTCGCTGCCATACTTGCCACCGCGTTCGACCACGTAGAAGGAATCCACGTAGTCGGCGTCGTTCTGGAACCACTTTTCATCCATGGCGCCGAGGATCTCGGCACCAACCTTCGACACGCCGGCGACGATCAATGCAGGCGGTGCACCGGGGGACACGACGAGCGCCAGGTTCCCGACCGCCTTGGTAACGGCCACGGCGAGCGCCTTGAAGTTCGTGTTCCCGTCTTCTTCGAAGAACTGCACGTTGACGTAGTTGGTGCCGTAGTCCGTCCAGTTGATGAGGTCCATGCCGGGCTTGTACCAACGCTTGTCATGGTCCAGCCACGGCATGTCCTTGGTGATGAGTCGCGGCGTCCCGTCCGGGGCCACGCCGGAGACGATGGCGAAGATCTCCGCGTCGCCCTGGATATTGGGTTCGTGGTCGCGTTCCAACCGGACTTCCTGCAGGATCGTCAGTTCCTCCACCGAGTTGGCCGCGCGCAAGTTGCCGCTGGCCATCGGGGCTTGCATGCCTCCGTTGCGGAGGATTTCGTTCATGACCGTCATGCCGGCCTGGATCGCCGCCGAGCTGTCGGACTCGACGATCAACATCGGCACGTCCGGCGCCGCATCGAGCGAGAACCGCTGCTCGCGCCCGGAAGGGTCATAAGCCACGACCTGCTTCTGGCCGGTGGCCTGGTCCTTGCTGACGGTCGCGGTCCAGAAGCCGCGGATGCTCGTGATCGGCTGGTCCTTGTCCACGCCGTGCACGCGAATATCGAAGAGGGCATCCAGCGTGCCATCGAGGCCGCGCAGGCGAATGGCCTGCCGCTCCAGGTCACGCAACCCGGTCGTCACGTTTTCCCTGGCCTGCGTTCCCTGCCCGGCGTAGTTGCGCAGCACGTCGGCCAGTGGCGCCTTGCCCTTGCTCAGCTGTTCCCGAAGCGTGGCGTCGAAGGTGGGATCGTTGACCAGCACAGCGATGGCCTTCGCCGTTTCTTCCCGTGCCTGGTTGACCGAGGTGACCTCCGCGGCCATGAGCGGTGACGAAAGGGCGAAGGCGAGGGCGGTGCCGATGAGGGTGAACTTGAGGATCCGTTTCATGGGTAGTCCTTGATGTGGGTTCGCGGCTTGAACCGCGGGGGATGTGGGCCATCACCTCATAACGGGGGAGGGTTAGGC
The DNA here is from genome assembly GCF_041360655.1 of Luteibacter sp. RCC_6_2. Taxonomy (NCBI): domain Bacteria; kingdom Pseudomonadati; phylum Pseudomonadota; class Gammaproteobacteria; order Lysobacterales; family Rhodanobacteraceae; genus Luteibacter; species Luteibacter sp. RCC_6_2. Next base: position 13,305 of record NZ_JBFUPQ010000015.1, on the reverse strand, counting down.
CGATGCGGCGTCGTCGAAGTCGAGCCGCACGGACAAGGTAGTCGCCCGTGCCGAGGGTCTTCTGTCGGGGGAAGCGAGGGGTTCGTGTCGGCGAAACGCTTTCCTGAAACGCATAGAACGGTACAATCGGCCGTCACATCAGCGACCGTCCCGAGACAATGAGGCATAACCCATGAGCGAAATCCCCGGCGATCTGAAATTCCAGAAGTCCCACGAGTGGGTCCGCGTCGAGCAGGACGGCAGCGTCACCGTCGGCATCTCCGACCACGCGCAAGCCGCGCTGGGCGACCTGGTCTACGTCGAGCTGCCGGAAGTGGGCAGTGAAGTCACCGCTGGCGCCGGCGTCGCCGTCGTCGAATCGGTGAAGGCCGCGTCCGATATCTACGCTCCCGTTTCAGGCAAGGTGATCGCCGTGAACGACGCGCTCGGCGACAAGCCGGAGACGATCAACGAGGACGCATTCGGCGAGGGTTGGATCTTCAAGTTGGAGATCTCCGACAAGGCCGAACTCGACGGCTTGCTCAGTCCGGACGAGTACGCCGAACTCGCCGCGAACGACGATCACTGATCCCTCTTCGAACCCCGAACATGGTGCCGGTCGACCTCGACCGGCATTTTTTTGTCCGTTTGGGAGGGTCCGGCAAAAATTATTTTTGCCCCCAGTTGAACTCCGTTCATCCCCCGGGAAGGGGTCCGACGACACCATTCGGGCGATCTCTCACGAACGCCATCTCGTGTCGCCGCTTGTCGTCGTCGTTTCTCGTGGCGAACGTAAAATGCCTTTATTTAAGGCGTTTGCTGAACCGATATGTTCGCGCGGTATGTTTTGTTTTGGATGTCCAATTATCCGCGGTGGTCGTCGCGACGGGTGCGAACGCAGCTCGGCGACGACGGGGAAGGGCAGCCTATGCGTCCGCAAGGTCTTCAATTTAGAGCCAAAATTTATTGACAGCGGAAATGTTCAGGAATAGCTTTTGCGTCAATTGACGGGGAACCGGAAATGGAAACAGGAAAATTCATCAGGCCGTACGTGGAGCATGGTTCGAAAGCGGGCTCGGTAAGAAAGATCACAGTATCGATTCCGCTGCACATCCTCCGCCTGCTTTCCGATGAACGTACTCGCCGCCAGGTGAACAATTTGAGGCACGCTACGAACAGCGACCTGCTGGTCGAAGCGTTCCTCCACGCTTTTACTGGGCAACCACTGCCAACTGATGAGGAGCTGAGAAGAACTATGGCCACTGCCAAGAAAGCCACTGCCAAGAAGTCCGCCGCCAAGAAGGCGTCGAAGAAGTCCACCGTGAAGAAGACCGCCGCGCGCAAGTCGCCGGCAAAGAAGGCCTCGACCCGTAAGGTCGCGACCAAGAAGGCCGCGACCCGCAAGTCGCCGGCGAAGAAGGCTGCTGCTAAGAAGGTCGCCCGCAAGGCGCCCGCCAGGAAGGTCGCCGCCAAGAAGGCGGTGAAGAAGGCCGTTCGCAAGGCCCCCGCCAAGAAGACCGCGCGCAAGGCTGCACCGCGCAAGGCTGCTTCGAAGAAGGTTGCCGCCGCCAAGGTGGTCCGCGCGACCAAGGCCGCCAAGGCCAAGTAAGCGTCACCTTCCAATAAGAAAGTACGTTTTGCGAATTAGCTCCCCGCGGTGCCCAGCGCGGGGAGTCACTTCGAAAACTTGACCCCGGCCTGGCCGGGGTCGTTCGTTTCCGGGGCACGGTTTTGCCGGCCCGGGAAAAGCTCCTAGGCCGCCCAACTGGATTCACGCGCCCATTACGGTTACCTTGTCGCCACATCGCGCTGCGGAGGACGGGGGGTTCTTCGCGTCAAGCCATCAGGGGGCGCGCGCCTTGCGGAGTCCGTTCTGTAACGCCATGGATAACCGTCATCGCTTTTCCGCGCGCTCGCGAGCCCGCGGCGCCGTCAATCCCGTCACCCTCGCCGTCATCGCCATCGTGCTGGCGCTCGCGGTCGCGGCCTGGTTCCTTATCATCAAGCCCTACCGCGATGCGGCCGCGGGCGTAACGCCGGTCGCCACCGCCGCGCAAAAGGCAGCGGGCACCCGCGAGACGCCTCCCGCGAACGTGGACGCGCTCAGCGTCGACCAGCTGCTGGCCGAGGCGCGCACCGCGATGAACGAGCAGCGGCTCGTCGCCCCTGCGGGCAACAACGCCTTCGAGTTCTATATGAAGGTGCTGCAGAAGCAGCCGGGGAATCCGGTGGCCGCGGATGCGCTGCGGGAAACCTTCTCTTACGGTGCCGCCGCCACGGAGCAGACGATCAACCAGCGTGACTTCAACGAAGCACAACGGGAAATCGATCTCCTGGCCAAGGCCGACCCCGAGAACTACACGCTGACGATCCTTCGCTCCAAGCTCGACGCCCAGCGCAAGACGCTGGACCGCGAACAGCAGCAGGCGGTGGATGCGCAGAAAGCCCAGCTTGCCCAGCAGAATGCCGCCGCGGCCGCGAAGGCCCAGGCGGAGCAGGCGGCGGCTGCGGAAGCGCTGCGCCAGCAGGCGGCTCGCGAGCAGGCGGCACGCGTGGCCCAGCAACCGCAGGCGGCGAGCCCCACGGCTGCCGCGCGTCCGGCCGCCGCGGCGCCACATGCACCCGCCGCGGACGCCGATGCCATCAGCGATGCCGTGCTCATCCGCCAGGTCAGCCCGCGTTATCCCACCGCCGCCATGCGCGCGAACCAGGAAGGTTGGGTGGACGTCGAACTGACGGTGGGCACCGATGGCACGGTGACCAACGTGGCCGTGGTCGACGCGCAACCCAAACACGTCTTCGACCGCTCGGCGATCGATGCCGTCAGCCGCTGGGAGTACAAGCCGGCCACGCGCAACGGCGAACCGATGACCGTCACGCTACGGCGGCGGTTGCAGTTCAATCTCGGCAGGTAACGACAGGTCCAGCCCCGGCCGATGCCGTGGCTGGATCAATCGGGTTTCTTCTTCCTGGCCGGCTTCGCCGTGCTCTTCTTCGCAGGCGTCTTGGCCGCCGCCTTCGCACGCGATTTCGCCGGCGCCTTCGCGGCTTTCGCCACCGGTGCGGTACGCGCGGAACCCTCCACGCCCGCCCAGTCCACATGCGGCAGGCCGAGCAGGCTGTCGAACACCATCGGCATGAGGCCGGCGGGGATCGGCCCCGCGGCGTTCCACATCGTCACCACGCCCGCGTGGTACTTGGGGAAGAAGCCGATCATGGTGCGATAACCCGACACGGCACCCGCGTGGTAGATGAGGTCTTCGTTGGCGTACTTGAACACGCGCCAGCCGAGCGCGTAGTGCGCGTCGGTCACGCGTGCCCGGCGCCAGGGCAGCGAGCGTTCCTCGGAAGGCGTCGCCACTTCCGGTGCGTGCAGCACGTCGAGCAGGGGCGTGGGCAGCACGTCGGGACGTCCGCCCATCTGTGCCATCAGCCATTGCTCCATGTCGCGAAGGCTCGCATTCACGCCTGCCGCCGGGGCGACGCGGTAGTAGCTGTCGTTCGGCTCGTAGGGAATCCAGTTGTGCGGTCCGCCGCGATGGGGGCGCGCCCAGCTCTTGCTCGCCTCTAGCGCATCGCGGCCATAGCTGGCGGTGGTCATGCCCAACGGCGCGAAGATGCGGCGCTCCACCTGGCGGAAGAAATAGTCACCCGTGACCGCGTAGACCACGTCGCCGATCATGCTGAAGGCCACGTTCTGGTACCCGTAGCATTCGCCGACCTTGCAGGAGAGGTCGACCTCGTCGAGCTTGCGCACGAGTTCCTCGTAAGGCGCGTCGGATTCGAGCATGGCGTCGTAGGTGTTGCGTGGCAGGCCCAGCCGCTGGCCGAGGATGTCCCTCACGGTGGCCTGCTGGGCCGCCTGCATGTCCTTGAGCTTGAAGTAGGGGATGGTGTCGATGAGCTTGGTGTCCCAGCTCAGGAACCCCGCACGGACCAGCACGGCGGTGACGCCGGTGGCGAAGGCCTTCGACAGGGAAGCCAGGCGGAACACCGTTTCCGGCGTGGCGGGTTCCTTGGTCTTCGCGTTCGCATAGCCGATGGCGCGTTCGTACACGACCTTGTCGTCGACGATCACGGCGGTGACGATGGCCGGGGCGGCATCGCGTGCCTCGGCGGCATCCAGCCACTGCTTGTAGCTTTCGACGGTTGCCTTGACCCGTTCCGCTGGCAGCCGGGAGGCTTCGGGGTCGACATGGACGACGGGCGGCTTCGGCGGCGGCGCGGCGAGCGCGAAGGGAGCGGCAACGGCGCAGGCGAAAGCGCAGGCGAGCAGGGAAGCGGAACGGAACGACATGCTTTTCTCGCGGGGTCGAGGCGTGGGGGCACGCCGCGGAGTGGGGACGCCGGGAGGGGTCCGGACGTCGTTCCCGGCATTGTCTTTTACTTCCTCGTCCGCGACAACGGATGGTGCCTTGACGACGCTGAACGGAACGTCTCGCCATGCTAGGCTTCATCGACTCCACCGGACACGCCGGCCATCGTGAACGCAGCACCGCATGCCGCCCGGAGCAAGGGGCCCACCCTGGCGCTCTCGGTCATCGCCTTCTTCCTGGTGCTGACTTCCTATTACGTACTGCGCCCCGTGCGCGACCAGCTCGTCGGCGCCGCCGGTTCGTCGTCGCTGCCGATGTTCTACGCCATCGTGTTCGTGGTCATGCTGGCCCTGACTCCCGTGTTCGGCTGGCTCGTCGCCCGGTTTCCCCGGAGGCAGGTGCTGCTGGGCAGCTACCTTTCCTTTGTCGTCTGCCTGGTCGCCTTCGTCCCGGCCTTCGCCGCCCAGGACCGGATCGGCGCGGTGGTGCTCGGCCGGGTGTTCTTCGTCTGGGTGAGCGTCTTCAACCTGTTCGTGGTCTCGCTCTTCTGGAGCGTGATGGCGGACGTGTACCGGAGCGTGGAGGCGCGCCTGGTCTTCCCCTTCATCGCGTTCGGCGGGATGGCCGGTGCGCTGGTGGGACCGTTGCTCACGCGATTGCTGGTGGTTCGCCTGGGCGTACCGTCGATGCTCGTGGTGTCCGCGGTGATCTTGCTGTTGGCCCTGGGAGCGCTCCTGGCGCTGCCCACGGACAGGGAAGGTAACGACCGCAGTGGAGGCGCACCCGTGGGCGGCTCGATCCTGCAGGGTGCCAAGGCGGCGTTCTCACAGCCTTTCCTGCGCTACATGACCCTGCTGATGTTGCTGAGCGACGGCATCGCCACCGTGGCCTACGCGTTGATGGCCGACTACACGAAAGCCCACTTCGCGGACAACGCGGCGCGGACGGCGTTCTACGCCGACCTCGACCTGTGGATCAATGGGTTCGGCGCCTTGTTGCAACTCACGCTCACGCCGCTGCTGTTGCGTGGCTTCGGCCCTCTCTGGGCACTGGTGTTGCCCTCGGTGGTGAACGTGGGACTGCTCCTGCTGCTGACCTTGCATGGTCCTTCGGAAGCCACGCTGTTCGGGTTCGCCGTGCCGTTGATCGTCGTCGTGCAGGTGGTCACGCGAGGAATGACCTATGGCATGACCAAGCCCGCTTCGGATGCGCTCTACACGCGCATGCCGCGCGAGGCGCGCTACAAGGGCAAGAACTTCATCGAGACGGCGGTCTGGCGCTTCGGCGACCTGGTCGTCACGAGCGGTCTCACCGGTCTTCACGCCGTGGGCGTGGGCATCGCGGGCATCGGCCTGATCGGCGCGGGGCTGGCCGCCGTCGCCACGGACGTGGCGCGGCGTGCCGCGACCTCGCCGGACCTCGAACCGGAATCGCAGGACGACGCTTAACCGACGATGTAGCTTTCGAGCTGGTTGATCGTTTCCTTCTGCTCGGAGATCGTGGCTTTCACCAGGTCGCCGATGGAGACCATGCCCACCACGCGACCGCCTTCGAGGACGGGCAGGTGGCGCAGGCGGCCGTCGGTGCACAGGCGCATGCACTCGTCGACGGAAGCGTCCGGCGCGACCGTCACCACGCTGGCCGTCATGATGTCGGCCACCGGCGTGTCGCGCGAGGAACGATCCTTGAGGATCACCTTGCGCGCGTAGTCGCGCTCGGAAACGATGCCGACCAGTTCGCTGCCCCGGATGACCGCCAGCGCGCCGACGTTCTTCTCGGCCATCTGCTTGATCGCTTCATAGACGGGCGCCTCGGGTGCGACGGCGAATACCGCCGTGCCCTTCGCTGCCAGGAGATGCTTGACCTGCTGCATGCTCGACTCCCCGGATGGACGCGGCGGTTGCCGCCTGGGCACCAGTCTACCGCCGCCGCGGGCCGGCCAGGGTAACGATCAGGTGAAGGGCGGACGGCCGCCCCGGCGCGATTCCACGTAGTAGAGCGGGCGGCGCTTGGACTCGGAGTAGGTGCGGCCGACGTATTCGCCGATGACGCCCAGCGCGAGCAGCTGCGCGCCGCCGAGGAACAGGATCACCACCATCAGCGTGGGATAACCGCGGACGGGGTCGCCCCAGATCAGGACCTTCAGCAACACCCAGAGGCCGTAGAGGAAGGCGAGCGTGGCGGCGGAGACGCCGAGCCACGTGGCGATGCGCAAGGGCGCGGTCGAGAACGACGTGATGCCTTCGACCGCGAGGTTGGTCAGTCGCCAGTAGTTCCACTTCGTGCTGCCGGCATAGCGCGCGTCGCGGTGGTAGGTGACGGCCGCCTGCCGATAGCCGATCCAGGCGAACAGGCCCTTCATGAAACGCTGGCGCTCACGGAGTCCGCGCAAGGCCTCCACGGCGCGCCGTGACAACAGGCGGAAATCGCCGGTGTCCCTTGGCAGGGGTGTGTCGGAGACACGTTCCATCACCCGGTAGAACGCGGCCGAGGTGAATTTCTTCGTGCGCGTTTCGCCATCGCGTTCGCCGCGGGTCGCATAGACGACGTCGTTGCCTTCGCGCCAACGCGCGATGAGCGCGGGGATGACCTCGGGCGGGTCTTGCAGGTCCGCGTCGATGACGACCACGGCGTCGGCGTCCACCTGGTCGAGCCCTGCCGTCAAGGCGGCTTCCTTGCCGAAGTTGCGCGACAGCCGCATGGCTTCCACGCGCGGGTCCCGGTCGGCCAGCGCACACAGGCATGCCCATGTCTCGTCCTGGCTGCCGTCGTCGACGTAGACGATGTGCGCGCTCGCGTCGATGGTGTCCAGGACCGCGCCCAGGCGGCTATGGAAGCTGTCGATCACCTGTGCTTCGTTATAGGCGGGAACGACGATGGCGAGGGAAAAGGACATGGGCGGTCTCAGCGGACACGGCCGGCGACGGGGGCCGGGCGAGTGAGGTAGGCGGGGCCGCCGAGCTGGCCCATTTGCTGGGCGATCCAGGCTGTGCGCCGTTGCACGTACGCACTGGGTGCGTCGACGCGGAAGCGGCGCGGATTCGGCAAGACGGCGGCGAGTCGCGCGGCCTGGACGACGCCAAGGCGATCGGGCGCGGTGTGGAAGAACGTGTCGCTTGCCGCGCCGACGCCGTAGACGCCGTTACCGAGCTCGACGATGTTCATGTAGACCTCGAGGATGCGCCGCTTCGGCCACAACGCTTCGATCAGCACGGTGAAATAGGCCTCCATGCCCTTGCGCACGAAGCTGCGCCCATTCCAGAGGAACAGGTTCTTGGCTACTTGCTGGCTGATGGTGCTGGCGCCGCGCAGGCGCTTGCCTTCATCGGCGGCATCGATCGCATCCTGGATCGCGTCCACGTCGAATCCGTGGTGGAAAGGGAACTTCTGGTCCTCGCCCGCGACCATCGCGATGCCCACCTGCGCCGAAATACGATCCCAGGGGACCCAACGATGACGGTAGACGAAATCTTTCTCTCCGCTGACCAATGCCTCCACGCGGCGCTCCATGATCATCGCGCTGGTCCATGGCGGCACGAAACGCAGGGCCAGCACCACCAGGCACGACAACGCCAGCCACGAGACGAGCAGCAGGCCCACGAGGCGGGCGATCCGGCGGAACGGTGAACGGGGCGTCGGACTCATGGCGGCGCGGTGACGAAGGATGGCGCAGTATAAGGGCCTGGACCTTCGCGGGCTTGCCAGCGCTCCGGCGAGTCCCCATCTTCCGTCGGATCACCAGGAGACCGCCGTGACCGATTCGATCGTCGAAACCCTTGCGTCCGAAGACGTGTTGCACCGCTTCATGCTCGAGAAGGCGGGCGTGCGTGGCGTGCTGGTGCGCCTCGGCGCCAGCTGGCACGAGATCGCCTCGCGTGCCGACTACCCGGCCGCCTTGCGTGACACGCTGGGCCAGGCCGTCGCCGCCAGCGCCCTGCTCACGGGCAACATCAAGTTCGAGGGCTCCCTCTCCCTGGAATTCAAGAGCCAGGGGCCGCTGCACCTGCTCTTCGCCGAATGCAGCGACAAGGGCCGCCTGCGCGGCCTCGCACGGTACGACACCAAGGCCTTGCCCGCGCGACTCGCGCTGGGTGGGCTGCCCGAGGCGATGCTGGCGATCACCATCGGCCATGCCGAGCGGGGCCGTTACCAGGGCGTCGTGGAACTGGACGATACGGAGTCGATCGGCGAGGCGCTGGAAAACTACTTCGAACGTTCGGAGCAGCTTCCCGCACGTATCCTGCTCGCCGCGAACGGTGAGCATGCGGTCGGCCTGATGCTGCAGCCCGTGCCGGGAGAGGGCGGTCACAGCGCCGCCGAGGACGACGACGAGGCCTGGTCGCGCGTGGGCCATCTCACGGCCACCCTCAGTGCCAGCGAAATGCTCGCCACGCGGCCGGAGGAATTGCTGTATCGCCTCTACCACGAGGAGTCGGTGCGCCTCTACGAACCGAAGCCGCTGGCCTTCGGCTGCACCTGCTCGCAAGAGCGCGTGGAAGGCATGCTGCGCGCGCTCGGCCGCGAGGAGGTCGAAGCCACGCTGGACGATCGCGACGGCGAGATCGAAGTGATCTGCGAGTTCTGCGCCACGCGCTACATCTTCGACCGCGTGGACGCCGAGCGCCTGCTCACCCAGGTGGAAACGCCGCCCTCGCCTTCGACCTTGCAGTAAGCGGGTCAGGCGTCCAGCGACAGCGGCGAGCCCAGCCACTTGCTGGCGGGGGCGGGCTGGGCGAAGAGGAAACCCTGGCCGAATCGGCAGCCGATCCGGCGCAGGGCGCGCATCTGGGATTCCGTCTCGATGCCTTCCGCGATCACCTGCATGCGCAGCGAATTGGCCAGGGCCTGGATCGCCCGGACCACCGCGGTGCTGTGCGCCTCGCTGTCTTCGGCGGGCAGTTCGATGACGAACGAGCGATCGATCTTCAGCGTCTCGATCGGATACTGGTGCAGGTAGCTGAGTGACGAATAGCCGGTACCGAAGTCGTCCAGCGCGATGCCCACGCCGTGGTCGCGCAGGTTCTCGAGGATGCGCTTCACCTGGGCCGGGTTCTCCAGCAGCGCGCGCTCGGTCACTTCCACGCGGATGGAGCGAGCCGGCACCTTGTGCTCGATGAGCAAGTCGAGCAGGCGCTGGTCCAGGTCGGGCGAACGGAAATGGCTACCCGACACATTGATGCTGATGAAGCCCTCGTCGCCCACCAGCGCCCGGGCCTGGCGCGCCACCTGCTCGAAGATCTGCCAGTCGATCGCCTCGGAGCAGCCGGTGTCCTCGGCCACGGAAAGGAATTCGCCCGGCGACAGCAAGCCGCGCTCGGGGTGGCGCCAGCGCAGCAGCGCTTCGTAGCCGACCACGCGGTGGTCTTCCAGGTCGACGATCGGCTGGTAGAAGGGCACGAACTCGTTGCGCGTCAGCGCGCGGCGCAGGTCGCCCTCCAGTTCCAGCAACGAAAGCGCTTCGCGGCGCAGGCGGTCGTCGAACACGGCTGCGCGGTGGCGGCCTTCGTCCTTCGCCCTGTACATGGCTGAATCGGCGTCGCGGAGCAATTCCTCCGGTCGCGTGTATTCGGGCGTGGGCAGGGCGATGCCGATCGATGCCGACGTGAAGATCTCTTTCGCGCCGAGCCGGAACGGGGTCTGCAACTGGGCGATGATGCGTTCGGCGATATGTGTCGCGGACTGCGGGTCGACGATGCCCTCGACCAGCACGGCGAATTCGTCGCCACCGAGGCGGGCCACGACGTCGCGAGTCTTCAGGCAGGCGCGGATACGGCCGCCCACCTGGAAGAGGAGATCGTCGCCGACAAGGTGACCGACCGAATCGTTGATGACCTTGAAGCGGTCGAGGTCGATGAAGAGCACCGCGAACAGGTCGGCGGGATTCTCGCGGTAATGGTTCAGCGCCTGCTCGAGCCGTTGCAGCAACAAGGTGCGGTTGGGCAGGCCGGTGAGCGAATCGTGCAGGGTCTCGTACTTGAGCCGGCGTTCGACGCGCTCGCGCTCGGCGATCTGCTCGCGCAGGTCGCGGTTGGCCAGGGCCAGCGCGCGCGTGCGCTCGGTCACCCTCCGCTCCAGGCTGGCGTAGGCCTGCTTGAGCGATTCGGTGGTGTACTTGCGCTGCAAGGCGTTGGCGATGTGGTAGCTGACGAAGGTCAGCAGTTCCTGGTCGCGCGCACTATAGGTGTGTTCGGGCGTGTAGCTCTGCACGGCCAGCACGCCCATCGACTTCTCGTTCCAGATCAGGGGCACGCCCAGCCAGTGCAGCGAACGCGCGCCGCTGGGGGATAGCACATGATCGCGGTTGAGCCGGTCGATCTCCTCCCGGTCGGCGAGCAAGGCCTTGCCGTTGCGCAGCACGAACTCGGTCAGCCCTCGACCCAGTTCGCGCGGTTCGCGCACGCCATCCAGTTCGTCGACCGAATAGGGGAAGGTCAGCTTGTTCTGGTCTTCCGAGAGCAAGGCGATGTAGAAGTTGCGCGCATACAGCAGCCCGCCGATGACCCTGTGCACGGCGGCGTAGAAGTTCTCGATGCTGTCGGAGGTGTTGGCCAGTTCCGCGATGCGGAACAACGCCGCCTGCAGGCGTTCGCCACGCTGGCGTTGCAGGACCTGCTGGCGCAGCACGCGGTTGGCTTCGCGCAGGGCCGCCGTCCGCGTGGTGACGCGGCGCTCCAGTTCTTCGTGGGCCTGCCGGCGTTCGAGTGCCGTCTGCACATGCTGCGCCACGTAGGTGAGCAGCTCGCGGTCGTTTTCCGTGTAGTGCGTGTCGTCGCGGTAGCTCTGCACGACCAGCGCGCCGACGACGTCTTCGCCGCGTTTCATCGGCACGCCCAGCCAGTCGTCGCTGGGCGGCCCGATGGGGACGCGCGGACCGGGCAGGGTCTTCTCCAGTTCGCTGCTGGCACCCATCATCGAACGGCCGCTCTGCAACACGTTCCAGGTGAGGGTGTTCTCGATGGCCTCGATGGTGCGGACGCCTTCGGGATCGGGAATGTCCTGGTCTTCCGTATCGACGAAATACGGGAAACGCACCGTGCGGTTCTGTGCGTCGTAAAGGACGATGAAGAAGTTCTCGGCATACATGAGGCTGCCCACGATGCCGTGCAGCGCACTCATCATGTCCTTCATGTTGTGCTCGGCGCCGGCCTGCTCGGCGATCGCGTACAGCGCGCGCTGGAGCCGCTCGGCGAGGGCGAGGCGCGAGATCGCCTCGTAGAGGTTGGCTGTTTCGGCGAGTTGGCGCAGGCGCGCCGAGGCCAGCCTGCCCAGCCAGGCGAGCATGTCGCCGCCGGCGGACAGGTCGGCGTCACTGGTCACGACCTCGAGGATTCGCTCGCTCTGTGGATCGACGGCCAGTTCGAGCACTCCCGTGGCGGCCGCCTCGCCGCTCGCCACCGGCCGCCACGCGACCTTCGCATCCGGCAGCAGGCACTGGACGAAGGCCTCGCACTCCGTGCGCACGCCCTCCGCGTCCGCGGCGCGCAGCAACCTCTCCACGGCATCCTGCAACGGCTCTACCTCGCCGTGACCGGGCGCCTGCAGGGTCGGGCTGTGGGATGGAGCGAAAGTCATCGCCTGACGAGGTTCCGGTCGTGGTCGGGTCAGTCTATATGTGTTAACGCGACCATGCGATGGGCGTGAAAGCCAATCTCACAGAGCCTGCGCCTGGGCGCCCGAGTCTCCCCTTGTCGTGGTAAACGGCAGCTAATCCGAATCCTGAAGAGGGCCTCCCCGGGGTGTTAGTAAAAAGTAAAATGGTTTAGACTCGGGTCGTTCCCGTCAGGCTGAGGCGGGACCTCGGGGAACCTCAGCCGCTGCCGATAAAGACCACGATGCGCAGATCCTTACTCACCATGCTTCTGTTCATGCCGCTCGCCGCGGCAGGACAGGTCGCGCCGGTGGGTTCGGACGCCACGGCGTCCCAGCTGCTGGGCCAGCAACCGGCCTCGTCCGCCCGTCCGGACCAGGGCAGCCTGTCGTTGTGGCGCGCCCCGGATGGCCGCACGCTGTCCCTCCAGTCCGACGATCGCGCCGATCCGGCCAAGCCACTGGCCCTGCGGCCGGTGGATTCTGGCCCCTTCCTTTCCAGTGGTCTCCAGTACGACCTGGGACCGCGCGTCCAGGCCCATGCCAGCGTCAGTGGCCAGGGTTGGATCAATTCGGTGGAATCCTGCAGTGCCTCGGCAGGCAATAGCGACCGCTGCAGCACCCCTGGTGCGCCTCCGCGTATCGTTGGCAGCGAAGTGGGCGCCACCTTCCGCGGCACGGGTTACAGCGTGGGCGTCGGCGTCGGTTCCAGCCGCCCGACCGGCACGGGCGCGGCCTTGCCTCGCGTGGTGCCTGGCCTCGCCACCGCGTCGGGTTTGCCGCTCAGCGCGCTTTCTTCCAGCACCGAACTGAATGCCCATGGCCGTGTCGACCTGGGCGCACGCAGTGGCATCGACCTCGGTGCGAGCATCGGCCGCATTCGCCTGCTGCCAGGCAATCTTCTCGGTATCGGCACGGTCGACCAGAAGGCGCTGAGTTTCGGCGTCGATCGCGGTCCCTTGTCGGGTTCGATCACCGGACGCACGATGCAGCCCGAAGCCAACGCGGTGAACGGCATCAACCCGGACCGTCGCTGGAGCGCGATCGACCTCGGCGTGACATGGCGTCTGCCCTGGCGCGGTGAGTTGTCCGTCGGCGCGCAGAACGTGTGGTCGTCGGGTAACGCTCCGAGCAGTCCCGCAGGTCCGGAGCCGGACCAGTCGCGTACGCCCTACGTGCAGTACCACCAGGATCTCTGAGGCCGGAACCGCCGGCTCCTGAAGTAGGTTCTTTGGGCGGGTTCGTTCGTTGTCACGGCTCGGCTTCGCCCTCGCATTGGGATGGTGGGGCAGAGCCGTCGGCCGCCACCCTCGTCGCTCCGGTTCCACCGTCGCTCGGGAAGGGGTGCCGCTGCGCGGCCATGTCTGATGGCTGACGCCCCGTCGCGCCCGTCGCGCCGGGCGGGGTTTTCGATTCGGCTCCT
>NZ_JBFUPQ010000014.1:0-125904 GCF_041360655.1 Luteibacter sp. RCC_6_2 | reverse complement strand
ATGGTCCGTGATCAGGTCGGCTGGCGATCCACTGCGCCTTGAGGAGCCAAAGGAAAAAGACAGTTGCTCCCACCAGGGATTGCTCTCCCCAAACAACGGATTCCGAGCAGCGTCAGTCGCTAACCTGCATTCAACGCCTCGCGCACCTTCCGCAGTAACGCACGCGACTGCACCGGCTTCTCGATCACATACAAATGATCGAGTTGTGGCAGCTCGTCGAGGTTCGGTGGCGCGTCGGGCCGCGCCAGCAGCAACACCGCGCCGCCATACCCGTGATCGAGCAACGCGGCCAGCGTGCGTACCCCGGTGAACAGGTTCATGTCGGCATCCATCACCACGAGATCCGGTACGCCGTGTGCCTCGATCCACTGCAACGCGGCCGTACCGCTCTGGCTCGCGCCCGCCTGGTAACCGTAGGCGTCGAGCGTGTCGACCAGCAGCGATAGCTGCACCGCTTCCTCCACCACCACGAGCACGCGTTCGGCTTCGCCTTGCAGGCTCGCGTCCATGACCTGCGGTTCGATGTGGTCGCCGTCCTCGCTGCGCAAGGGCAGGTACAGATGGAATTCCGTGCCTTCGCCTGCCTGGCTACGCACGCGCATGAGGCCGCCGTGACTGGCGACGATACGCTTGCAGGACAACAGGCCCAGACCCGTCCCTGCCTCCTTGGTGGTGAAGAACGGCTCGAACAATCGTTGCAGGACCTCGGGCGGCATGCCGTGCCCGCTGTCGACGACCGAAAGTCGCAGGTAACGCCCCGGCGCCGACTGCTCGCCGTCGGCGAAGAAATCCTCGGGCAGGCTGACCAGGTCCGTCTCGATGCGCAGCACGCCTCCCTCGGGCATCGCCTGGATGGCGTTGAGGCAAAGATTGAGCAGGCACTGCTGCAGCTCTGTGTGGTTGCCTTCGAAGGCGACGTCCGGATCGAAGATGTCCACGTCCATCCGCACCGTGCGCGGAACGCTTCCCTGCAGGAGCAGGTTCAGCGCTTCCAGCAAGGCACCAAGCTTCACCTGCTCGGCGCGCCGCGCGCCACGCGCGAAGGAAAGCATCGAGGACACCATCTCCAACCCGCGGCGCCCGCAATCGCGCACCAGCGTGCCCAGCCTCGCGAGGCGCGGGTCGTCGGCGTAGTCTTCGAGGGTGTCGCCGGCGAGCAACAACGGCTGCAACAGGTTGCGCAGGTCGTGGCTCAGGCCGCCTGCCAGCAGCGCGAGACTTTCGAAACGCTGCGCGCGGATCAGCTCCTGTTCCGCCCGCAAGCGGGCGCGCTGCTCCTCCGCTTCACGCAGTGCGCGACGAACCGCGCTGGCGAGACGTGCGGTGTTGTGCTTCAGGATGTAATCGGTGGCGCCGTTGCGCAATGCCTCGATCGCCGCTTCCTCGCCGAGCGTGGCGGAGATGAAGATGAAGGGAACGTCGGAACCACGCTCGCGCAGGATCTGCAACGCACGCTCGCCGCTGAAGACCGGCATGCTGAGATCGGACAGCACGATGTCCGGATGAAACTCGTCGAGGGCGGCGATATAGGCCTGCTCGTCGTCCACCAGCCGTGTCTCGTACTCGATCCCGTCCTGGTCGAGTTCGGTCAGCACCAGCTCCGCATCGAGGGGACTATCCTCGACCTGGAGAATCCTGACCTTCTGGCCTTGCCCGCCCATGTGCCGTCCCGTCCGTCGTCGCGTGTTATTCGCCGTCCGGGCGCTGGTTGAGCACCGCCCAGAAATGGCCAAGGGTCTGTACCGCCGTGAAGAACTGCTGCACGTCCACCGGCTTCAGTACATAGGCATTGACGCCGAGATCCCAGCTGCGCGCAAGATCGCTTTCTTCACGGGACGAGGACAGGATCACCACCGGCAATCGCTTCCAACGTTCTTCGGTACGCAGTTGCTTGAGTACCTCAAGGCCGTCCATGCGCGGCATCTTGATGTCGAGCAGGATCACGGAGGGATCGCCTTCCGGACGGTCGGCGAAGGCGCCACGGCGGTACAGCCAGTCGAGGCAGTCAACGCCATCTTCCACATGGACGACGGGATTGGCGAGCTTGGCCTCGCGAAGGGCATCGATGGCCATCTCGGCATCGGCCAGGGAGTCTTCGACGAGGAGGATGGTTCGCAGGTCGCGCTTGTTCATGTGTCACCCGTTCTGGAGCCCGGCACATCGGATGCCGGAAGTGAAAAATGGAAAGTGGCGCCGCGGTCGATTTCGCCCTCGGCCCAGGTACGGCCGCCGTGGCGGGAGATGATGCGCCTGACGTTGGCGAGGCCGATGCCGTTGCCGGGGAACTCGGAAGCGCGGTGCAAGCGCTGGAAGACGCCGAACAGCTTGCCCGCGTACTTCATGTCGAAGCCCGCGCCGTTGTCGCGCACCGAGAACTGGTAGTCGCCCGCGGGCGTTCGATCCAGCCCCACCTCGATCTGCGCGAATTCGCGATGCGAGGTGTATTTCACCGCGTTGCCGAGCAGGTTCTGCCACACGGTGCGGAGCATGTTCTCGTCACCGATCACGATAGGCATCGGCGCGATCTTCCAGTCGATGTGGCGCTCCTGGGCATCGGTCTCCACCAGTGCCCGGGCTTCCTCCACGAGGGACTGCATGTCGACCGGTTGCAGTCGCAGCGCACCGCGGCCAAGGCGCGAGAACACCAGCAGGTCGTCGATCAGTTGGGCCATGCGTCGCGACGAGCTGTTGATCACGTCGATGTAATGCCGCGCGCGATCGTCCGCCTTCTCACCGAGTTCCATCTCGAGCTTGCCCGCGAATCCCGAGATGTGCCGCAGCGGTGCGCGCAGGTCGTGCGACACCGAATAACTGAAGGCTTCCAGCTCGCGGTTCACATCCGAGATCTGTTCCACCTTGCCTTCGAGCTGCCGGTTCAGTTCGTTGACCTTCTGCTCCACCAGGGCTCGGGCGGTGATGTCGCTCACCGTCAACAGCAGGGCCGGATCGGCGCTGTCGGGTTGCTCGATGCGGCGGGCGTTGATCACCACGAAGCGGTCGATGCCGTCGGCCGTGCGTTGGGTCAGTTCGTAATCCCATAGTTCGCGATCGCGGGCGATCACGTCGGACAACCGCTGCAGCAACGCGGTGTCGCCCCATGCGCCGTCACCGATACGGTCGAGCGGCGCATGCTGGTCGCTTTCGGCATCGAAGCCGTAGAGCTCGGCGAAGGCGGTGTTCACCAGCAACGTGCGCAAGTGGCGATCGAGCATCGCGATCGGCTCGCGCACGGCCTGCACGATGAGCTGCGACCGCTTCACCGCATCGGCCACGCGGGATTCCGCGGCCAGGCGGATGGCGATCTGCCGCTCCGAAACCACGACCACGATGCCGAGCAGGGCGAGCTGCGCCAGCGCTGCGACCAGCAGCACGATGCGATTGTTCGACGCCAGCTTGGCGGCGTCGGCACGACGGTCGGCGAGCAACTTCGATTCGTCGGCGAGCACCTCGTCGATGGGACCGCGAACCGGGAACAGCTTGCGTGCATCCTCCATCGAAGCGAAGGCGCCGGGGCGATCGCCGGCGGCCAGGCGCTGCAAGGCCTGGTCGGTGAGGGCCATGCGTCCACTGGCGATCGATTCGAGGGCGCCCAGCCGGGTCAGTTGTGTCGCGTTGTCGCGGGTCATCTCGCGCAAGCCGGCGATGATCCCCGGCACGAGCTTGCGCGGTGCCAGGGCGCGCTCATCCAGCACGGCACTGTCGGGCGCGCCGGCGATGCGCGCGTACATCGCGGCCTCGCTGCTGCGCAGGATGCCGTCGAGCTGGTACACGCTGGCCTTGATCTCCGCCGTATGGGTGACCCAGTCACGCGAGTCCAGGGCGTCCTCCGAACTCGAGCGCGTGACGACATACGGCAGCGCCACGATCACGAGTACCGCCGCCAGCAGCCCGACCAGGCGCCAGCGCAGTCCGATGCGCTCGATCATGCCTTCCTCATCCCCACGACGACTCCTGCCCGGAAAGGACATTCATTGTAGACGCCGGATGCGTCGCTTCGGTGGATCGCCATCGCCTGCCCTCGGGACGCGCGACGGGTGCGCCCTCCTCCCCCGCCGACTGGCAAGGGAAGAGCGGCGCACCCGTCCGTTTGGAGGCGTGCTTAATGCCGAAGGCGTCGTGAAGGGCCTGTGACGGCGCGTGAAGGCCCGGCTCAGTTCGCCGGCGCGCTCATGGAATAGGGCTGGGCACCGTCGCCCGTACCCCACGCCTTGGCCGGCGTTTCCTGCATCGAGAAATGCAGTTCGCCACCCGCGACGATTTCCTCGTGCCGGACGAAGGTCCGCTCCAACGGCTTGCCATTGAGCGTGACCTTGCCCACGTACGGATGTTTCGCATCCAGGTGGTCGGCCGTGACGGTGAAGCGCTTGCCCCCGGCGAGGTTGAGCGTGGCCTTTTCCACGAACGGACGGCCGATCACGTACTGGTTGCTGCCGGGCGCCACCGGATAGAAACCCAGCGCCGTGAAGATGTACCACGCCGACATCTGGCCGAGGTCGTCGTTGCCGACGAGGCCCGTGGGCGTCGGGGTGTATTGGGTCTGCATGATCTTCACCAGGCGCTCCTGGGTCTTCCAGGGCTGGCCGGCGTAGTCGTAGAGGTAGGCCACCTGGTGGCTCGGCTCGTTGCCGTGCGCGTACCAGCCGATCAGGCCGGTGATGTCCTCGACATGGGCGAACGACTTCGGATCGACCTTCGCATCGAACACGGAATCCAGTTTGTCGACGAAGGCCTGCTTGCCGCCCAGCGCCTCGATCAGCCCGGCGACGTCCTGCGGCACGTACCAGGAATACTGCCAGGCGTTGCCTTCGGTGTAGTCGCTGCCATAGCCGGCGGACGAGGGATCGAAGGGCTCGCGGTACGTACCGTCGCTCTTGCGGGCGCGGAGGAAGCCGGTCTTGGTATCGAAGCTGTTCTTCCAGTTACCGGCGCGCTTCATGAAGGTCGCGGCGATATCGTCCTTGCCCATGGCCTTGGCCATCTGCGCCAGCGACCAGTCGTCGAACGCGTATTCCACCGTCTTGGACGCGGCCTCCGGCTGGCGGTCGATCGGCACGTAGCCCAGCTTCATGTAGTCGTCCAGGCCACCGTACGGCCCGTAGGTGGCGCTCGCCACCATCGCGTCCAGCGCGGCGTTGGCGTCGTAGCCGCGGATACCCTTCATATAGGCGTCGGCGATCACCGGCACCGCGTGGTAGCCGATCATGCACCAGGTTTCCATGCCCTGGTACGCCCACACCGGAAGGATGCCGAAGGGGCTGGCCTGGCGGGCGGCGATCAACGAACTGACGAAATCGTTGCTTTTCGCCGGTTCGAGCAAGGTCATCAGGGGCTGCTGCGCACGGTACACGTCCCAGAGCGACCAGGTGGAATAGAAGTCGAAGCCCTTGGCGGTATGCACCTGGTTGTCCGGGCCGCGGTACTCGCCGTTGACGTCCATCGACAGGCCGGGCGCGATCATGGCGTGGTACAGCGCCGTATAGAACGTCTTGCGGGTCTGCGCGGGCGCCTGCACGTCGATGCTGGAAAGCGCCTTCTCCCAGGCCTGGCGGGCCTCCCCGCGGCGCGCGTCGAAATCGAACCCGGCACCGTCCTTGTCCAGGTTGGCCACCGCGTTGTCCTCGCTCACGGACGATACCGCCACCTTGACGACCAGCGGCTTGCCGAGGTCGCCGAAGTCGAACACGCCCTCCAGGGCCCGCCCGCTGATCCCGTCCACGTCCTCGGCGCGGTTGCCCGGACCGCTGAAGCCACGGTACGGAATGGCCGACTCGCGGTTCTTGAGGCTGCGCGAGGCCAGCGGCTGGTTGAAGCGCATGGCGAAATACAGCTGGCGGCCGGGCGCCCAGCCGCGCGTGGTGCGGCCGCCGGTCACCGTGCCGTCGGCGCGGACGCGCAGGGACGACCACAACACCTTGCCGTCGTAATCGTAGATGCTGGGGCGGAGGTCGAGCAGGAGGTGGGCCGGCTTGCCCTTGGGGAAGGTATAGCGATGCCAGCCCACCCGGGCGCCCGCGGTCAACTCGGCCCGGACGCCGTAGTCTGCCAGCGTGACGGCGTAGTACCCTGCCTCGGCTTTCTCGCTCTTGTGATCGAAGCGCGAGCGATAGCCGCTACCGGGCTGGTCGGGGGAACCGGGATCCAGCTTCACGTCGCCGGCGATGGGCATGACGAGTACGTCGCCCAGGTCGGAATGGCCGCTGCCGGAGAAATGCGTATGGGAGAAACCGAGAATGCTCGAGTCGCCGTACTGGTAGCCGGCGGCCCATTTATAGGCGTGCTTCACGTCCGGCATGGCCGTGTCCGGCGAGAGCTGGATCATGCCGAAGGGCACCGTGGCGCCGGGGAAGGTATGCCCGTCGCCACCCGTGCCGATCATCGGATCGACCGCCGCGAAGGCGCTGGACGCCTTGTCGCTCGGGGCCGCCAGCGCGAGCGCGGGCAAGGCGAAGGACAGGGCGGCGGCCAGCAGGCCGTGGCGCAGGCGGGTGGTGCTCGACATCGTGGGTTCCCCTCGGGTGGACGCGTTGCGAGTGGCCGCGATCATTTGGATCGTGACAAACAGACCGAACGTAGCAAAGATAGCGCAGCCACGCATGTTGCACTGCGTGATGCATCCCTGGGCCTACCGCGCGATGATCGCCCGGTTTAGATCGTTTGAAGGAGCTCCAATGCCGAGGAATACCCCGCAGCGCCGCAAGGTGACACTCGCCGATATCGCCCAGGGTTGCGACGTATCGCGGGCCACCGTTTCCCTGGTGCTGCGCGGCAGCCCCTTGGTCAACTCCGCCACCCGGGCCCGGGTGGAGGCCGAACTGAAGCGCCAGGGCTACGTTTATAACCGGGCGGCGGCCAACCTGCGCCGGCGCACGTCCTCGAGCATCGGCCTGGTCATCAACGACCTCGGCAACCCCTTCTTCGCCGAATTCGCCGCCGGGGCCGACGAAGCCCTGGCCAGCGCGGGCTACGTCACCCTCCTGGGCAATACCGGCGAATCACCGGACCGCCAGCAGGCGGTGCTCAACTCGCTGATCGAGCATGGCCCCGCCGGCATCATCCTCTCCCCCGCCGAAGGCAGCGAAGGCGAGCAGGTCTTGGCCGCCGTGGGCATGCACACGCCCCTGCTCGTGTTCAACCGCGAACTGCCCGACGACGATGGCGCGCACCGCTGGGACACGCTCGAGATGGACAACGAGCACGGCGCCCGCCTCGCCACCGAGCACCTGATCGCCCTGGGCCACCAGCGCATCGCCTTCTTCGGCGGCCACCGCGACTCCAGTTCGGTGGAACAGCGTCGACGGGGCTACGCCGGCGCCATGCGCGATGCCGGGCTGAAGGTCGATCCGGCCTGGATGATCGAGAGCGCGCCGACGCGCCTCGAAGCCGCCCGGCAGACCGGCGCCCTGTTCGCCCGCGATCCCGCACCGACGGCGGCGGTTTGCTACAACGATGCCGTCGCCCTGGGCCTCATGCTTGGCCTGACCAAGCGGGGCCGCCGCCCGGGCGAGGACTTCGCCCTGACCGGTTTCGACGATGTCGCGGAAGCGTCCGTGTGCGTGCCGCCCCTCACCACCATCGCGGTCGATCCGCGTGGCCTCGGGCGGCGCAGCGCGGAACTCATCCTGGATAGATTGAGCAATCCCGAGACGGACACTGCATATACGATCGCGCCGGTACGGCTGGTCGTACGCGAAAGCAGCTGCCCGCCGTCCTCCCCCTGAACCAATCAATGGAGCGCCCCATGGCCACCGGTTACACGCCATCGTCCAGCTCGTCGTCATCGACGACCTCGGGCGACACCCGCTACACCTATTTCCCCCTCGCGCTCGGCGTGATGACGACGATCTTCTTCATGTGGGGGTTCCTGACCTGCCTGAACGACATCCTCATCCCGCACCTGAAGGCCGTGTTCGAACTGAACTACGCCCAGGCGCTGCTGATCCAGTTCACCTTCTTCGGGGCGTACTTCATCATGTCGCTGCCGGCGGGCAGGATCGTCGCCGCGCTCGGCTACAAGAAGAGCATCGTCGCCGGTTTGATCGTCGCCGGCATCGGCGCGGCCATGTTCTGGCCCGCCGCGGGCATGCGCCTGTACCCGTTCTTCCTCGCCGCGCTGTTCATCCTCGCCACCGGCATCACGGTGCTGCAGGTGGCGGCCAACGCCTATGTGGCCCTGCTCGGTCCCGAAAAGACCAGCTCCAGCCGCCTCACCCTGGCCCAGGCGCTGAATTCCTTCGGCACCTTCCTCGCCCCGTTCTTCGGCGGATTCCTGATCCTCTCCAACGCCGTGAAGAGCAGCGCGGACATCGCCAAGCTCTCCGCGGCGGAGCAGATCACCTATCGCGCGCATGAAGCCTCCACGGTGCAGGGCCCGTACATCGGCCTGGCCATCGTGCTGGTGCTGCTCGCCGTCGGCGTCTACCTGTTCAAGCTGCCGGCACTGGAAGAAACCACCGAGAAGGCCGACGACAGCCACCACACGCTGATGGACGCCCTGAAGACCCCGCACGTGCTCTTCGGCGTGCTCGGCATCTTCTTCTACGTCGGTGGCGAAGTGGCGATCGGCAGCTTCATGATCAATTACCTGCAGCTGCCGGAAATCGGCAACATGTCGGGTGAAGTGGCCGCCAGCCACGTGGCGTTCTACTGGGGTGGCGCGATGGTCGGCCGCTTCATCGGCTCGGCCCTGCTGGCCAAGTTCTCGCCGCGCAAGCTGCTTGCCGTGTTCGCCGTGATCAACATGCTGCTGGTGCTCACCACCATGATGACCACGGGCACCGTGGCCGTTTACAGCATCGTCGTCATCGGCCTGTTCAACTCGATCATGTTCCCGACGATCTTCTCGCTCGGCATCGAGCGCATGGGCCCCCTGACCGGCAAGGCGTCGAGCCTGCTGATCATGGCCATCGTCGGCGGCGCGCTGATCCCCTGGATCCAGGGCGTCATCGCCGACCAGATCGGCTTGCAGCACGCCTTCTTCATCCCGCTGATCTGCTACGCGTACATCGTGTTCTACGGCCTCAGCGGCTCGAAGATCCGCGGCGTGCCCGTCGCCGCTCGCTAAGCGCCCCACGACGACGGCCGGCCTCGGAGCCGGCCGTCGTTCTTTTCACCTCGCCCCCAAGGACAGGCCGTACGCATGTCTTCCATCCTCTGCTTCGGCGAGGCGCTGATCGATTTCCACGCACAGCCCCAGGGCGGCGCCGGTCAGCCTCCCGCCTTCGTTCCCTTTGCCGGCGGTGCGCCGGCCAATGTCGCGGTCGCCGCGGCACGCCTGGGTGCCCAGGCCCGCTTTGCCGGCATGCTCGCACGCGACATGTTCGGCGATTTCCTGCTCAAGAGCCTTACCGAACTCGGTGTCGGTACCGGCGACATCGCCCGTACCGACGAGGCGCGCACGGCGCTGGCCTTCGTCGCCCATGACGACAAGGGCGATCGCAGCTTCAGCTTCTACCGTCCGCCCGCCGCGGACTTGCTCTTCCGTCCCGAGCACTTCCGCGAGGAAGCCTTCGACGACCTCGCCATCTTCCATGTCTGTTCGAATTCGCTGACCGAAGCCGCCATTGCCGCCACCACGGTGGAAGGCATGCGCCGCGCCCGCGCGGCCGGCGCCCTGGTGAGTTTCGACATGAACCTGCGTCCCGCCTTGTGGCCCCGCGACGAGGCGCCGCTGCCGCGCCTGTGGGAGACCCTGAACGAGGCGGACGTGATCAAGCTGAGCGCGGAGGAATTCGCTTTCATCCACGCCGGGGCGGGTTCCGACGACGCCGTGCTGGAGCGTCTCTGGCGCGGCAAGGCGCGCCTGTTGCTGGTAACCGACGGCGCCGAGCCGATGCGCTGGTTCTCGCGCGGCGCGCGCGGCACGATCGAGGGTTATCACGTGGAAGCCGTCGACACGACCGCCGCCGGCGATGCCTTCGTCGGCGGGTTGCTCGCCCGCCTCGCCACCGAAGGCGTCACTCCCGGACGCTTCGACACGCTCATCGCCGACGAGCGTCGCCTCGTCGACCTGATCCGATTCGCCGCCGCGTGCGGCGCGATCACCGCCACCCGCAAGGGCTCGTTCACCGCCATCCCCGACCAGGCCGAAGTGAAGGCCTTCATGGAGAAGCACGCATGACGACCGTTCCCCTTCCCGATTTCCATTCCGTCGATGTCCTGCGCGACCACGTCGCGAAGACCATGGCTTTCTACAAGCCGAACGAGGTCGATCCGGCCGGCGGTTTCTTCCAGTACTACAAGGACGACGGCACGGTCTACGACAAGACCCACCGTCACCTCGTGTCCAGCACGCGCTTCGTCTTCAACCACGCGATGGCCTACCTCGAGTTCAAGAAGCCCGAGGACAAGGAACTCACGATGCACGGGCTGAAGTACCTGCGCGAGGTGCACCTCAATCCGGAGACCGGCGGGTACGCCTGGACCATCGCCGACGGCAAGCGCGACGACCAGATGAACCACTGCTACGGGCTGGCCTTCATGCTGCTGGCGTATTCCTGCGGCGTGAAGGTCGGGTTCGACGAGGCGCGCACGTGGCAGGACGAGATCTGGAACCTGCTCGAGAAGCGCTATTGGGAGCCGTCGTACGGCCTCTATCGCGACGAGGCCGACAAGGACTGGAACTTCACCGGTTACCGCGGCCAGAACGCGAACATGCACATGACCGAGGCGATGATCGCCGCGTGGGAAGCCACGAAGGACGACCGCTTCCTCGACCGCGCGCTGCTGCTAGCCGGGAACATGACCCAGCGCCAGGCCGGCCTGACGCCGCAGAAGCTCGTGTGGGAGCACTACCACAGCGACTGGACCATCGATTGGGAATACAACCTCGACAATCCCAAGCACCTGTTCCGCCCCTGGGGTTTCCAACCCGGTCACCAGACCGAATGGGCGAAGCTGCTGATGATGCTCGAGCGCTATACCAAGGGCACGGCGCGGCATGAGCCGTGGCTCGTTCCCACGGCGAAGCACCTCTTCGACGAAGCGCTGGACAAGGCCTGGGACAAGGAATACGGCGGCATCGCCTACGGTTTCTCGCCCGAGGGCGACGTCTGCGACGACGACAAGTATTTCTGGGTACAGGCCGAATCGCTGGGCGCGGCGCAGCTGTTGTTCGAGACCACCGGCGAGAAGAAGTACGACGAGTGGTACGAAAAGATCTGGGCCTATAGCTGGGAACACTTCGTCGACCACACGTACGGCGCGTGGTATCGCATCCTCAAGCGGAACAACGAGAAGTACGACGACGAGAAGAGCCCCGCCGGCAAGACCGACTATCACACGATGGGCGCATGCTACGAAGTGATGGCGTCGCTGCGGCGGATGCAGGCCAAGTAAAGAGCGCCAGCCGGGCTCCGCTGGAAAGCAGGAGCCCGGCATTCCACGACCGCACATTCTTCCAATACGCCGACAGTCACTGCACGCGCACCTTGCCTGGTGCGTTTCAGGCAACACGGTGACGCGCTCGAAGGACCTACTGACGACATCTCCCGCGACCTAGGATGCAGACGTATCCCCCCCTGGAGGTCTCCCTCATGTCGTCCGTAGCTCCCATCGCGCGTCCCGCCGCGCAGCCCCCTCAAGAACTGGTCCCGTCCCGCTACGCGGTGAAGATCGGCGACATCGACGTGCTCGTGATCAGCGACGGTGTCATGCCGATACCGGCGGTGACCATGGCGGCGAACGCCGCACCCACCGACCTGTCGGACTGGCTGGGTTACATGTACATGCCGCCGGACACCTTCGATTGGCCGCTGAACGTGATGGTGGCGCGCAGCGGTGAACAGACGATCCTCATCGACGCCGGACTGGGCATCCAGTTTCCGGGCTTCCCGCGCACCGGCCACCTTCCGCAGCGACTCGCCTCCGCCGGCATCGATCTCGCCTCGATCACCGATATCGTGATCACCCACATGCACATGGACCATGTCGGCGGCTTGCTGGTCGAGGGCGTGAAGGAGGGCTTGCGTCCGGACGTCCGCATCCACGTGAACGCCGCCGAGGTCGCGTTCTGGGAAGCACCCGATTTCACCCACACCGCCATGCCGCCGGCGGTGCCGCCGGTGCTTCGCTCGACCGCGAAGAGCTTCGCGAACGAATACCGCGATCGCATCCGCACCTTCGACGAATCGTACGAAGTGGCACCGGGCGTCGTCGTCCGGCGCACCGGCGGCCACACGCCCGGACACTCCGTGGTCGCGCTGAACTCACGCGGTGAGCAGCTGACCTTCGCCGGCGACGCCGTCTTCCCCGTCGGCTTCGACCACCCGGAATGGTCCAACGGCTTCGAGCACGATCCCGAGGAAGCGGCGCGCGTTCGCTTGAGCCTGTTCCGCGAGATGGCGGAAAGCGGCTCGCTGATGGTGGCCACCCACCTGCCCTTCCCCTCCGTGGGCCGTGTCGCGATCAGCGGCGATAAGTTCCGCTGGGTGCCGGTGATCTGGGATTTCTGATTTTTCGGGCCGTGTGGGCCAGCCGCGATCTGGCATCGCCAGCAGGCTGGCTCCCACCGAGCCAACACGAATCGCGCCGCTTTGGTGGGAGCCGGCCCTCCGGTGGGAAGCCGCTTAAGCGGCGATAGGTGCTTGCCATAACCTGGCCCGCTGCCGCGGGATCGCCGACAAGGTCGGCTCCCACAAGGGCCCTCCTCCGGAAGCCTTCTATCACCGGAAGCCCTCCTCTCACCGGAGCCTTCTGTCACCAGGGGCTCTTCAACCGGAACTACTCGTGCGCCAGGGCAGCGACTGCTTGAGCGTCGCGATATCCGCCCACGGGTCCGCATCCGCTGAATTCGCGCGTTTCAAGGCCTTCTTCAGATCGAAGGCGGCACCGCCTTTCAACCGTGCGATCTCATCCCAGCGTACCGGCATGGCAACAGGCGCACCGTGCCGCGCGCGCAACGACCAGCCGGTGACGCTCGTCGCGCCGCGCGTGTTGCGCAACCAGTCGATGAAGATCAGACCTTCGCGCTTGGCCTTGCTGGCCTGCGCGATGTAACGCTGGGGTTTGTCCGCGACCATCGCATCGGCGATGCCTTCGCAGAACGCCTTCACCGCTTCCCAGGAAGGCCCGCGACGGAACGGGGCTACCACGTGCAGTCCCTTGCCACCGGACGTGCGCACGAAGCTCTCCATCTTCGTTT
This sequence comes from Luteibacter sp. RCC_6_2, assembly GCF_041360655.1. Classification (NCBI taxonomy): domain Bacteria; kingdom Pseudomonadati; phylum Pseudomonadota; class Gammaproteobacteria; order Lysobacterales; family Rhodanobacteraceae; genus Luteibacter; species Luteibacter sp. RCC_6_2. The sequence continues at coordinate 112,766 of NZ_JBFUPQ010000014.1, read as the reverse complement.
CGGCAAGACGGTCGCGGATCTCGCGAGCCGCCGCCACGATGTCCTTCCATGCCACGCCCGTGGCCGGGTCGAGGTCGAAGATCAGGCGATCCGGCTGGTCGGGCTTGTCGGCGCGGGCGCCCCAGGGATGGAATTCGAGCGTATTCATCTGCACCAGTTCGAGCACGCCGGCGACATCGTCCACATAGATGTACTCGGCTTCGCCTCCGTCCTTTTCCCTCAGCGTGACGGCTTTCACGTGCTCGCCGAGCTTGTCGCTGTGGTGCTTCTGGAAGAAACACTGGCCGGTGGTGCCCTGTGGGCAACGGACCAGCGAGAGCGGACGCCCGCGCAGTTCAGGCAACATGCGTGAAGCGACCGCTTCGTAATATGCCGCCACCTCGCCCTTGGTCGGGCCACCCTCGCCGAACACTTCGCGCTCGGGATGGGTGATGGTGACGCCGCCGACATTCTGTCCGGCCATGGCTCAACCCGCCTTCCGGCGCCCGGCCGGAGCCTTGCGCGAAGCCGTCTTCGTCGCCGCCGCTTTTTTTGCCGGCGTCTTCTTCGCGGCGGCTTTCTTCGCCGGTGCCTTCTTCGCGGCCACCTTGCGACCCGAAGCGCTCTTCGCCGCCGGCGTGCGCGTCTTCGCGCCGATGCTCTTCTTCAACAGCGCCATGAAATCGACGACGTTCGTCGTGGCGTTTTCCGGCGTGCGCTCCTCATCCTCCACCCTCGCGGTGACACCCTTGCTCTTGAGGCGTTTCTCGATGGCCGAGCGCAGCTTCTCGCGGAATTCGTCGCGGTAATCCTCTGGCTTCCACTTGCCCGACATCGACTCGACCAGGTCGGTCGCCATCTCTATCTCGCGCGACGTGATGCGGTAGTCGGCGGTGGATTTTCCTGGCAGTTCGAAGTCGTCCACGTCGACGACCTCCGACTTGTAACGCAACAGGTTGAGGACAAGGGCATCGCCTTGCGGCATGACGGCGGCGAGGTATTCCTTCGTCCGGATGACCACGCGTGCGATGCCGGCCTTGCCGGTTTTCTTCAACGTCTCGCGTAGCAGGACATAGCCCTTCTCGGCTTTCTTCGCCGGGAGCAATACATAGGGTTTCTCGTAGTAAGCCGGCGCGATCTCGGCGGCATCGACGAAGGTATCGATCTCCACCGTCTCGTGCGCATCGCTGGCGGCGTTACGGATATCGTCCTCTTCGAGGACCACGTAGTTGCCCTTCTGGTACTCGAAGGCCTTGACGATGTCCTTCCAGGGGACTTCCTCGCCGGTATCCGCGTTGACGCGTTCATAGCGCACCGGCGTATTGCTGCGCTGGTCGAGCATGCGGAAATGCAGGTCGTTGCGGCGCTCGCCGGACATCAGCCGGATGGGCACGTTGAGCAGACCGAACGATAGCGTACCGGTCCAGATGGGGCGGGCCATGCGGGCGATCCTCGGGCTCGGGTGGAGCCCGAGGATCGCGCCGGTGACGTGCAGGGAACGCAAACGTGGTTGCTGCCACCCGCCCTGCCTTGGGCTTATTTACCGCCCTGCACCACCGGAAGTTCGATCGCGCTGGCCGTGCCGGGCGCATGCCATACCTGCTGCGTCGCCTTCTGGTAGTCGGAAGGCTTGGCGAAGAAGATATTGGGCACGAAGGTCTGCGGATTGCGGTCGTACAGCGGGAACCACGACGACTGCACCTGCACCATCACCCGGTGACCGGGCAGGAAGGTGTGGTCCACCGTGGGCAGGCCGAAGCGGTACTCCAGCGCTGTGTTCGGCGTGAGCGCCTTGGGCTCGGCGAAGCTCTCGCGGTAGCGGCCGCGGAAGATATCCATGGAAACCGCGAGTTCGTAGCCACCCATGGCCGGCGTGCTGGCGTTGGTGTCGGGATAGACGTCGATCAGCTTCACCACCCAGTCGCTGTCCGTGCCGCTGGTCGAGGCGTAGAGCTTCACCTGCGGCGCACCCGCCACCTTCAGCGGCGCGGTGAGCGGTTCGGTCACGTAGGTCAGGACGTCCGGACGTCCATCGACGAATCGCTGGTCTTGCACCAGCCACGTGGTCCACGACTGCCGGTCGGCGAAACGCACCGGACGCGGCACGTACGGCACCGGCTTGGCCGGGTCCGAGACGTACTCGTCATACTTGGCTTCGGCCGCGCCGGGAGCCTCAAACGACAACTTACCGTTGGCATTTAGGTACATCGGACGGCTCGATCTGGCCTGTGGCCAGCTCTTGAAGCGGTCCCAATGGTTCTCGCCGGTGTTGTAGATCAGCACCGGCGGGGTGTTCGCCTTGGGTGCGCCATCGACCAGATACTGGTTGAAGAAGGGCAGGAGGACGTCCCTGCGGAACTGCAACGCGGTGTCGCCGTCCCACTGGAGCGCGCCCAGCGACGAGGCGTCGTAGTTCACCTGGCTGTGCCGCCACGGGCCCATCACCAGGTAGTTCTTGTCGTTGCCCTTGTCCTTGGGCTCCACCGCCTCGTAGCTGTGGATGGCCCCCCACATGTCCTCCTGGTCCCATAGGCCTTGTACCCACATCGTGGGCACTTTCAGCGGCTGGCGACCCATTTCCTTGTCCAGCGCCTGACCTTGCCAATAGGCGTCGTAGGCGGGGTGCTCGCTGAGCTTGCGCCAGTAGGGCAACTGGTCGAGGCCCGCGGCCCGCGCGTAATCCCCCGCGGAACCGGCGGCCAGGAAATTGGCGTAATCGTCGTAGCCCACGCGCGGGATGGTCGCGCCCTTGCCGCGCTTGGCGTTCTGGCCGGTGATGTAGTCGAAGTTGGTCTGCCGGAAGGCGCCGTAGTGGAACCAGTCGTCGCCCATCCAGCCATCCACCATCGGGCTCTCCGGCGCGGCCACCTTGAGCGCGGGATGGGGGTTCACCAGCGCCATCACCACGGTGAAGCCCTCGTAGGAAGACCCGATCATGCCCACCTTGCCATTGGACTCGGGCAGGTTCCTGGTCAGCCATTCGATCGTGTCGTAGGCGTCGGTGGAATGGTCGACGTCGGAGGAATTCAACGGTCCACGCAGGGGCCGGGTCATCACGTAGTCGCCTTCGGAGCCGTATTTGCCGCGAATGTCCTGGAAGACGCGGATGTACCCGGCGTCCACGAAGACCTCGTCGCCCATCGGCAGCAGGTTGCGCATGGTGGGAGCGTCCGAGCGCTCCGCTCGGCCATCGGCGTTGTATGGGGTGCGGGTGAGCAGGATCGGGGCGTGTTTCGCGTTCTTCGGGATGACGATGACGGTGTGCAGCTTCACCCCATCGCGCATCGGAATCTCGACGACGCGCTTGACGTAGTCGTTGGCGCTGGTGGGCGCGTCGTACTTCGCGGGGATATCCGGCGTCAGCGGCGCGGTCTGCGCGGCGACGAGGGACGAGGCGACGGCCAGGGACAGCGCGAGCATGGGCAGCAACACGGGACGACGTGGCATGGGCATTCCTGTGGCAGTGGGACGGAACCGTCCTAGCCTGCCGCATCCTGAACGGAAGGGCCACAGGAGAAGAGCACCAGCGGGAGAAAGTGGTGGGAGACCTGGTGAGACCTGGTGGGAGCCGACCTTGTCGGCGATCCCGCGGCAGCGGGCCAGGTTGCGGCGAGCACCCATCGCCGACAAGGTCGGCTCCCACCGGGCTTCTCCCACCGGGCTTCTGGTACCGAAAAAAAAGCCGCTGCTAAAAGCAGCGGCTTTCCTTCCGCGGAACCGCTCGTCCTTCCAGGGAAGGACGAGCGCTCGCGAGTGCGGCTTACTGACCCGAAGCGGTCGAAGCCGGAGCCGGGGCGGCGGTGCCGGCGGCAGCCGGAGCGGCCGTGCTGGCGGCCGGCGGGGTGGTGTCGGCCGGCGGGGTGGCGGCCGGAGCAGCCTCGGGGGCGGCAGCGGCGGTCGAAGCGGACGACGGCGCGGTGGCCGAGGTGTCATCGGACTTGTTGCAGCCCGACAGCATGGCAGCGGCGACAAAAGCCAGGGCAGCGATGGAAATGACCTTCATGATTTAGGGCTCCTCATTTGTTATGTATAGGGCAAGCGCTGCGGAGCATACCGCCGAAATGGCGAACCTTCCACGGCAATCGTCGCGCTTGCAGACAAAATAAAACTCGCATCCGGGGCGCACCCGTCCAAAGACGGACCCGCCTAGGGTGCAACGGCTATTGTGAAGCGTGGATGTCCGGCGGCGCATCGCAGACGGCGTTCGCAGACATTTTCAGAATAATCGCGTTCCGCCATTTGAAGCCAGTCCCTACCCTGTCACCCGGAAGTTGCTGTTGGGCACCCCTGCCCAGCCGCCTGACAAGGAGTGACGCTTTGACCATACAACACCCCTCTCCCCGCCGATACCTCGCCGCCTTCGTGGCGGCGCTCTGCGCCCCGGCGGTTTCGGCAGAGCCCCCGCCATTCGTGGCCGATGGCATCTGGCTGGATATCGACGCCGGAACCTACGAAACCAGCGAACCATCCCGCTATGGGGTGCTGGCCACCAACGGCGGCAAGGCCGAGGGCAAGCAGGTCATCCTGCGCACGCAGGGTGAATCCGCCTCGGCCATCCGCGTGACCGGCGCCTTCAGCGAAGTCACCCTCACCGGCGGCGAACTCACCACGAAGGGCGATCTCGCCCATGGCCTTTATGTCACGGGCACGCAGGGCACCGTCACCTCCCTGTACGGCGTCGACATCCGTACCGAGGGCGGCAGCGCCACGGGCGCCACCTTCGCGCTGGACGGCGCGGCCGGCCGCATCGAGGGTGGCAGCATCCATACCCTGGGCACGGTCGCCGCCGGCATCGTGGCCGAGGATGGCGGCCAGTTCCTGGTCGAGGGAACGAGCATCCGCACCGAGGGGAACAACGCCGCCGGGCTGATTGCCCGCGACGGCAGTTCCTCGCTTTCCGCGCGCCGCACGCGGATCGAGACATTGGGCAGGGAAAGCCACGGCGTCCACACCCAGGACACCGCCACCGCCACCCTGGAAGATGTCCAGGTGACCACGAACGGCGAGTGGGCGAACGCGTTGAACGTCAACACTGGCAGCGGCTTGTTCACCGTCACCCGCAGCAACCTCGTCACCCATGGCGAACATTCCGTCGGTGTGAACGTGGCCAATGGCGGGCCTCTCTCATTGGCCGACACGCGCATCGAAACCACGGGCGATTTCGCCTCGGGCCTGGACAATCGTGGCGGTTCGGTCGCCGTCGGAAACGTCGACGTCGTCACGCACGGCCAGCAAAGCCATGGCTTGCTCGCGCAAGGAGGCGATCATCCGGGTCGCCTCCCGCAGGTCGATGTCCGCGACTCACGCGTCTCCACGGCAGGCGAGTCCGCCTACGGCGTATCCGCGACCCAGGGCGGTACCGTACAGCTGCGCAATGCATCGATCGTCACCTCGGGCGTCGGCGCGCACGGCATCCATGCGTCCGGCGGCGACATTCGCAGCACGGGCAGCGCGGTCGAGGTTTCGGGCACCGGCGCCTACGGCGCCCTCGTGGAGTCGGGTGGCACGCTGCGCATGGACGGTGGCTCCTTGCATAGCCAGAACGGTGCTGCGCTCGGCCTCAACGATCCCGGCATCGTTCGCCTTGGTGGGGGTGCATCGCTGACCGGTGGAAACGGGGTGTTCGCGGAAGTGGACCCGAACTCAACGCAGGCCTTCACCGTGGTGCTGGATGACCATGCCGTCGCCGTGGGGGACATCCGCCTCTCGGACAAACCGGCTGCGCTTCCGTCGGACCAGACGAAGTTCTCGCTTTCCATCAAGAACGCCGCCGCCTGGTCCGGCGCCACATCGATCGTGCGCCACGTGTCCCTGGAGAGCGGCGGCACCTGGAACGTCACCGGTGACAGCCGCATCGGCAGCCTGCGCAACGACCATGGCATCGTCGCTTTCGCGCCGGGAGCGCCGGGAGCGTTCGGCACGCTCACCATCGACGGCGACTACGAGGGCAACGATGGCCTCTTCCGGATGCGCGGCCAGCTTGGCGACGATCACTCCCCGGCCGACCTGGTCCATGTCACGGGCAATACCTCCGGAGGCAGCCTGATCGCCATCGACATGCTCGACGGCACCGGCGACCACACCCAGGACGGCATCCCCCTTGTCAGGGTCGACGGCCGCTCCGAAGGCAGCTTTCGGCTCGCTGGTCGCGCGGTCGCCGGAGCTCATGAGTATTTTCTCTACCAGGGCTCCCTGAGCCAACCCGACGACGGCGACTGGTACCTGCGATCGAGCGTGCGTGAAGTCATCGTCACCCCTGAAACACCGGACCCGGGCGAATGGGTCGATCCTGGTGAGCCGCCCACGCCGGTGCTGCGTCCGGAAACGGGTACGTACCGGGCCAACCAGACGGCGGCGCTCGCCATGTTCCAGGCGGGGCCGGGCGCGGGTGAAGACGAGGAAGACGAAGGTTCCCGCCGTAGTGCGTGGGCACGCTTCGAACGCCAGCACACCACGTTCGACCTGCGCGACCAGATCACCACGACCACCGCCACGAACGAACTCACCCTGGGTGCCGACCTGCTTCGCACCGACGGCGCCGCGGCGTCGCATGTGGGCGTCATGGCCTCCGCGGGCCAAGCGGATACGCGTGGCCATTCCTTGCTTACGCGCTATTCGGCCAAGGGTCGCGTGCGTGGTGCGGCCGCCGGCGTCTACGCAGGAGTCCGGGCCAACAATGGCATGTATCTGCGCGGCTGGACCCAATACGCGCACTTCAACCAGCGGGTGGAAGGCGACGCCTTGCAGAACGAGCGCTACGGTAGCGGCGCGCTCACCGCCAGTATCGAAGCCGGTCACCGCTGGCGCACCACGCTGGGCACGGAATCCGATGCCTACCTGGAGCCCCAGGCACAGTTGCTCGCCACTCGCCTGCGCGGCGGCAGGCATACCGAAGCCAATGGAACCCGTGTCATTCCCGCGCATGCCAGCGGCCTCACCAGCCGTCTTGGCGCTCGTGCGGCGGCTCGCTGGAACACACCGGGCGGCCATGTCGCCTCACCGTATGTAGCCGCCAACTGGCTTCGCCGCCTCGGCAAGATGGACGCCACGCAACTCGATGGCGACGCCTTCACCGGTGGCGTGCCACGCAACAGCTACGCGCTGAAACTCGGCGTCGCCTTCCTGAGACATAGTGGCTGGCGCGTATGGGGCGATGTGGAAACCCGCTTCGGCGCACGCAACTACCGGCGTGTCGCGGGGACACTCGGAGTTCGCAAGGCCTGGTAAATCCGTGGGCGGGTCGCCCACCGCGACCCGCCTGTCACGCTTCATCCGGCCGACCTCAGCCGGCCACTTCCGCCGAAGGTGTCGCCGCACGCTTCGCCGTCACCGTGCTGCCGATCGACGCCAGCACGATAAAGCCGATCGCCAGCCACTGCGCCGATATGAGGTGCTCGCCCAGGAGCAACATGGCCAGCAACGATGCGACGGCAGGTTCGAGGCTCACCATGATGCCGAAGGTCTCGCTGGGCAGGCGCTTCATCGCCATCATCTCCAGCGACATGGGAATAGCGCTCGAAACGATGGCCACGCCGAGCCCGGCAGCCAGGATGCCGGGGTTCAGCAAGCTCGCTCCCGCATGCGCGATCCCATAAGGCACGACGACGAAACTGGCGGCGACTAGCCCCAACGAGACCGAATGCCCCGCATGCAGGTGCCCCGCCTTCTTGCCGAAGACGATGTAAAGGGCCCAACACACGGCGGCGGCCAGGGCCAGCGCGACGCCCACGGGGTCGAGCGGGCTGTCGTGGCCAAGCGGCAGCAACATGACGAGGCCTGCGACCGCACAGGCAAGCCAGACGAAATCCACCGGCCGGCGCGACGACCACATCGCCACCGCCAAAGGCCCACTGAACTCGATCGCCACGGCGATCCCGAAGGGGATCGTGCGCAGGGCGAGGTAGAACAGCAGGTTCATCACGCCCAGGGTCAGCCCGTAGCGGATCACCGATCCCGCGTCGCGGCGGCTCAATGGCCAGCGCCAGGGGCGCCAGACGATCAGCAGCACCAGTGCGGAAAAACCGACGCGAAGCGCCGACGTGCCCTCGGCGCCAATCAGCGGAAACAGCTTCTTCGCGAACGACGTGCCGATGCATAACGACGTCACGGAGCCGAGCACGGCAAGCGCCGGCAGCCACAGGGTTGAGCGCGTAGGGTTCATCGCGACACTGTATCCGCTGGCCATGCATTTCTATAGGTTCTTCACCCGGGTGGGAACCTCACGGGAGGCGGTTTACACGTGCGGTGTCCATCCTGGCGACGAGGGTGGCGGCCGACGGCTCTGCCTACCGCGCTTCCCGGACTTCCGCGAAGAACTTTTCCATAGGGAGGGCAGGCGTCTGTGGCACATGCATGGACATTATGTTTATATGAGACATATTGTCTATAGAACGGATCACGCCCGATCATGACCGCCCTTCCCGACTTCCGACTCGAAAGCTGGTTCTCGCGCTGGGAATTCGCCGCGCGGTACCACCTCACGGCGTCCGATGCGCAGAGCATGAGCCTCGCCCAATTGCTCGCCCTCGCGGAGCCCGCCGATCGCGAGGCCTTCGAGGCCTTGCACCTGGGTTACACGCAAACCTACGGCGCGCCCGCACTGCGTGAAGCCATCGCGTCGACCTACCAGCAACGCGACGCGGCGGACGTCCTCTGTTTCGCGGGTGCCGAGGAAGGCATCTATATCGCCATGCGCGTGCTGCTCGAGCCCGGTGACCACGCTATCGTGATCACCCCTAATTACCAGGCCGCCGAAACGATTCCGCTGTCGATTTGCGAGGTAACCGGCGTCGCGCTGAATCCGGACGACCATTGGTCCCTCGACATCGACGACGTGGCCGCGGCGATCCGGCCGAATACCCGCGTCGTCTCGATCAACTTCCCGCACAATCCCACCGGCAAGATCCTCGAGCGCGAGCGTTTCGACGCCCTCGTGGCTTTGTGCCGCAAACACGGCATCTGGCTTTTCAGCGACGAGGTCTACCACTCCCTCGGTCCTTCGGGGACGACACACCTGCCCCAGGCTGCCGATGTCTATGAAAAGGGGTTGTCGCTAGGCGTGATGTCCAAGGCCTATGGCTTGCCGGGCCTGCGCATCGGTTGGATCGCCTGCGCCGACCGTGCGCTGTTGCAGCGCATGGAGCGCTACAAGCACTACTTGTCGATCTGCAACGCCGGGCCGTCGGAAGCGTTGGCCTTGATCGCGCTGAAAGCACGCTCGACGATCCTGGATGGCCATCGCCAGCGCATCGACCGCAACCTCGCCACGCTGGACGATTTCTTCGCACGTTGGCCCGACCGCTTCCAGTGGCATCGCCCCGATGGAGCTTGCATCGCCTATCCGCGATACCTCGGACCAGAAGGTGTCGACGCATTCGCGACCGACCTCGTCGAACAAGCCGGCGTACTCCTGCTCCCCGCCTCCAACTACCGATCCGAACTCACCACCACCCCCACCGACCGTTTCCGCATCGGCTTCGGCCGCGCGGACTGCGCCGAGGCGATCGACGCCCTGGACCGGTACCTGGGGAAATAAGATTCAAGGTGGGAGCCGACCCTGTCGGCGATCCCACGGCAGCGGGCCGGATCGAGGCAAGCACCCATCGCCGACAAGGTCGGCTCCCACCAAAAGCATTACTGGCCGCCGGCCTCGTCCTGCGCCATCAACGCGTTGATCTGCGCCTTGTGCGCTTCATAAAAAGCGACGTTCTGCTTGTTCACCTTGGACTGGTCGACATACGCGGCCATCTGCGGGTTGTTCTTCGCTTCCGAGGCGATCGCCGCGTTGGTGACGGCCAGGTTCGCCAGCAGGAACTCGCGCGGCGTGAAGCCGTACTTCTTGATGAGCGGCTCGATCCTCGGATCGGCGGCGGTCACCTGGGCGGCGAGATCGTCGAGTGAATGGATCTTCGAGAAATCGGTCTTCGCATCCTTCGGCTTGATCCCCTGCTTCTTCGCGTCCTGCGACACCTTGACGATACGGTTGAACACGTCTTCGTTGAGGTTGTAGTTCTGGATCGCCTGCTTGTCCGAGGCGGGAATCGCGCTGGCGGGATTCGCGGCCGGGGCGGCTTCTTGCGCAAAGGCGGCGACCGGCGCGACGGAGGCGGCGGCCAGCAGGGCGGCGAGGATATAACGTGACTTCACGGGCAACTCCTGGGTTGTCGGGTCCGTGCCGGACGGTGAACCAGCATAAAGCGCCAATTGTTACGTATGCGTCGGCGCGGTCACGTTTTCTTCAGGAATCTTCGGCGCGTTCCAGCCCATCGCGTTATAGAAGTGGTAGCGGGCCACGCCGATGTATTCATGAATCGCGAAATCCGCGAAGGAGAGGTTTTCCGAGGTGGGCAACCAGTCGTAACGGGCAGTGACGTAATCGCCCCTTACCGCTTCCCCGCGGATGCCGAAGTGGGCGAAATAGAGCACCGCCCGCTTCAGATGGACCGCCGAGGACACCAGCACCACCTTGTCCGCGCCGTAGGCCATCAGCAGCGGCTTGCTGAACTGGGCATTCTGAAACGTATTCATGCTGCGCGCCTCGAGCACCAGGTCGGCGCGCGGTATGCCGAGGCGGTCGAGGGTGATCGCGTAGACATCGGCTTCGGCCTGGCGCAGCTTCATCGCATCACCACCGCTCACTTCCACCTTGCAGTCCGCGCCGGTGGCCTTGCAGGAACGGTAGAGCTCGGCGGCGCGCAGGATGCGCCCGTTCGCATAGAGGCTGGGTTCGACGGCGCCGGCCCCACTGCGCACCGTGCCGGCGCCCAGCAGGATGATCGCGTTGCGCTGGCCCCACTGCGCGACGTCGGGCGCGAAGCCCGACTGCAACCGGCCGAGCAACATGCCCGTCAGCGGACCGCAACCGGCGAAGAACAGCCATGCCAGCGAAAGGACGGCGAATACGATGCCGCTGCGCGAACGGCGCCGGACCATGAGGACGAGGCCGACGACGAGAAGGAAGAGGAACACGATGAGGGTCATGGGCGCGGAGCGTAGCAAACCCCGGCGACGAAAAACCTTACCGACCGCGATCCAGCGCCCGTTCCAGGCAGGTGACCAGCTCGTCGCCGCTGAACGGCTTGCCGATATAGCAGAAGGCGCCCTCTTTCATGGCGCGTTCGCGCAGGCTTTCGTCGGGGAACCCCGTGACGAAGACGACCGGATAGGTGTGGCCCCGTTCGATGAGTCGCCGATGCAGTTCGAGCCCGTCCATGCCGGGCATGTTCACGTCGGTGACGAGGCAATCGATGTCGTCGCCCCCGTGGCGGAGGAACTCCTCGGCCGAGATGAAACCCCGTGCCTCGTGTCCCAGCGACCGAACCAGACTCACCGTAGCCGCGCGCACGGCCTCGTCATCGTCCACGATCGCCACAATCCTGTTAGCGGCCAACCTCGAGTCCTCGCCCAGCACCTGCCAGACCTGCCGACCATACAGTGCGCCGCAGGCGGCGGAATGGGAATCATACGGAAGTGTGCGGCGAGCGCCGGGTCAGGAGCGAATGCCCAGTGCTTCCGCCTGTTTCACCAGTTCCGCCAGGGATTTCGCGCCCATTTTGCGCATGACGTTGCCGCGGTGGATCTTCACCGTGATCTCGGACAGGCCGAGCAGCCCGCCCACCTGCTTGTTCATCAGCCCGGCGGTGACGTGGGCCATCACCTCCCGTTCGCGCGGCGTCAGCGAAGCGTAGGCCTGGCGCAGGGTGGCCAGCGCGTCGGCGTCGCGTCGCGCCGCCGCATCCCGCTCGATGGCGTTGGCCACGGCGTCGAGCATGTCCTGGTCGCGGAAGGGCTTGGCCAGGAAATCCAGCGCGCCGGCCTTCATCGCGCGGACGGACATCGGGATGTCACCGTGCCCGGTCATGAAGATGATCGGCAGGTGGTTATCCATCGACGCCAGTTGCGACTGGAAGTCGAGGCCGCTGACTCCGGGCAGCCGCACGTCGAGCACGAGGCAACCCGGCGCGTCGGCATGCTCGCGGGCGAGGAAATCGGCGGCGCTGCCAAAGCTGGCCACGCTCAGTCCCACCGAGCGGAACAGCGATGCGAGCGCCTCGCGCACCGAGGCATCGTCGTCCACGATGCATACGATCGGCGTCCGCGCGGCATTGGCGATGGGTACCCGTGTCATGCCCGGAGCTCCTCGGCCACCGTGACCGGCAGCGTGAAATGGAAGGTCGCTCCCCCTTCCGGACGGTTGGTCGCCCACAGGCGGCCACCGTGAGATTCGATCGTCGAGCGGCAAATGGCAAGACCCATTCCCATGCCATCGCCCCGCGTGGTGACGAAGGCATCGAACAGATGGGGTGCGATGTGTTCCGGAATGCCCGTGCCGCTGTCCTCGACCTCCACCAGCAGGCCGTTCGCCCCCTCGGCGCGTGCGCGCACCAGCAACCGCCGCTGTCCGCATACCGCGGACATGGCCCGGATCGCGTTGCCCATGAGGTTCACGATCACCTGTTGCAGCTGGACGCGGTCACCGCGCGGCATGGGCGCGTCACGGGCGATGTCCACGTGCAGGACGATGCGATGCAGGGCGATCTCGCCGTCGAGCAACTGTGCGCATTCCTCGATCAGGGCGGCCAGGTCGAACAGCACATGCTGGCGCGGCTCCTTGCTGGCCAGGCTGCGCACGCGATGGACCACCTCGCTGGCCCGGCGGGCATCGCGCACCACGCGCTCGATGGCGTCGCAGGCTTCGCCCAGGTCCGGCTCGGGCCGGCGCAGCCAGCGCAGGGCCGCCTCGCCATGGGTGACGATCGCGGCCAGCGGCTGGTTCACTTCGTGCGCGATGGAAGCGCTCATCTCACCCAGGGCCGTGACCCGCGCCGCCTGGGCCAGCTCGGCCTGCACCGCGATCAAGGCACGCTCGGCGCGCTTGCGGTCGGTGATGTCCACGACGCTCACCAGCACGCGGTCGTACCGGCTGGGGCCCAGGGGCATGTTCATGCCGAACAACACGGTGAGCCGCTCACCGCGCAGGTTCACCAGGTGGGTTTCGCCCTCGGCGATCCCGCCGCCCTGGATGATGGTGAGCAGCACATGGGCGAACGTGCGCTCGGAAGCGGGCAGGAAACGGCTGAGCGGCCCGATCAGGTCGTCGCGGCACCGGGCCCCCAACATGCGCACGGCGGCCTCGTTGACGTCGGTGACGTAGGTGAGCGCGCAGGCTTCCGTGACGAACTCCGGGTGGGCCTCCAGGTAGGCGGCCAGGTCGGTCACGCCCTCCTCGCGCAGGACGGCGACCCGCTCCATCACCCGCGAATAATCCTCTTCCCAGAACGAGAACCGGGCCGTTTCGAACATGCTGCGGTAACGGCGCTCGCTCTCGGCCATGGCGGCGGCCGCGGCACGGCGCTCGGTCACGTCGGTGCCGGCTTCCAGGATGACCCTCGGCTTGCCCTGCTCGTCACGCAGCAGGGCGCAACGCGCCTCGACGATCACGATGCGGCCATCGCGATGGCGCTGGATCACCTCGCCTTCCCACCGGCCGGTACCGGAGAGTTCGGCGTCGGCGGCCTTGCGGTCGCCGGGGATGGCCGTGCCGAGCAGGTCGTTCGCACGACGGCCCAGGGCCTCGTGGGCCGTCCAGCCGTAGAGCTGCTCGGCGCCGCCGTTCCACAACACGATGATGTCGTCCATGTCGCGGACGAAGATGGAATCGTGGGTCAGTTCGATCAGGCTCGCCTGGCCCGCGATGGTGATCATGCGGTCGCGATTGCGCAGCGCCAGCACGGCGGTGATGGCGATCGCCACCAGGCTCACCGCGCAGCGCATCATGGCCGCGTCCAGGGCGATCCATCCGTGCCCGCGCAGGTAGGCCACGGCGGTCAGCACCATGCAGCCCACGGCGGCACCGACGATCGCACGGCGGCTGCCACTGGCGGCCACCAGGAGCACCACCACCACGTAGACCACCGCCACCGCGCTTTGCAGCGGGGTGAAGGTATCGACCAGGAAAACGCCCAGTGCCAGAAGCGCGCCAAAACCCATGAGCAGGCCGGCGACCAGCCGCCGCGGGCGGGCGGCGGGGGCATAGGCACGGCTTTGCAAGGGTATGAATAGGGACATCGGGAGGCTGGATGCGGGGTGTCTTGTAGGAATCGGCCCGAATCGTCATGGATAAACGGCATATCAGTCTTGCACGCCGGTGATGGTTTTTGACCGTTACGGCACAGCTCTTACAAGAAACGCGACATGGCGCTCCTATCCTTTGGTATGGAGCGCCCCGACCGTATGTAGAATTCAGCCCGACCCGCATCGCGCATACGCTGCCTTCATGGGCAGTCCCGCCCATGAGCCGCCGCCGTGGAGCCGATGCACATGCGATTCGAAACCAACGCTTACGCCGGGACGGGAGCCACCCTGGCTTCCGAGGCCATGCATGGCATGGCGTCCTCCAGCGTCACCCGCCTGCTGGAGCAGGCCCTCACCGCCGCCGAGACCGATCTCGCCACCACCCGTGCCTGCGTCGCCCAGGTGGCCGCGCTGCTGGAACGTGAGCAGGCGCCGGTCGAGGCAAAGGAGCCGGTGGCGGCACGCCGTCGTGCCGGCGCGGGCCTGGCCCCGTGGCAGGCACGCCGCGTGGCGGCCCACGTGGACGAGAACCTGGGGTTCCCGATCACCATCGAGCATCTGGCGACGATCGCCGGGCTGTCCAGCAGCTATTTCTGCCGGGCGTTCAAGGACACCTTCGGCGATCCGCCGCATGCATACATCATGCGCCGCCGCGTGGAACGCGCGCAGTCGCTGATGTTGCAGACCCGTGAACCGCTCAGCCAGATCGCCCTGGCCTGCGGCCTCTCCGACCAGGCGCACCTGTGCAACCTTTTCCGCCGCCTGGTGGGACAAAGCCCCAGCCACTGGCGGCGCTCGCGCTGGCAGGAAGCCTGAGCCTCAGCCGAAGAGCTTCGCGGCGACTTCGGCGATGTGCCTGCCCTGGAAACGGGCACCGGCGAGTTCGTTCTCGGTAGGTTTGCGGGAACCGTCGCTGGCCGCGATGGTCGTAGCTCCGTAGGGGCTGCCACCGGTGATCTCGTCGAGTTTCAACTGGCCCTGGAAACTGTAAGGCAAGCCCACCGGGATCAGGCCCAGATGAAACAGGTTCGTAATGATCGAGAACAGCGTCGTCTCCTGGCCGCCATGCTGCGAGGCCGTCGAGGCGAAGGCACCACCCACCTTGCCGTTGAGCGCGCCACGCATCCACAGGGCGCCGGTCTGGTCGAGGAAGTTGGCCATCTGCGAGGTCATACGGCCGTAACGGGTACCGGTTCCGATGATGATGGCGTCGTAGTTCTCGAGTTCGTCCACCCGTGCCACGGGCGCGGCCTGATCGAGCTTGAGACCGGATTTTTTCGCGACGTCCTCGGGAACCAGTTCGGGAACGCGTTTGATGTCGACGCTGGCACCCGCTTCACGGGCGCCCTCGGCGACGGCGTTGGCCATCGTTTCGATGTGGCCGTACGCCGAGTAGTAGAGAACGAGGACCTTGGCCATGAGCGGAATCTCCGTCGGGAAAGGATCAGGACAGGAAAGGTAGGCACGTTGCCGTCTATGCAACGTGTCGGCGCACCATCGCCGCCGTACAGAGGTTGAGCCGTATGCCGCACGCCCGGATCGTCGATATCCACTCCACCGTCGCAGGCGCCGTGCGCAAGTCGCACGCCTGGCAAGTGCTGCGCGAAGCCGCCCGCGTCGAACCGGACGAATCCGCCCGCATCGCCTGGTACCGCGACGACCCCATCGCCGGCCTCGGCCTGCTGACCGCCGAGTCGCTCGTGGCCGCCGGCCGCTACGAGGACGTCCTGGCCTTCCTGCGCGGGGTGAAGACGGATCTCGGGCTGGAGCCAGCCCGAGGGTTCGGGAGCTTCTGAGCCAGCCTGGTGGGAGCCGACCCTGTCGGCGATGCGAGCTCGCGGTAAAGTCCGGATCGACAGCACCCCGGAACCCCATCGTGTCGATCGAAGAAGCGATCACTCCCCAGCGCAACGAACGGCTCACCGCCGAGCGTGCCTACGAGCTCTATTGGGCCGACCTGCTCGGCCACGACGCCACGTTCACCTGCGTCGGCACCGGGTGTTCCGCGCCGCTGATCTGCGCCTGCCTGGACAAGCCCGAGCAGAACCTGCGCATTCGCCCGTATTTCCGATCGCGCCGCCTGGAAGACCATGCGGAAAGCTGCGAGGTGGCGCACGGCCGGGGTGAACCCGCCGCCGGCAAGTCACCGGATGTCTTCGAAGCGGAACGACCGGCCGATCATTTCCGTGCCACCGCCGCGGCGGCGAAGGCGGACCCGGCCGCGGGACCCGCGCGCCGCGTGGCGAGCAACACCAGCCCTGGCCTCAAGCCGCGTCCCAGCCATTACTACCGGCTGTCCTCGCTGGTGCAGAAGTTCCTCGAACACCGCAGGGACAAGGACCTCGCCGAGGCCACCGTCGAGATCGGCGGCGAGACGGTGACCTACGAGACGCTCTTCCGCAACATCTACCGGCAGAAAGCGGCCGACCAGCTCGGTACCCGCGCCGTGTGGTGGGGCACGGCCTCGTTGCGCGCCACGAAGGAAGGCGGCTACTACCTGCGCTTCTCGCGCCCCTTCCGCCACGACGATAGCGAACTGCGGCCAACGATCACCCTCACCGCGAAGGACATCGACGCCTATCCCGTGCGCAAGCTGCTGCGGGCGCGGCTCGACAAACTCATCGCGGAAGCGGACGGCTATTGCGTGGTCTTCGTCTGGGCGAAGCCATGGATGCCGAAGGACGCGGAGAAACCCTTCGTGCGGTTCTACGTGAACAACCTCGACCACATCGACGTGCGAGGCCCGGAGATCCTCGAGGAACTGAAGAACACCTCGCGGATAGGTACCTGAATCGGTAGCATGCCGATATGCCAGCCAAACGCCGCAAACGCCTGCGCCTGCCTTTCGTCCGCCACCCGCGCGATGCCTCGCACGACTATGACGATGCCAGTTACGACGGTGGCGTGTCCGGCGGAGCCTACCTGCGCCATGTGTTGATCGTGGTGCTCGCGCTCGCCGTGGTGGCCGCCCTCGCGCGCTGGGTCCTGTAACGGCTAGCCCCGGTAGATCCGCGCTTCATCGGCGCGCAGGTCGCCACTGCCGGCGCCCGGGTGCGTGGACAGCACGCAGGCATCGGCGGGTTCCGTCATGGGCAAGGCGGCCGGTTCGCCGGTGAAATTGAGCATCACCACGAAGCGTTCATCGCCATCGGTACGCTCGAAGGCCAGGACCGCGTCGCTCACGCCGAGCACGCGTATCGCACCCCGGCTGAGCGCGGGAGAGCCCCGCCGCATGCGCAGCAACATCCGGTAGAGCGAAAGCAGCGACGACGGATCGTCCGACTGCGTGGCCACGTTGCGCGAGGCCACGTCGTCGCCGATGCGCAGCCACGGCACACCCCTCGTGAAACCGGCCCCCTCGCGCGGGAACCAGCGCATCGGCGTGCGTTGCGGGTCCCGGCCCAGGCCCTTGCCGGGTTCGTTGCGCTCGAAGGGATCGCGCACTTCCTCGAAGGGAATCGGCACGTCGTGCATGCCGATCTCGTCGCCGTAGTACATCGTGGGAGTGCCCCGCAGGGTCAGCAGCAACACGGCCGCGACACGCGCCTGCGCGTCACCCACGCGCGAAGCGATACGCGGCTTGTCGTGGTTGCCCAGGACCCAGTTCGGCCAGCCGCCTTCGGGAAGCGCGGCTTCATAACGCTCTACCAGGTCGGCGACGAAACGCGCTTCCCACGGCGCACCGATCAGCAGGAAGTTGAACGGCAGGTTCGCCCCCGCCAGGCCCTCGCCGTAGTAAGCCACGATCCGTTCCAACGGGAGGTACAACTCCCCGATCAACACACGTTCCGGAAATTCGTCCACCACCGACCGCATCGCGGCGACGACGCCCTGCGCTTCCGGTAAATCGGCCGTGTGCAGCGGCAGCAGGCGGTGGGCTTCGGAATCGATGCCTTCGCGGTAGTCCGGGTTGGGCGGGTTGTCGCGAAATTCGGCATCCTTCATCACGTGGTAGACCACGTCCACGCGGAACCCGTCGACACCGCGCCGCAACCAGAAACGCATCGCGTCGTACATCGCCTCGCGCAACACGGGATGGCGCCAGTTGAGGTCCGGCTGCTTGTCCAGGAACAGGTGCAGGTAATACTGGCCCGTGCGCGCATCGAAGGCCCATGCGCTGCCACCGAAGTTCGACAGCCAGTTGTTCGGCGGCCCACCGTCGGGGGAGGGATCGCGCCAGATGTACCAGTCGCGAAATGCGCTGTCGCGCGAGCGGCGGCTTTCACGGAACCACGGGTGCTCGTCGGAGCTGTGGTTCGGCACGAAATCGAGGATCACCTTCAGGCCGAGCGCATGCGCGTCGGCCAGCAAGGCATCGAGCACGTCGATATCGCCGAACAACGGATCGATGCCACGGTAGTCGCTCACGTCGTAGCCGAAATCGGCCATGGGCGAGGGGTAGATGGGCGAGATCCACAAGGCATCCACGCCCAGGGACGCGAGGTACTCGAGCTTGCCGCGGATGCCTTCCAGATCGCCGATACCGTCGCCGTTCGCATCGGCGAACGAACGTGGATACACCTGGTAGACGACGCCGTCGCGCCACCATAGCCGTTCTTTCACGAATCCTCCGGTGCCTTGCAACCCTGCCGAGCTTCACGCCTGGCACGTATACGAAATGCCTTCACGCGCCATCGCCTAGCCTCGCCCCATCCCGTGGACCGAGCCGCCATGATCAACGACCTCTGGTACAAGAACGCGATCGTCTACTGCCTCTCCGTCGGCACCTTCCAGGATTCCAATGGCGACGGGACCGGCGACTTCCAGGGTCTCGGCCGCCGCCTGGAATACCTCCAGGGCCTGGGCGTGACCGCGATATGGCTGATGCCCTTCCAGACCTCGCCCTGCAAGGACGGCGGCTACGACATCGCCGACTACTACAACGTCGATCCGCGCTACGGGACGCTGGGCGACTTCGTGGAGTTCACCCACGCCGCCCGCCAACGTGGCATGCGCGTGATGATGGACCTGGTCGTGAACCATACCTCGGACCGGCACCCCTGGTTCCGTGACGCCTGTCGCGATCCGTCCTCCAAGTACCGCGACTGGTACGTCTGGTCGGACACCCGCCCCGACGGCGCGAAGGAAGGCATGGTGTTCCCGGGGGTGCAGAAGAGCACGTGGAGCTACGAGAAAACGGCGAAAGCGTGGTACTTCCATCGCTTCTTCGATTTCCAGCCCGACCTCAACACCTCGAACCCGCACGTGCAGGCGGAGATCCTGAAGATCATGGGCTTCTGGATCCAACTCGGCGTGTCCGGTTTTCGCATGGACGCCGTGCCCTTCGTGATCTCCACGAAAGGAGTCGACGTGGCACGCCCGAAAGAACAGTTCGACATGCTGCGCTCGTTCCGCGAACTGCTGCAGTGGCGACAGGGCGACGCGATCATCCTCGCCGAGGCGAACGTGTTACCCAAGGACGACATGCAGTACTTCGGTTCGGACGGCGACCGCCTGCAGATGATGTTCAACTTCCAGGTGAACCAGAACCTGTTCTACGCCCTGGCGACGGCGGACGTCCGTCCGCTAGCGAAGGCACTGGAAAAGACGAAGTCGCGTCCGGCTACCGCCCAATGGGCGCAATTCCTGCGCAACCACGACGAACTGGACCTCGGCCGCCTCACCGCCGGCCAGCGCGAACGCGTGTTCGCCGAGTTCGGGCCGGACAAGGACATGCAACTCTATGGACGCGGCATCCGCAGGCGCCTGGCGCCGATGCTGCGCAACGACCGTCGCCGCATCGAACTGGCCTACAGCCTGATGCTCACGCTGCCCGGCACGCCGGTGCTGCGCTACGGCGACGAGATCGGCATGGGCGACGACCTCACCCTGCCCGAACGCGAGTGCGCGCGCACGCCGATGCAATGGTCCACCGAACCCTTCGCCGGCTTCACCGCCGCCCGCCGCGCGTCCGCCAGGGTCATCTCGAAAGGGCCCTTCGGATACAGGCACATCAACGTGGCCCAGCAACGCCGGGACCCCGGGTCCCTGCTCAACTGGATGGAGCGGGTGATCCGCATGCGCAAGGAGATCCCCGAGGTGTCCTGGGGCGACTTCGAGGTATTGCCGCTGGACGACAACGCCGTGCTGATGATGCGCTATCGCTGGCGCGGCAACGCGACGCTGTTCCTGCACAACCTGTCGGAAGCCCCCTGCGAAGCGGCCTTCTCGCTGCCCGACCGCTTGACCAACGTCCTTTCGGAGGACCACAGCGAGCCGGACGGCCACGGCCGGCACCACGTGATGCTCGAACCCTATGGGTACCGCTGGTTCCGCGAAGGGGGGCTGGGCTACATCCTCGAGCGCAAGGAAATCGACGAGGCATGAGGCCAAAAGGCCTAGTTGCGTACCCTACCTCTTAAGGGTGTAGGCTGGATTCCTTGCATGCGCAATCCTTGGCTCGTCATCCGATACCTCGAGAGGATCGGCCCATGTACCGCGCCGAACCAGCCTGCACTACCCGTCACGTGGGTTTACCCACCGTCATCGTCGATCTCGCCCAACGATCCGCCGCCGTGGATCGTGGCGACCGGCAGCGGGGGGTCAACCTCATCGCCGACCTGCGCGGTCGCGCCCAGCTCACCGAGATCCTGCTCGACGACGCCGACGATGCCGAGGACGACCTCCTCCTGATCTATCGCGCCGCCTACGCGGCCGATACCGAGGGGGCGGGTGCCATCCTGTTTCGCCGGCAGACGGAAGGCGATGTATGCGCCCCGCACCCGCCTGCCGTGCGCACCCTGGCCCAGGTGCTGTTCGACAGCCTGCGCGCCGAGGCGCCCAACGCTCCCCTGCTCGCCCACGTCGCCCTGGCCCTGCGTGCCATCCTGACCTTCCGCCCCTGCCGGGAGGAGGCCACCCCTCGCGGGGGCCTCGCCACCTGGCAGGAACGCCGGGCCATCGCCTATATGGACGAACGGCTGGACCAGTCCTTCCCGGTGGCCGCCGTGGCCGAGGCCTGCGGCTTGTCCGTCAACCATTTCTCGCGCGCGTTCCGCCGCAGCCTGGGCAAGCCGCCGCACCGCTGGCTGCTCGACCGGCGTATCGAACGCGCATGCGAACTGCTCCGCACCACGGAGATGTCGCTAGCCGACATCGCGCTGGGCTGCGGCTTCGCCGAACAAAGTCATTTCACGCGGGTCTTCACCCGCACGATAGGCATGCCTCCTGGCGCATGGCGTCGAGCGGCCGATTGACATGACCGGCGACGAGACGACGCCCTCGCCCCTGGGCCTGGGCCGTGACCTGATGCTGGCGGGATCGCGCCTGCGCGATGCCGTGCGCCGCCGTGCCCAACGCGAATTCGGGCTCACCGCCTTGCAGAGCGACATCCTGCTGATGCTGGCCTCGCGCGGCAGCATGATCTCCACCGAACTGGCCAGCGCCTGCGGCGTCAATGCCAGCACGGTGACCCATGCGGTGGACGCGGGCGTGGAGCGCGGCCTGGTGTTGCGCGTGCGCAACGAGGCGGACCGTCGCCTGGCCGACATCGCCCTCACTCCCGCCGGCAAGCGCATGGCCGAGCGGGTGCGGGCACTCATCGCCGACCTCGCCCGCGCGGCGCTGGAGGGCGTGGACCAGCCCGGCCTGCTGGCTGAAAGCCTGGCCCAGGTGACACGCAACCTCGAGAAGGGCTAGATCGCCCGCCGGCCGAAGATCAGGTGCAGGCCGAAAAGGGTGAAGATCGCCCCCGCGCCGCCGTCGATCCAACGGCTCGCACGCACGTAGCCGCGGCGCATCGCGGGCAAGGCGAAGATGCCCGCCACCACGGCGAACCAGAGCAGGGTTTCCACGGTGACCATGGCCCAGAGGCCCCAGCGCGTCGTGGCGGACATGCCGTCTCCGACGAAGGCCGAGAAGATCGAAGCGAAGTAGATCGCGGCCTTGGGGTTGGCCAGGTTGGTGGCCAGCCCGCGTACCAGCGCGCGCCACGGGCTGGAGCCGCGCACGTCGACCACCGGCACGGCGGCGTCCGGTTTCGCCCTCCACGCCGACCGGAGCATCTGGAATCCCATGAAGCAGAGGTAGGCACCACCGGCGATGGCGATGCCCCGCTCCAGCCAGGCCAGCCGGTGCAAGAGGATCTGCAGGCCGAGCAGGGCCAGCGCCGCCCAGACCGCCACGCCCAAGGCGATGCCGACCACGCCCGCGAAGGCCTCGCGCCGCGAGCGGCTGGCGGCGAGTTGGGACACGAAGAAGAAGTCCGGGCCGGGCGTGACCAGGGCCACGATCTGGACCAGGGCGATGGTGAGGAAGAGATTCATGCGTCGAGGGTAAGCCCTGACAGGGGGCCTGCGAAAGACACCGGCCCATCCCGATTCCGCAGCGCGCCTTGCCCCACAAGGCCACCTCCCGTAACCTCGCGTTTTTTAAAGTGGTCACGGGGCTGCCCCCGGCCTTCCAAGGGGTAAGTCACGATGCTGGGTCTGCTAGGCCACGTCCTTTTTGGCCTGTTCGGTTTGGCGGTGCTCGTCGGCATCGCGTTCTGCTTCTCCAACAACAAGCGCGTGGTCGACTGGAAGCTGGTCGCCACCGGCGTCGCCTTGCAGATCGCCTTCGCGGCCATCGTGCTCAAGGTGCCGCTGGGCCGCGACGTCTTCGACGCCATCGCCACGGGCTTCGTGCGCCTGCTCGATTACGTCGACGTGGGCTCGCGCTTCATCTTCGGCAGCCTGCTCGACAGCAGCAAGTTCGGCGTGATCTTCGCGGTGAAGGTGCTGCCGACCATCGTCTTCTTCGCGGCGCTCACCGGCGTGCTCTACCACCTCGGCGTGATGCAGCAGATCGTGAAGGGCATGGCCTGGGTGATCACCAAGGTGATGCGCGTGTCCGGCGCGGAAACCACCAGCGTCTGCGCCAGCGTCTTCATCGGCCAGACCGAAGCCCCGCTCACCATCAAGCCGTACATCGAGCGGATGACCCAGGCCGAGCTGATGACCGTGATGATCGGCGGCATGGCGCATATCGCCGGCTCCGTGATGGCGGCCTACGTGGCCATGCTCGGCGGTGACGATCCGGCGCAGCGCATGTTCTATGCGAAGCACCTGCTCACCGCGAGCGTCATGGCCGCCCCGGCCACCATGGTGCTGGCGAAGATCCTGGTTCCCGAGACGCAGGAACCGCTCACCCGCGGCACGGTGAAGATCGACGTCGAGAAGACCACGACCAACGTCATCGACGCCGCGGCCACGGGCGCGGGCGACGGCCTGAAGCTGGCGATGAACGTCGGCGCCATGCTGCTCGCCTTCATCGCGCTGATCGCCCTCATCAACGGCCCGGTGCAGTGGGTGGGTACGATCGGTGGCGAGCACAGCCTCAATGCGTGGCTCTCCGCCAGCACCGGTCATCCGGTGGTGCTGAGCCTGGAGACCATCTTCGGCTGGGTGCTTTCCCCGGTGGCGTGGTTGATCGGCGTGCCCTGGCAGGACGCCACTCTCGTCGGCAGCTTCATCGGCCAGAAAGTCGTGATCAATGAGTTCGTGGCGTATGCGGACCTCGCACGTCACCTGCCCGACCTGCTGCCGGAAAGCCGCCTGATCGCGACCTATGCGCTGTGCGGCTTCGCCAACTTCTCGTCGATCGCGATCCAGATCGGCGGCATCGGCGGCCTCGCACCCAACCGTCGCGGCGACCTCGCCCGCCTTGGCCTGCGCGCCGTGCTGGGCGGTTCCATCGCCACCTTCATGACCGCCACCATCGCCGGCGTACTAGAACGCTTCTAAACCTGATGGGCCCGTCTACCTGTGGGACTTGGAGCAGACCGGGGGACTTGGAACTGACCCTTAGGACTTGGAAAAGACCTGTGGGACTTGGAGCAGACCTGTGGGAGCCGACCTTGTCGGCGATCCCGCGGCAGCGGGACAGGCTACGGCAAGCACCCATCGCCGCTGAAGCGGCTCCCACAAGAGCCGCGGCCGGAGTCGGACAAAAAAAACCCGCCGGTCTCGCGACCGGCGGGGCCATCACTCAAGCGATGTCGATCACAGCGGTATCGATCAGCCGTTCTTCTTCAGCCACGCATCGATCGCCGGCAGGCGTTCCTTGCGGACCATGGCGCGGTAGCGGATGTTCGCGATGCTGGTTTCCGCGTCGCGGCGCGAGGTCGCGGCGATGTACTTGTCGGCGAAGGCCTTGATCTTGTCGATCGTGGCCAGGTCGAGCGAGCCACCTGCAAGCATCGGGTAGTAACGCGCCGACGAGGTCGAATCGACGAAATGATCGACCGTGTCCTTATGCTCCACCGCGAAATCGAAAGCCAGTTCCGGATGCGCACGCGAGACGGCGGAGATCATGCCGGCGCTGTTGGTCGCACCCGGCTCGTCGGTGAGCGCGAGTTCGAGTGCCCGCTTCGCCAGCGCCTCGTCTTCCGTCGTTCCCAGCAGGGCGTACAGGCGATCCTTCACCAGCGGGGTCTTCTCCGCCTTGGCTTCCGCGTGCAACTTGTCCCAGGTGGCGGCGTCCGCATGCGAAGCGACCACGGCGAGGATCGACTTGCGCAGCTCGGCCGGCATCGTGTTCGTCTCGTAGCGACGACGCGCCTCGGCGATGACCTTCGCGTCGCCCAGGTGGGCCAACGTACCGATGAGGTGCGCACGCAGGACCGCCACCGGGGCTTCCTCGCCCGGCTTCGCTTCCCAACCGACCTGGTCGAACTTCGGCGAGAGGCGGGAGATCGCGTACTTGCGCAGCGCGGCCTGGCGCTTCACGTCGCCCTGGTAGTAATCGTCGAGCGTGGAGAAGTCGCTGGCGATGCCGTCCCACAGC
This sequence comes from Luteibacter sp. RCC_6_2, assembly GCF_041360655.1. Lineage (NCBI taxonomy): Bacteria > Pseudomonadati > Pseudomonadota > Gammaproteobacteria > Lysobacterales > Rhodanobacteraceae > Luteibacter > Luteibacter sp. RCC_6_2. Next base: position 87,950 of record NZ_JBFUPQ010000014.1, on the reverse strand, counting down.
AGCGGCGTGGCATCCAGCGGGGCGGCCTTGATCAGGTCGAGCACGTCGGACGCGGGCTGCAAGCCGCCCATGCCCAACGCCCAGACGTCGGCGGTGAGGCCGAGCTGGTCGATCGGATCGAGCTTGGCGAACGCGCCCTGCAACGCCTTGATCTGCGCCGGCGCGTACAGGGTGCGGTAGTAGCCGGTCTGGCCCGCGTTGACCAGCACCGGCGTGCAACCGGCGACGGTGAGCGTGCCGGTGCCGTCGGAAAGCAACGTCGACGAAGGCGTACCGCCGACCGTCTTCGCGATCACCGGCACATGCCACGCAAGCGCCTTCTTCTCCGGACGATCGCGGGTGAACTCACCCTGCGTCAGCTTCAGCGTGGTGGAGCCGTTCGCGCACGACACCGATTCCACGCGCACCAGCGGGATGCCCGGCTGCAACGTGAAGTCGTGGGCGATGGTGCTGACCGGCTTGCCCGCCGCCGCGTCGATCTCCTTCCAGAGATCGTCTGACACCGTGTTCGAATACGCATGCGCCTTGATGTACGCCTGCACGCCCTTCTGCCACGTATCCGCGCCCACATAGGCTTCGAGCATGCGGATCACCGACTCACCCTTGGAATAGGTGATCGAATCGAAAGCCTGGCTGGCCTGCTCCACGGTCGCCACGTGCTGCACCACCGGGTGGGTGGTGGCGACGGCGTCGCGCGACATCGCCGCTTCGCGGATGAACACCGCTTCGAGGTTGGTATGCCATTCCGGATGCAGGCGCTCGGTGGTGCGCGAGGCCAGCCACGAGGCGAAGCCTTCGTTGAGCCAGAGGTCGTCCCACCAGCGCATGGTCACCAGGTCGCCGAACCACTGGTGCGCCATTTCGTGCGCGGCGGTGTTGAAGACTTCCTGCTTGTCGGACTGCGTGGAGATGGACGGGTCGAGCAGCAGCGCGTATTCGAAGGTGTAGATGGCGCCCCAGTTCTCCATCGCGGAGAAGAACTGGCTCGAACCCGGGGAAGCGATGTTGTCGAGCTTGGGCAGCGGATACGGCACGCCGAAATAAGCGTTGTATTCCTGCAGCACGGCCTTGCCCGTGTCGAGCGTGAACTGTGCCTGCGAGGTGAGGCCCTTCTGCGTGATGACGCCGATCTCGACGCCGTCGCTCTTCGTGGTGGCGCGATCGAATTCGCCCAGGCCGAAGAACAGCAGGTAGGTGGACATCTTCGGCGAAGGCTGGAACGAGACCTTCGTCAAACCATTGCCGAGGTCCTTCTTCGACGCGGCCGGCATGTTGCTCACCGCCATCTGGTTGCTCGGCACCGTCGCCGAGAGCGTGAAGGTCGCCTTGTAGGCCGGCTCGTCCCACGAGGGCACGAAGCGGCGCGCATCGGAGTTCTCGAACTGCGTGTACAGCGCGCGCTTCTTGCCGTCGGACTTGGTGTCGTAGTCGATCGCGAACAGACCGTTGGCCTGCGTGCCGATCTTGCCGGTGTAATCCATCGACAGCGTATAGCTGCCGGCGGGAACGGCATGGTCGAAGGTGAAGGTCACCGTCTGCGCGTCCGCGTCTATCGCGACCTTGGGCGCCGTGAACTTCGCCTTGCCCTTCGCCGGGACCAGGGTCACGTGGGCGAAGGTCATATCCATCGCGTTGAGCGTGATGGATGCGGTGGGCTCCAGCACGTCGATGCCGATGGCGACCTTGCCGTCGAAGGCGAGCTTGTCCGCGTGCGGTACGACGGAAACGTCGTAATGCGTCGGGCGCACGCTGCGGGGCAGCTGGGTGGTGGCAAGCTGGCTGGCGTCGTCGGCCGGGGCGGCGACGGCCACGGCGGATAGACCGGCGAGCGCGAAAGCGATCGCGCTGACGAGAGGAGTACGCATTCGGATGGGCCCTTGGGTTCGATCGATTCGCCCGATGGTCATCCGAGTACGGCGGGAAAGGAAGCGCCGGAAGTCACGGCCGCAGGATGTTGCGGCGCGGGGAACCTACCAGACGCGCCACCAGGACCGCCGCTCCAGCTTGCGCAACGCCTTCAGGTGTCCGCGCGCGGCCGCCTTGCGGAACCAGGCCCGGGCGATCGCCTGGTTGCGTGGCACCCCGTCACCCCGGCCGTGCAGCACGCCCAGTTCGAACTGGGCATCGGCATGGCCGGCACCGGCCGCGCAACGAAGCAGGCGCAGCACTTCCTCGACGTTGCGGGGTACGCCGCGACCGGCGTCGATCATCCGCGACAGCGCGTACTGGGCGGCCACATGGCCACGCTCCGCCGCCAGCGCCAGCCAGCGGACGGCTTCACGATCGTTGCGCGCCACGCCGTCACCGGACGCCAGGCGCTGGCCGAGCAGGAACTGGCCCGCCGCGTCTTGGGGTCCGAGTTGGGCCAGCCGTTCCGGCGCGGGCGCGGTTGCCTGAACGCCTTCCGCCGGGGCGAGTTCGGCGTCCAGCATGGCGAGGTGACGCCGCGCTTCAGCGTCGCCCTGCTCGGCGGCACGGCCGAGCCAGTAGCGGGCCTGCTCGCGGTCTTCCGGTTGCGCGCTGGCATCGAGGTACAGCTTGCCCAGGGTGAACTGGGCGATACCGCTACCCAGTTCCGCCGCGCGACGGTAGTAATGCGCGCCCATGGCCGGATCGCGGGCCACGCCGATACCGTCGCAGTACATATGCGCGAGGCTGCAAAGCGCATCGCTATAGCCACGCGCGCCCGGCGCGCCACGTTCCACGGCCCGGCTGTAGAAGGCGAAGGCGAGTTCGGCGTCCCGAGGAACACCGCGACCGAAATAATGCGAGACGCCCAGGTTCACGCACGCCTGCACATGACCCTGGTCCGCCGCACGGCCCCACCAGCGCAGCGCTTCCCTCCGATCCAGGGCGACGCCGTGGCCGCGCGCGTAAAGCGTGCCCAGCGCACCCTGCGCGTCGGCCGAGCCGGCTTCCGCCGCGCGCCGGTACCAGCCGGCCGCTTCGAACGGATCGCGCGGCACGCCGAGACCTTCCGCGTAATGCGCGGCGAGACGGCATTGGCTTTCGAGATGGCCTTGCTCCGCCGCGCGGCGAAACCAGTGGGCCGCGCGCAGCCGGTCCTGGGCGACGTGGTCGCCCTCGGCAAACATCTGCGCCACCACGAACTGCGCCTGGGCATCGCCCAACTGCGCTTCCCGTTCCATCCGGCCGAACTTCTGCAGGGCATCCATCTCGGCGACGAAACGACGGTCGCCGAGCACGCTGCCCGTTTTCCCCTCCGACATACCGTTCCCCCTGAAACGCTGTCGATCGTGGGGCGCATCATAGGGGCAGAAGCGGAACCTGGGTATCAGCCTTTTTGGCGGGGTCCATACCCAAGGATGCACGATCTTCAACGCAGCGCGGAAACTGATGGCGCGATCCATGGGTTTTTCGCCCCGGCCGAAGGGAGGACGATGGGGCATTCCCAACGGAGAGCCCCCTGTGAAAGCGATCGTCTACACCCAGCACGGCCTGCCCATCGACGACCCGGACGCCCTGGTCGAGATCGACCTGCCGCAGCCCGTGCCGGGGCCGCACGACCTGCTGGTCGCCATCCGCGCCGTGTCCGTGAATCCTGTCGATACCAAGGTCAGGAACAACATGCCGGTGACGGCGCCGCGTGTCCTCGGTTTCGATGCCGTGGGTACCGTGGCCGCGGCCGGTGCCGACGTCACCCTGTTCAAGGAAGGCGACGAGGTGTTCTACGCGGGCTCCCTGCTACGTCCGGGCGGCAATGCACGCTTCCAACTCGTCGACGAACGCATCGTGGGCCGCAAGCCTCGCAGCCTGGGCGACGCCGACGCGGCCGCGCTGCCGCTCACCGCGATCACGGCATGGGAGATGCTGTTCGACCGCCTGAAGATCGTCGAAGGTGGCAACCACGGCGAGTCGATCCTCATCATCGGTGCCGGCGGTGGCGTCGGTTCCATCCTCGTGCAACTGGCCCGCCGCCTGACCGGGCTCAAGGTCATCGGCACCGCCTCGCGCGAGGAAACGGCGCGCTGGGTGCACGAACTCGGCGCGCATCACGTGATCGATCACGGCAAGCCGCTGGCGCCACAGCTGGAGGCGCTCGGCATCGGACAGGTCGACCACCTCGTCAGCCTTACCCACACCGACGCGTACTACGAACAGATCGTGGAGATCGTGAAGCCGCAGGGCCAGTTCGGACTCATCGACGATCCCGCGTCGCTCGACGCGACCAAGCTCAAGCGCAAGTCCATTTCATTGCATTGGGAATCGATGTTCACGCGTTCGACGTACGAGACGCCGGACATGGGCAAGCAACACGACCTGCTCGACCGTGTGGCGGAACTGGTCGATAACGGCGTGTTGCGCACGACCGTTGGCGAGCACTTCGGCGCGATCACGGCGGAGAACCTCCGTCGCGCGCACAAACTCATCGAAAGCCACAAGGCGAAGGGCAAGATCGTGCTCGAAGGATTCTGAGCGCGCGCCCGCCATGGCGGTGTCGATTCTTGACACCGCATTCACGCGTGGCGGAGCTATCTGCATTGCAGACATTCCTCTTCGCAAGCGGAACGCCATGGCTACTGCACGCCCCCTCGTCGTCCTTCTCGTGGAGGACGACGACCTCATCCGCGAACTCACCGCGATGATCCTCGAAGGAGAGGGTCATCGCGTGCACACGGTACCCGACGGCGACACCGCCGAACGATGGTTGCAGACGGAAAAAGCGGATGTCCTGTTCACGGACCTGCGCATGCCCGGCTCGCTATCAGGCCAGGACCTGGCCCTGCGGCATGCGGACATGCCCGTCGTGGTGACCTCGGGCGAAATGAAGGAACAGCATCCGTGGCTGGGCGAGAGCATGGCCTACCTGGCCAAGCCTTACGACCGCAAGACGCTGTTGGCGGCGGTGGAACGCGTGGTGGCTTGAGTGCCGCTCAGGCCTTGTCGATCACCCTGGATATCTTCCCGGCCGCGAAGCGGAATTCCGATGTACCACGCATCTCGATGACCGTGCCCGCGCCGGGACCATCGGGAATGTCGTCGGCGATCTCGCCATGGAACTGGATGTCCGCGATCACCGTGTCGCCCGCGGTACCGACCTCGCGCAACTCGGTCACGAATTGCTGGCGCGAGGCGAACATCGCGGCACCGACCCGTGCCAGCTTCTCGAAATCCGCCTTGCCATCGGTCGCGACGCTCAACTCGCCGCCGCTGTGGTGCTCGAAGCGCACGTCGTCGGACAGGGTGGCGAGCATGCCCTCGATGTCGAAGCGGTTGTACGCGTCGAGGTAAGCCTCGATCAGCGCGATATAGGCGGGGTCGATCATGCGGGGCGGCTCCGGGGTGGGGGAAAGTGTCGCGTTTCGCCTGGATAGTACAGGGCGCTGCGCGCCAGGTTGAGGCAAGCACCCATCGCCGCTGAAGCGGCTTCCCACCACAGCATCGAGTAGACCGGTCAGGAATACACCTGTGGAACTTGGAACAGACCGGTGGGACTTGGAACAGACCTGTGGGAGCCGACTTGTCGGCGATCCCGCGGCAGCGGGCCAGCTGCGGCAAGACCCCGAGCCTCGAACCCCGCCTTGCCGTCACCCCACCCCTGCCCGTATGGTGCCCGCTTCCGTCCCAAGCCGAGCCGAATGCCGATGAGCCACGCGCCTGAGCAGTCACCCGAGCACCTCAGGCGTAGCCTGTCGAACCGCCACCTGCAGCTGATCGCCATCGGCGGTGCCATCGGCACCGGGTTGTTCATGGGGTCGGGGAAGACGATCAGCCTCGCCGGCCCGTCCATCCTTTTCGTCTACCTCATCATCGGCGTGATGCTGTTCTTCGTCATGCGCGCGATGGGCGAACTGCTGCTCTCCAACCTCGGCTACAAGTCCTTCATCGACTTCTCCACCGACCTGCTCGGCCCGTGGGCCGGGTTCTTCTGCGGCTGGACCTACTGGTTCTGCTGGATCATCACGGCGATCGCCGACGTCATCGCCATCGCCTCGTACGCGCAATTCTGGTTCCCCGGCCTCGCGCCATGGATACCCGCGGTGCTCTGCGTACTCCTGCTGCTGACGCTGAACCTCACCACGGTCCGGCTCTTCGGCGAACTGGAATTCTGGTTCGCCCTGATCAAGATCATCGCCATCTGCGCGCTCATCGTCACCGGCTTCGGCATGGTCGCCTGGAGCTTCCGCTCGCCCGATGGCCACGTGGCCTCGTTGACCAACCTGTGGAGCGACGGCGGCATGTTCCCGATGGGCATCGGTGGATTCTTCGCCGGCTTCCAGATCGCGGTGTTCGCCTTCGTCGGCATCGAACTGGTCGGCACCACCGCCGCCGAGACGGCCGATCCGGAACGCAACCTGCCCAAGGCGATCAACTCGATCCCGGTCCGCATCATCCTGTTCTACGTGCTCGCACTCGTGGTGATCATGGCCGTGACGCCGTGGCGCCAGGTGCTGCCGGGCAAGAGCCCCTTCGTGGAACTGTTCGTGCTGGCGGGCATTCCCGCCGCCGCCAGCCTGATCAACTTCGTCGTGCTCACCTCGGCCACCTCGTCGGCCAACAGCGGCATCTTCTCCACCAGCCGCATGCTCTACGGCCTGGCCGAGGAAGACCACGCGCCGTCGACCTTCAAGCATCTATCGAAGGCGGCCGTGCCGTCGCGTGGCCTGCTGTTCTCGTGCATCTGCCTGCTCGGCGGTGCCATGCTGGTGTACGTGATCCCGAACCTGGTCACCGCGTTCACCCTGGTAACGACGCTCGCCGCGATCCTCTTCATGTTCGTCTGGTCGCTGATCCTCATCGCCTACATCGCCTACCGGAAGAACCGGCCGGAGTTGCATGCGGTGTCCAGCTACAAGATGCCCGGCGGCGTGGTCATGTGCTGGGTCTGCCTGGTGTTCTTCGCCTTCGTGCTGGTGTTGCTGGCCCTGGAAAGCGACACACGCCAAGCCCTGATCGCCAGCCCGGTATGGTTCGCGATCCTCGGCATCGGCTACGCACTACGCCGCCGCAAGGCCCGATAGAACAGGCGGACTGACACACGACCCTGGCGGAAGCCGCTCCGGTGGAAGCCCCCTTATTTTGGGGGAACCGCCCTTGCGGAAGCCGCTCTTGTGGGAGCCGCTTTTGTGGGAGCCGACCTTGTCGGCGATCCCGCGGCAGCGGGCCAGGTTGCGGCAAGCACCCATCGCCGACAGGGTCGGCTCCCACCAGAGCCGACCATCACCAGCACCCTTCAGCCGCCGCGGTTAGAAGGAGCGGCGGCAGCCAACTCGAGCCGCTGTTGCACGGCCGGCAACCCCGACAGATCGAACGCCAGCGGGAAGAACGACTGCGTACGCACGTGCAACACCTTCCGCTCGGCCAACAACGCCGCGAAAGCGCGCTTCGCCGGTACGTTGCGCGGGATATAGGTCAAGGTGCCACGCACGCATTCCTTGCTGAAAGATATCCGCGTGCCTTCCACGTCATAGACCTGCCCCCGGCCCAACGTGGCAGGCGCGCAGTTCATGCGTTGTGGAATGTCGCGGAAACCATAGGTGACGCGATGCGTCGCCGGGTTCACGAAGGCGACGAGCGCCAGCTGTGCGCCATCCTGCGCCGGCAGGATGAAGCTGCCGCGGCGTTCCATCCACGATGGCGATGGCGATGCAGCAGGACTCGCCTGCGCGACGGTCGTCAGCAGGAGAGCAGGAACGACGATCCGGAACATCCGTGATACGAGGAACATGGGCAACCTCCTTGGCTGGGTGTCACTCGCGGCCCCGCAACCGGGTGACGCCGCCGATATAGCACCAATTTCGAGCGGATGCCATGGAGCCTGCGGAGTAGGTGCTTGCTCCGCGACAAGCGCCTTTCGGTGGCAGGCCGCTGTTATGACGGCCGCTGTGGTGGGAGGCGGCTGTTGTGGGAGCCGCTTCAGCGGCGATGGGTGCTTGCTCCGACCTGGCCCGCTGCCGCGGGATCGCCGACAAGTCGGCTCCCACAAGTTCGTGGCGGACTGGACTGTCTCTCTCCCACCAGTTGGTGGCGGACTGGACTGTCTCTCTCGGGAGGCCCCAAAAGTTTGGTCAGTGTTGTTCCGGCGGTGGCGGCGGCACGAACGACGACAGCAACAGCGGTCCGCGCTTCACCGCGATGTATGCCGAGGCGACCGGTTCCAGCTTGCCGTTTTTCAGGCGCCATGCGGACACCAGCCAATCATCGTTGATGCGCCAGCCGATATGGCCGTGGCCGATGAAGCCCAGCAAGGGTTCGCCGTGGAAGGTCATCGGGAAGAACGTCGCCTCGGGGCCGTAGCCGGTCATCTGGTCCGACGCGATGCCGGTGCCGAAGGCCGGCAGGTCGGGATAGCTCGACGTATCTCCCTTGGGGGCGATGCCGGAAGGTCCGCGTGCGGCGGCAACCAGCGCATCGTAGGCCGACTTCTCCGCACCCTTGAGCGGCCGGTCGAGCGTGCCCTGCATCGGGCTGCGCTCGTAACGGGTGACGGCGGCCATGGCCGCGGTGGTGAAGTCGTCGCAGGGCGATTGTTTAGGCGCGCAGGCACCGCCCACAGGCGCCAGCGAATGGTCGAAGCGCAGGGTGAGTTGGGCATCCGGCCCGAACGCACGGCCTTCCCAGCGGCCGACTTCGATGTTCATTTCGTCCGGCGACGGATTGGACAGCACGGTCGCGATGAAATCGCTCCCGACGCGGGCCATGCCATGCAGAGACATGCAGTCCGATGCCCATGCCCCGGGTGCTTCGACCGTGATGGCTTTCTTGCCCTCGATCCGGAACGGCGCCTCCGTCCAGCAGTGCGCCGTTCCGCCGACGGAGAACAAGGAACTGACCGGCGAGCCCTGCAGCTTCCGGTAGCCGGAGGATGCGTCGAGCCCGGCCAGGGCTTCACGCAAACCCGCGTCCGGTTCGTAAGGAAAGGCCTTCGCGTCTTCCACCGGCACGTCGGTGGCGATGGCGATATCCACGCCCGCCTTCGCCAGGTCGCCGAGCACGTCGTGTGAGCTGGGAGGCAGGCGCGACAACGACGCTTGGACCATGTCCAGCGGCTTCGGCGCCTTGCTGTCGAGGCCACGCAAGAAGGCGATGCGCGACGGATACGACGCCACGTCGGCGGACAAGGGCTTGCCTGGATGATCGCCGAGGAAGGCGGCGACCGCCTCGTCACGTTCGGCGAGCCAATGGCGCTGGTCGAGTTTCAGCGCATCGGCCTTATCGGGGTGTTTCGCCACGGCGCTCCGGAAGGCATCGCCGAGTTGCCCATCGAGGGCGGAGACCTTCGGCGAGGCGCAGATGGCCTTCTCGACCGTCGTGGACGCCTTGGCGCAGTCGAAACCAGCCGCGTGCGACCCGAGGGGAAGCGCCAGGAGCAGCGCCGCGGAAACCGTTCGAACCGTCATCGTCATGGGCAGACCTTCCATTGCGCCGGGTGCCGGCTAGCGGTGGGCATTCTAAGAGTTGTCGATGAACCGCGCGGATTTAGATCGAGATGTAGTCTTTCGCCTACAGGAATCCGTCCGAGCTTTCGATATATTCGGCCGGTTCCGACCAGCCAGCCGGGGGGCCGCGCCGCGTCGGGGAAGGGAGAACCATGGCAGTGCAGACATGCATCCACCAGGACCGGCAACCGCTTCACGCGCCGGAAGCCGTCCGATGAGCGGCTTCAAGCCGGTCAGCCATCGCCACGACGATGCCTTGAGCCGCGTCTCATGGGAGGCCTTCGAGCGGCTTGTCGCCGACCACTACCGCGGCGCCGGTTTCCGGGTAGAGCACGTGGGCACCGGCGGCGCCGGCACGAACCGCACCGACGGCGGCATCGACCTCAAGCTGTTCCGCGACCAGGAAATCGTCCTGGTGCAATGCAAGCACTGGAACTGCTGGAAGGTGCCGCACAACGACGTGCACCAGCTTATCGGCGTGATGCACACCGCGGGCGCCACCGGCGCCATCGTCGTCACGTCCGGCGAATTCACCGCGGCGGCGATCGAGGCGGCGGCGAAGTTCCGGCACATCCGCCTGATCGACGGCAAGACGATACGCGCCATGCTCGGTCCGGTGGAGGAGCCGGCCATGCCGCATGCCTCGCTGGAGGACATGCCAGCCTGGATTCGCGAGACACCGCGGGCACCGACATCCCGCACGAATCGATCGCCGGCCATCGCCGCCGTGGGCGCCGTCGTCACCATGGCGGTGGCGCTGGCGGTGCTGTACAGCTATTACATCCGCGAGATCCACGTGGCCCAGGTCGAGGCATTGCGGGCGACGGTGGGACGCACGGTCAACGAGATGACACGGGCAAGAGCCACCCCGACTGCATTGCCCGCACTCACCTCCCAACGTCCCATGAGCACGATCAACGGGCGACCGGCGATCGTCCACGACACACCGATGAGCAAGACCGACATCGCGGCATGGGAAGCGAAGAACGCCGAGTCGATGCGCATCATCGAGAAGACGACGCCTTCGCTCCCGCCATGAGCGCGGAAGCGCTCAGGAGATCAACGCATGCCGCACGACAGGCACGCGTTGAACCGAGGGCGCGAGGTCGAGCAGGTCCTTCAACTGCCGCGTCTCGTCTACCGGGCTACGCCCGAACAGGCGCTTGAACTCACGACTGAACTGCGAGGCGCTCTCGTAACCGACACGCTCGGATGCCGTGGCTGCATTGAGGCCGCTGCGCACCATCAGCAGGCGCGCATGATGCAGCCGCATCGCCTTGATGTACTGGATGGGCGACGTGGTGGTCACCGCCTTGAAGTGCGTATGGAAGGTCGGCACGCTCATGTTCGCCTCGCTGGCGAGGGTGGCGACATCGAGCGGACGCGCGTACTCCGTATGGATGCGGCGCAACGCCTTCGCGATCCGCCCGAAGTGACCGCCCTGTGTCAGCGCCGCGCGTAACCCGCCACCCTGTTCGCCGGTCAATACGCGATAGGTGATCTCGCGCACGATGCCCGGCGCCAGCAGACGCGCTTCCACGGGATCGGAAAGCACTTCGAGCAGCCGCAACGCGGCATCGCCGAGACGGTCGTCCAGGGGCGTGGCGAACAGGGTGGCCGGCGGAACGTCCGCTTGCGGGCGGAGATCGTCCACGGCGAGCACCAACTCGGCGATCGTCGCAACATCGATGCGAATAGCAACACCCAGCATCGGTTCCTCCACGCTGGCCTCCGTCTCGATCTCGAAGGGCAACGGCACCGCCAACGCGAGGTAATGCTGCGCATCGTAGACGTAGGTCTGCCCGCCATGGAAACCACGCTTGCGGCCTTGCGCCACGATCACGATGCTCGGCTCGTACAAGGCCGGCGTGCGCACCAGGGGCCGGTTGGAACGCATGAAGGCGACACCGTCCACGGCGGACAGCGTATAGCCCTCCGACGGCGCCAACCGGACGATCAGGTCGGCCATGCGGGCACGGCGGGCTTCGATGGAAACGGGCTTGGACATGACGAGGCGGCAGAGTCGGCGGCGATAGGAATGGGATATACGCCCGCGCCTCAAATGCGTCAATCTTTGGCAATCCATAGGAAAAGGCAAGAACAGGCAAGGATCAGGTCTTAGCGCCGGCAGCCCTCCTTCCTAGCATGGCTTCCTCGAAAACCAGGGAGCCACCGCCATGAACACGCAAGCATCCAAGGTCATCCTCATCACCGGCGCCAGCAGCGGCATCGGCGAAGCGACCGCCCGCCACCTGGTCCGCCAGGGTCACCGCGTCGTGCTCGGCGCGCGCCGGATCGAACGCCTGCAAGCGCTCGCGGAAGAACTCGCCGGGGAGCCCGGCCGCGTCGCCTACCGTGCCCTGGACGTCACCCGCTTCGACCAGATGCAGGCCTTCGCCGATGTCGCCGAATCGACCTTCGGCCCCGTCGACGTCATCGTCAACAACGCCGGCGTCATGCCACTCTCGCCGCTCAACGCCCTGAAGCTGGGCGAGTGGAACCGCATGATCGACGTGAACGTGCGTGGCGTGCTGCACGGCATCGCCGCGGTGTTGCCGGGCATGGAAGCGCGGCGCCGCGGGCACGTGATCAACGTCTCGTCCATCGGCGGCCATGCCGTCTCGCCGACGGCCGCCGTCTACTGCGCCACGAAGTACGCCGTCCGCGCCATCTCCGATGGCCTGCGCCAGGAAACCGACTGCATCCGCGTCACGGTGGTGTCACCCGGCGTCGTCGAGTCCGAACTCGCCGATACGATCTCCGATGAAGCCACACGCGATTTCGTGAAAGCCTACCGCCGCATCGCCATCCAGCCCGACGCCATCGCACGGGCTATCGGCTACGCGATCGAACAGCCGGACGACGTGGACGTGAACGAGCTTATCGTGCGGCCGACGGCGAGCCCTCATTGAGGGCTCGTCCTCATGGCGGCTATAGGTTCAGTACATGCGCAACTACCGATTCGGCAGACGAGCCGTGCCGTCATGTAGGCCAAGGCCGCTTCGCGCGCTGCACCGCTCTTCAAGGCATCGCCCTTGCTTCCCTTAGAGGCCGCATCAGCGGCGTCAAGGAGACAACGTATGTACACGAAGATGCCTGCGTCCGTTCCACCCAGTCCGTCACTCGAACCATCCACAAACTGGGCGGAAAAAAATAAAGCGCTTCAGAAAGAAGAGGCCACGACACCGGATGGTATCGAGCGTATCGACTTCGCGCACATGACACTGAAGACAGTGGAGGTAACCCTGAATGATCTATATTTCAGCGGACGCATAACCTTCGAAGAGCTTTCGGCGCTCGCGCAAGTCGTGGTCCTCCCTGACGGCGGGATAGCCGGATCGGACGAATGGAACGCCACGCCAGCCCATATCAACCGTAACGATATCGACGCATGGATCGATGCCGCGACCAAGCGTGGTTCTCATCAGGAGGCTGCGACGTATCAACGAGCGAGAGCGCTCATCGATGCGCTCGATGGGCAACCGCTGCGGTTGTCGGTGACGACTTGATCGTTCACGGCAAGGGGGACAAGCACTGATAAAAAATAAGCCATACGACAGAAGATGTTCGCAATCGTCGCGATGCTATGTAGGATAAGCCGTTTTCTTACACTGAGGTGCGGCCATGACCGCCATTGTCCTCCGAACCACCATCGCTGTGCGCGTCAACGTTTCGCAGCGCCGCCTGATCGACCAGGCGGCGCGAGTGAGCGGAGAGAATCGCTCAGACTTCATACTGGAAGCCGCTTGCGAGAAGGCCAAACAGGTGATCGATCACACCGACCTTACACTCGACACCACTCAGTTCAAACATTTTTTGGCGCGGATTGACGCTCCGCTCGAACAGGATTCCGTACTGCGCACCTTGCTGCTCCGACAAGCTCCGTGGGAGACCTGAATCGGCTGAAGGGTCAGCGCGTGCACGTGCTCAGCGAATGCTGACCGACGTCGTGGAGGTGCTTTTCGGCCACGCCCACTCCGTGACACGAATGGCGAACGTTCCATTTCCCTTACCGGTCGCATCCCATACCCGCTCTTCGCCTTGCGCCGACTGGCCGTTCCTACAAGTGGCCCAGCCGCTACCGTTTCGGCAGACGAGCCGTGACGAGACCTCTCGAAGCTGAGCCCCGTTCATGGTCGCGTACGCCTGACCGCGCCCCGCTTCGCGCGTGGTCACGAGAACGGGACTTCCTCCATGATGTCTCGCCGTAGAACCGCTCCCAGCTATCGGTTCGTGTCCACCCGAGGCAGACTGCACCTGGATGACCTGCACACTAGCCGCACAGGGAAGTGCCATGGCACCGAACAACACGAGACAGAGCATCCTCTTCATATACTTCTTCCAGAACCGCAGCCGTTTGCTGCGCTGGCACTCTATTTGCCCTGACTGCGGCGACAATTCAGCGATCTTCTTGTTCGACCGACCAATGGGCCGGCAAGTAAGGTAAGCCTCATCCGACAGTACTTCCGATGCTCCATATCGTCTCGCTGTCATGTAGGTCCACGCCGCGCTCGACGCCACATCATCCTGCAGGGCATCGCCCTTGCTTCCCTTTTTGTCGCCGCATTCGCGGCGTCAAGGAGACGACATGTGTACACCAAGATGCCTGCATCCGTTCCGGCCAGCCCGCCGCTCGAACCTTCCGCGCTGCGGCCAGAACCGAGCAAGGAAGTGCCGAAACACGTGACTGCCACACCGGACGGAATCGAGCGAATCAACTTTGCAAGTATGACGCTAGGGATGATCGACGCCGTCTTGAACGATCTCTATTTCAGCGGACGGATCACCTTCGACGAAATGTTCGCCATCGGCCAGGTCATAACCCTTCCAGCTGAAGGCGTTGCCGGCTCGGACGAATGGAACGCAACGCCAGCCCATATCAACCGTGACGACATCGACGCTTGGATCGATGCCGCGACCAAGCGAGGTTCACACCAGGAGGCTGCGACGTATCAACGAGCGAGAGCACTCATCGATGCGCTCGATGGACAACCGCTGCGGTTGTCGGTGACGGCGTGATCGCTCGTGCCAAGAGGCGGCGCCATGCAGGCGCCGCCTCCTTCAACGTCAGAACGTCCAGCTGAGACTCAACCGCGCCGACTGGTCCTTCGCATCGCCCGCGAACTGCCCGCTATACGTCGCATCGACCGTGACGCTCGGCGCAGGCCGGAAACGCAGCCCCGCGGTGACCACACCCGCATCGTCGGCGATGGGAGCGCCCTGGATGTCGAAGCTCGTTCCGGTGCCGGCGAAGCGCATGCGTGCGGTGGAGTCGACGTCACCCCAGGCATGGCGCCAGCCCAGGCTGCCGAAGACCGCCGTGCCGGTGTCACCCAGCTTCGCCTCGCCGCGCAGTCCGAGCGTGCCGAAGGTCTGGTGCGAGCGGTCGGCGTCGACGTCGAGGGCGCCGATCGAAGCACGCTCATGGATGGTCGGCGTGCGCAGTTGTTGGTAAGCCACGTTGACGAACGGTGCCCAAGAGCCGCGCGTGCCGTCGATGACGTACGCGCCTTCGACATAGCCTTGCGCGGCGTGCGCATCGTCATCGCTGCCGATGCGGGTGGAGAGATCGCCGATGGTGGCCGTGCGATGCGTGCGGATCTTCTGCTGGCCGTACAAGGCGCCGGCCTGCCACTGGAACGCATCCTCACGCCCACCGGCGTACAACCCGGCGGTACGTGTGCGCACGTCGGCGGAAGCATCGCGCGCGGGCGTCGAGGCCGAGATCTGCCCCGTGCCCAGCGCGAAGCCGACACGCGTGGTCGAACCGACGACGGTATCCGCACCCACCAGCAAGCCGCCGCCATTCGCGCTCATGCGCGCGGCGTTGCCATCGCCGTCGTGATTGCCCCAATGTCCCCAGGCGGATGCCCAGGCCGAGACACCTTCGCCGTCGCGGGCCGCATCGGCATTGAGCAAGTGGTTGTTGATGGCCTCACGCTGGTAACGCTGGTCGTCCGCGATAGCCGTACGCACACTGGCGTGGATTTCGCCGGAAAGGCTGTCGAACGCGGCACGTGCGTCGGCCGCGTCGAGCCGGAGGATGGCGTCGTAGACGGACGCACCGGCACCGAGCGCTTCCGTCGCACCCGCGGCGGCACGCTGGTTGCGCGTGAGCGCCACATCCGGGAAAGCCACGGCATTCCGGCGAAGCGTGAGGTTCACGGCATTCGCCGTATACGCCAGCGATGGCGTGAGGAAGGCGAGGTCCGTGGAGACGGCACCGAACGTGCCGCTCACGCCATGGGCGGCGGAGAGGATCGTATACGTGGTGGACGTGCCCCAGTTACCACCCGTGCCCAGGCTCACCACCGATCCGCCCGCGAGGCTGGCGTGGCCGGCGACATCGATGCGATCGCCCTGCCCCGCATCCGTGACATCCACGGTGTAGCGCGTGCCGGCGGCCATGGTGAGATCACCCGTGAACGAAAGCGTCGCAGGCACACCTGCGCCGCCGGGCGACACCTCGGCACCCGACTGCAATGCGACACTGCCACCCGTACCCGTGCCGGTAAGAACGGTGCCACCGGCCATCGACAGGACACCGCCGAGCTTGCCGTCCAACTGCAGCGTGCCGCCGGTGAAGTCGGTGTTGCCGGTGAATGCGCTGCTGTCGCCGGTAAGGTGCAACGCACCCGCGCCAAGCTTGCCGAACGCACCCTCGCCGGACAACGCCCCTGCATACGTCACATCGTCCGAGCGATCCAGCAGCAAGATGCCGTGGTCGACGACGTCACCGACGACCGAACCGTGCGTGCTGCCATCGCCGACGTGCAACGTGCCGGCGTCGATCGTCGTGGTGCCGGTATAGGTGTTGTCGCCGGTCAGCCGCAATGTGCCCGTGCCGGTCTTGGTGAAGCCACCCGCGGCCGTGGCATCGGCGATGACGCCGCTGAGCGTGGCCGTATCCGTACCGCCGACATCGATCGAGGCGGTGCCGGCAAGGCTCATCGCGTTCGTCAGCGCAAGGCCATCCGTCGCGAGCGCGAGCGTGCTGCCGGTACCCAGCGACAAGGCACCCGCGCCGATCGCACCGCTATCGCCGAGGCGCAAGGTTCCCGCGCTGACGAGGGTGCCGCCCGTAAAGGCATTGGCATGGTCGAGTACGAGCGTGCCCGCACCCCGCTTCTCCAGTACACCCGCACCCGTGATGTCGCCGTTCCACGTGAATGCATTCGAGGCATCGGCGATGTCGACGGCACCACCACCGGTCAAGGCGAGGTCGCGATCGGTCGCTGCATAGGCGGTGCCCGTGACACGCAAGGCACCGCCATTCAAGGTGACGTCGTTCGCCACATCACCGAGGTTACGGTCGTCCGCAGCGGACAGCGTGCCACCATTGACGATCGTATCGCCGCTATACGTGTTGATGCCGCCGAGCACCAGCGTACCCGCGTCGTTCTTCGCCAAACCCTGCGTGCCTTCCAGCACGGAGTCGATGGTGGCGACGTAGCCGGCACTCGTGGCGCTGCCGTCACCCACGCGGATGATGGGCGTGCCACTGGACGACGTGAGCAGGATCGGATCTCCGCTCAGGCGATAGCCGTCGCTGAGGAACTGCATGCCCGTCGCGCTCACCTGGCCCGATCCACCGTCGATGGCGACCGCTCCCGCGGCACCGCCGAACACGGCGAAACCCGGCTGCGGCGACATGGCGCCCGTGAGGCTACCGTCCTGGTCGGTCCACGTCGGCGACGTGGTGGACCAGGTGCCGTCACCACCGCCCATCTGCGTGGGACTGGCCAGCCCGTTGGCGTTCCAGAACTGCAAGGTGGTGTTGCTGACGTCGAGGATATTGATCTGCTTCGCACCGGTCAGCGTCTGCAATTGCAGCGCGTGGCCGGCCGGTGTCGTACCGAACGACAGGCCACCATTGCTCGTCGTCAACGTGCCGGAGTACGCGAAGATGTTGTAGACACCCGGCCCCATGCCACCGGCATCGGCCACGTCCAGCGCGACGCCATTCAAGGCGAGGTCACCGTTCACCACCACCTTGTCGCCGTTACCCGCTGCGCCGAGCTCGACATCCATCCGGGTGCCCTGCGCCATCGTCAGGTCGCCGTCGACGGTGAGCGTGCCGATGGAATTGCCCGGCGACAGCACCGAGCCGGTGTTCATCGTCACGTCGCCATCGATGCGTCCATGACCACCGAGGATGGCGCCATTGGCCACGCTCACGCCGCCCGCCAGCACGGCGTTGCTGCCCGCGGCGCTACCGACCACCAGCTTGCCGGCCTGTACCTGGGTGCTGCCGAGGAAGGGCGTGGCGTCGCCGTCGAACAGGAGCGTGCCGCTGCCCTGCTGGATCAGTTGGCCGCTGCCACCCAACGCACCCGTGAAGTTGACGGTGCCCGTGCGATTGAAGGTCAGCACGCCATTGTTGGCCACGTCGCCATTCAGCGCGCCGGTCAGACCGCCGTTGCCTATGGCGAGAGAGCTTCCGGCATCGATGTCCGTTACCAGGCCGGCGTCGATCGAGCCGGCCACCACGACGCCCGAGGGCACGGCGAACGTCACGCGCTGGGCGACGAGGGCACCGGCCACCGTGAGCGGGCTCGAACTGGCAAGGCTGAAGTCGCCGGCGGCCACGTCGCCAAGCACGCTGATCGCGTTGCCGGCGGACGACAGATTGATGTTGCCGGCGGTATTCGCGGTAAGCGTGGTCGCCACGATCGAGCCCGCCGTCTGGGTGACACTGCCCTGGCTGCCGTTCAGCGACAAGGAAACAGGCGCCGTGATGTCGCTGGTCAAGTTCATCCCGCTATCGCCGGAAAGATCGGCCGAGACGGTCGCGGTGACGGTGCCGACGGAGAGGTTGCCCGTACTGGACAGGCTGATCCTGCGAGCTTGCGCGGTGACGCCGCCGCCGAACGAATTCCCCGCGTTGGTCAGCGTCACATCGCCGTTCGCGAAGAGGGTCGTCGCGCCCGATACGACGAAGGCTCCCGATTGGGTGATGCCACCCGCGGCAGTGGACAGGCTGAGCGCCCCCGCGCGGATGCTGTTGGCAGCAAATGTGCCTGAGGTCACTATCAGGCTCGACAACGCCTGGGTGCTGCCGACGGCGCCCTGCAGGGTCGCGGCGCCCTGCGTGACAATCGTCAGCGCTTGCGCGCCATCGATGCTGCCCTGCACGTCGATGCTCGCTGTGGTCATGCCCCAGAGTGCACTGTTGCCAGCCAACGTGATGGGAGACACGTACGTTTGCGCCCCGGTCGATCGCACGGTGCCGTCGAGGGTCGTGCCACCGGTATGATCGAAGGTCAGCGAGCCATCGACATTGGCGTCGTGCAGGCTCAATCCATTTCCGCCATTGCTGGTGACGTTGCCGGTACCGACGATCGACGCGATGTCGAGCACGCCGTTGTTGGGCGTCAGCGTGATCGCCGCGTTGCCAGGCGTGATGCCGTCGAGCTTCACGGCGTCGATCGATACGTCGGCTGCCGCGATCACCTGCGCGTTACCGCCATCGGCCACCTCGAGTGCGCCGTGGACGATCGAACCGGGTTGAAGGGTCAGCAGGTTACCGGTGCCGTTGAAGAGGACCGCCGTCGCATATCCGCCGCCAGCCGTGAGGCCACCGGCGATCGTTCCGGAGTTCTGGATATGCGCATCCTGCTGGGTCACCACGCCGATACCGGCGGCACCGTTGCCGGTGGCGTTTCCGCCTGCGATGAGTGCGCCGCTGAGGTTGGCAAGCCCGAACCGGACATTCTGGGCACGGATGCCGGCGCCGGAATCACCGTCCAGACCGCTCGTCTGCGCCGCGCCGCCGGCGCCGCCGGCCCCACCGCGGATCGTGCCGCTGTTGGATACCAAGGCGTCGGCGCCGAAGAGCAGTGCACCGTCGCCACCACCGCCACCGCTACCGCCGAACGCGATTCCCGTGGCCTGCGATCCGCCTGCACCGCCAGCGCCGCCCACGATCGACGAACCCGGAACGACCTGGAGCTGGTTGCTGTCCCCGAGCATGACGACGCCGGTACCGCCACCACCGCCGCCACCGCCACCCGCCGCGCTATTGGCAGCGGGGACTCCCCCGGTGCCACCCGCGCCGCCAGTGACCGGAGCATTCAACAGAACCGAGTAATTGGCGTTCGCATAGACGCCCGCGCCACCGCCACCGCCGCCGCCGGGAACGTGAATATCGGGCGTGCCGTCGCCGCCGCGGCCTCCCACGATGGGCTGCGTCGTGGAAACGGTACCGACCGCGCCCCCGGCACCACCGGGGACGAACACCGAGCCGTTATCGTTACCCGTGCCACCGGCGCCACCCACTCCGCCGCTGGCCATGCCACCGGCGACCGGGAGGATGCCGGAACCGCCCGTGATCCAGCGCGCGAAGCCGCCCTGGCCGTTACCCGCGCCACCCGCGCCCGCCCGGTCGATGACGGCCACGCCTCCCTGGGCGCTGCACGTCGTCGTATCGGCCGGCTGGCAGACCTGGGCCATGGCCGGGGATCCCACGGCCCAAAGGCCGGTGGCCAACATCACACCCCACAGCGGGCGCAAGCGAGGGGCGATCGCGCCGCCTCCCTCCATCCTGCCGGCACGCGACGACGAAAGCTCGGAAGCGACCTGCACGACACGCAGCGTTCCGTTCCATACGAGATGGTAAATGCGGTTCATTGGATTCCCCCATGACGCCAGCACCCCCTGCGGGGCTGGCGCGATGGCGCATCTTACCGTCGTTTGGGGTGCGGGGTAGCCCAGCGCCTTGGAGTGCGGGGCGGCTTAACCTAGGGAGCGAAGCGTTGCCGCAGGCGTGACACCACCGCATGGTTCGCTGCTGCCATTTCGCGGAAGCCGCCACTTATTTCCGCGTGTACCGCCACGCGCTGCCAGTAAAGCTCGGCCCACTCCGCCGCCTGTAGCCAATACTGCAAATCGGCAGGCGTGGGCATGGCCGGCTTGTAGTCACGCGGAACCAAGGCCCCGTTGGTGCCGGGCCGGTAGAGCATCGGCAACATGTCGTAATTAGGAGTGAGCTGAAACGGAAGTTGGCCGTCGATGAAGAAGCTCAGGTTGCCGAAGTGCATGTCGGTATTGCCGATCAGGCGACCGAACCACCACCGTTGCCGAACCTGATCAAGGGCACTCTCGCCTAGCCAGCCGCCTTGCACCATGCGAGCGGTCGCACGAGGCCAATCGTCGCGCTCGCCATCGTGCGCATCGCTCCACGCCGCCAACGTCACGCAACCGCGTCGGCCGTATGTACCCACGCGATCGAAGCGGGCTACCTCAAGGCACAGGCGACCCTGTGACCAGACAAGCTCCGTGCGGGCACTGGGATTGCCATGTTCGGCCAATAGCTCACCGGCGATGTGTTCGCAGATCAACAAATCGGCCCAACGACGCGCGGCGGGATGGTCATCTACCGGCTCGCTGAACTTCACGATGACGTGGCGGATGGTGCCGTCCTCGTCCTTCACCGTCGCGGTGAACTTTGGTTGTTCACCCGCCGCGGGTGAGCCCACGACCTCACCCGTGAGCACCGTCCTTGCCAATTCCGCGTAATGCACATGCCGGGAAGCGGAAGTGATCGGCTGAGGTTCCCATTGCAGTGCACGTTCAAGCGCAGCGTCCCCCAGGATGAAGTCGCCTGGTCCGTCTCCGCCACGAAGCAAGAGCGCCGCGAGTACCGCGTCGTCGTTCCAGCGCAGGATGTCGGACGGCAAGTCGAGTTCACGCGACCATCGCTGGGCGAACTGACGCCCCAGGAAGCCTTGCGGCCGCTGATCGTCGAGGAACCATGGCACCCCGGGGAACAGCCCGTCGGCGAATTCATCGCGGAGCCAGTCAACAGGATGGGCCACGGTCACCAGGCTGCCGGCGCCATAGAGGGCGGTCAGGTGACCGAAGGCGATGGGCTGCCCTCGCGTGTCCAGACGGAACAGCGGCCATTGGGTGCCGAGCCCACGCACATCGCGCAGGGCGGCGCACATGCCGCATCTCGCCTTATCGCCTTCGGTCGACAGCACTTTTTACCTTGCCTCACAGCACTTATGTGCGGAACATTTTCGATGGGGCCGCAGCGGGTTAGACATCGGCGACCGCTGGATCTGCATAGACCCCTGGCCTATCCGACTGTCAACACTAACCGGCCTGGAAGGATCGTATTTCCTCGAGCTCAGATTCTGAAACCACGGGAACCGCTATGGCGCGTGCTCGGAGTACATCAATGAGCGCGTCCAAATTTATAGCAGTCCTCGCGTCCTGGACATCAGCAGTCTGGCTATCTAGTTCACGGGAGACCCACGGATGAAAAGAGATCGCTTGTTCCAACTCGAGGGTGAGCTGTCCGTTGTAACCTGGTGCCGAGTATTGAATGGTGGCATCTCCGGCCGCGTCATACGCCATGTTGTAGGCGCCTTGTCGAACCTCAATGAGCCGCATCGGCTCGCGAGTAGCTGCAAAGTCCGTGAAGAGCTGAAGCGCCTCTAAAAATGACTCCGCATACGGCAACTCGAAAGTCACCGACTCATCCGGCGAGGGATATAAACGCTCAACATCGGCCATTTCAGGAAGATGACTGCCGTGCGACACGAAGCCCCAGATGTTTTGCAGTATCCGGTCGGCAGAGTCACGTCCATCCGCGCGAAGCGCCCATAAGCGGTATCCGATACTCATCCGTTCCAAGGCGGCGGCGGCCACAGCAACTCTGCGTTCGGGACGGAGACCGTCCAGAATCATTAGATCGTGTTGTTTGTCGAACCGATTAGCCATACAGCGTCACCAAGTGGCATTGTTCTTGTCGAGCAAGGCGCCCCCTTGCTGTGTGATTTCATTCTGGCACATTGGGCAGATAGCCCGGTTGCCCTCAGTAGAAATATGCTTAACATTGACTCCAGCAGCTTCAGCGTACTGCATGATCTTCTGCTCGGCATGCAGGCCGCCGCCGTACTGTGCTGCTTCACCGCCAAGCGAGCGAACCACCGATAGCTGACCTCCAGTAAGATTTCTCGTGCCACCAGCGAAGACCATTTGTCCATCACTCAATAGTGCACCCGCGGTCGCTCGTCGCGTTTGAGCGATTGAATCCATCGCTCCATGGACCTCCTTTACGGCAGCCTGTAGACGCTGGACTTGAGACGCTGCGTTGGCTGCGCGTGCGACGGAACCGATCCTGCCGGCTACCCCGATGGCTGAGACGCCCGTTGAAGCAACAGCAACGACCCATCCTCCTCCGGAGCAGCCGGACGATGCGCAGGAATACACGCCGTAACCGGGCACCATGTTAAGCGCGTACTCCGTCGCCGCCGTACGCGTCTCCGGATTTTGCCAGTCGATCTGGTAGACCGAGGCGGGCAGCGTCTGCCGACCGTCCGGATCAATGTTCGTGACCGGATTCAAATTGGCGTAGCTGTAGCGGGCGAACGAATTGACATCGCCTGCGTCGGCGCCGTGCGGGTCAACGGACAAAAAACGTCCCACCTGCGGGTCGTAATACCGGGCCTGCATGTACACCAGTCCGGAGTCGACGTCGTTCATGTGGCCCGTGTAGCCGGGCCCTTTCTCCGGGGTGCCCAGCGCCTGACTGCCATACGGTCGGTAGTCCGTATTGCTGATAACGTTGCCCGCACTGTCCGTCGTGGCAAGCACGGTTCCCTGCGGGCTGGTGTAGTAGTACGTCACTGTCTCTGCGGCATGCAGTGGACCTGCCGACATCGACATTCCGAAGAGAAGACCAAGAAAACACATGGTCATGCGCGAACACCACGTCGAACTCATCGCCACCTCCCTCGTCACTGCCATGCCGAGCACCCCACCGCGTTACAGGCGCGCACGTCGTAGCCGTACAGCGGGATTTCACCCACTGGGCCTGTTTCCACCAACTGCTTTGTTGTCGGGGCATTTACGTACCAAACCTGGCCTGTCTGTCTGCAACGCACCTCATAGCGAGTGGCACCGGGCGTTGCGTCCCAGTAGACAGTCAAGGTCTCGCGGCTTCCGCTGAACCCGTTGACGCGCCGAACATTCGTCGGGTGCGGTGGAATATTAGTCACAACGACCGTCGCAACGCCGCTGTTCGGACCACATCCGCCGGCATTGCATGCGGTTACATAATATCCGTACGAACCGTCACCTCGTCCTGACGTGCTCCAACTACCCGAGGCGTTGTTCTGAACGAGGGTCCATCCACCGCCATTGACTTGTTCGTAGAGGGCATAGGTGGCCGCACCCGCGACCCCTGTCCACGTCACCGTCCAGGCACCATTGCTAACGGTGGCAGGCGCACTGATACCTGGCGCCGACTGCGGTGCGATCGTCACCGCCACTCCGGCGCTGGTCTGGTAGGGGCCGCAGGCGCCGCCGTTGCACCCGCGCACTCTGTAGACATAGGTCCCCGTGGACCCGACATTGAATGCCGTGGAAGTCGCCGGGCCCGCATATATCGCCCCCCAGGCTCCGCCGTTAGCGCTCTGCTCCAATTGGTACGAGGTAGCGTACGTGGTCGCTGACCACGAGACCGTGATCGGACCATTGCTCGTCCCCGGCACGGAGATAGTGGCTGGCGCTACCGGAATATGGGTGACCGTGACCGTATTAGACATCCGCTCGATGCTGCAATTCGCCGCTACGCACGCACGAACACGGAAGGTCCATGTGCCGTCGGCCGGGTTGTTCACCACCGTCGAAAGGTTCAGGCCGGTATACAACGATGTCCATGCACCGCCGTTGTATTGCCTATCGACTTGATAGGCCGTCGTTCGCGCCGACGATGCCCAACTCACGGTAATGGTGGCCAGATCAGATGCGAGCGTGGCTGACGCGTTTGCTGGAGAATCCGGCGCCGATGCGGAAGCGGGCACCATGGCGACGCCGGAATTATCGAGCAGCTTGTCGACACCGCCGATATTGGAATGGGCTACCGCGAA
This sequence comes from Luteibacter sp. RCC_6_2, assembly GCF_041360655.1. Classification (NCBI taxonomy): domain Bacteria; kingdom Pseudomonadati; phylum Pseudomonadota; class Gammaproteobacteria; order Lysobacterales; family Rhodanobacteraceae; genus Luteibacter; species Luteibacter sp. RCC_6_2. Next base: position 63,670 of record NZ_JBFUPQ010000014.1, on the reverse strand, counting down.
AAGGGGTGCTCCCGGACGGGCCAGACGCGTCGCCTCGGGGATGGTGATGGCGAAGCCATACGCTGTCCCAGCGGTACCGCAAGCGGCTGTCGCCGTAGCGCTGCTAGGTTTATCCGCAAGGGTCGGCGTGCCCATCGACGTCCCGGTACCGGGAGGGCCGCCGACGAATACTTCCACGGGTACGGCTGCCGTCGAGCCCTGTGAACAAGCCCAGCCATTGAGGGTGGCGACCACACCGCTCTCCGTCACACCCGACACCAGACCGAGAAGGGTTTCGTGCACATTCTCTGCCATGGCCACCAGTTTCTTGCCGAGATAGATATAGTCCTTGGCTTTCTGCGTCGCCGGGTCGTACTCCCACATCAGCTGGCCCGACGCACTGTATGCGTAGTATCTAGGCAGTAGTGCTCCCGCGGGCGTCTGCTTCACGCGGCGGCCATTCGCGTCGTAAACATAGGCGGCAATGCCCGCAATGCTCCTGAGCCGATCCGCCAGGTCGAAGCTGAGCACCTGGCTATCGCGATTCGTCATATTGCCGCGCACGTCATACCCATAGGACGAGGTCGCGCCTCCCGTGGTCGTGATCGAGTCAAGCCGATTCGAAGCGCCGTAGTTATAGCTGCGCCCGGTGGTCACGCCACCACTGAGGGTGTCGACGCCGGTGATATTATTGAGTTCGTCGTAATGGTAGGTGTCATCACCCCACAGAGGGGAGGACGCCGTGGCAAGGCGGTTCACAGCGTCATAGGTGAAGTTCTTGCTGCGCTGTCCCCCAGCGGTACGATCGACGATGCTGGCGATGTTGTCTGCCGGGTCATACGCCAGGGATTGATCGATAAGTGCGGTGCCTGCCGTACCGTACGCAAAGTCTTGCAACGTGCGACGCCCGTTCTCCGTCGCCGCATAGGCAGCACCACTGCCGAAGGCAAACGATGCGAGGTTACCGTCGGGGAAATAGCTGACGGCCGTGGCGTATGCACCAGCCTGGGTGGCACGACCCAGGGCATCGGGCGCGTAGTAAACTTCCTTGCCGTCGGGGTACGTAATCTTGGCGAGTGTTCCCTTGGGGTCGTAATCATAGGCGATATCCCATTGCCGCCCATCCACCTGCAAGCGCTCGAGCTTGACCAGGTTGAGATTGTTACGCGCATAGGACCAGATCGTATCCGCGCCTGATTGGGCAGTTTCGGGATTACCAAGACCATCGTAGGTCATCGTCACGGATGGAGAACCGTCAGGGTATGCGACCGACGTAAGACGGTTCAGCGCGTCAAACCCGCGCACGATCGTCGCACCTGTAGGCATATCCGCGGCAGCTAGGCAATCCGCACTTGTAACGGTGATCCCTCGCGCCGTCTGGACGACGTTGTCTGCACCGTCGTATTGCATCACGGTGTTACCGGTTTCTGGTTCGCTTACGCGACACACGCGATGAAAAGCATCGTAAAAGTACCGTTTATCGCCACGAGGATCGCCGGCTTTCTGATGGATAGCCTCGACCTCACCGAATACATTGCGATCGATCGTCTGATCAATGCCCGCGCCCGGTGCCTGGACGCGAAGAGGCTGTTCATAGGAAGGGGCATCGAAGACCTGGTACGTAGTCGTAATCGCGTTGCCGCGGGGGTCGGTAATCGTTCGACGGGCAGCGCTCTGATAGGCCGCGACCGTCGTAAGGACACCATCGCTTCCAGCATCCCGCGCAGCGGTGATTTCCCGCCCCAGAGCATCGAAGGTGTGTCGCACACCGTCGTGGGCTACGTCATAAGCAGCAGATCCATCGATCGGATAGGAAGCGTATATCTGGTTGCCCCGCCAATCGTAAGCGGCGAGGTTGGTGATAGCCAGCGCTCCATCGGCCACCCTGTGCTGCTCGATAGAGAGGGGCCGAAGCAGTGCGTCGAAACGCTGGATGTCGGCGCGATCGAACTGAGTGGCTGTGCGACGCCAGTGCGAACCGGCGATACCGGGCTCAGTTCCGATGAACTCGTACGTGAAGGTCTTTGGTTCCCAAGCACCCCCGGCCTCTGCTTGGTAGTCAATCTGGGTCAGCCGGCCGACACCATCGTAGTGATATCCCGTGGTCACGCCACGCTGGTCGGTCGCGGACACGATCTGCCCAAGGTCGTCGACGACCGCCGTCTGGGTGCGCGTATCGGGGTAAGTCACCAGCTGCGGGATACCTCGGCGGTAGTTGGCCAAGCTGGTGGTGTGCGCGTTGCCATCGGTGAACGACGCCAGGTCGCCTCCGTTCCACCCGTAGGTCATGACAGTGCGGCCAAAACTCTTACGCTCGGTCGGCCGAGCCAACGCATCGAAGACTGTTTCCGACACTGCCGTTGTCTTCGACGGTTCGACGATCTCGAGTTTTGCAGGCTGTCCGAGCACCCAGTAGGTGAGGTTGTCGGTGTAGGTGGTGCGTTCTGTGCGACTGGCTTGCCCCGCTATGAGGCCGCCACGTACTACCGTCGTTGGACGGGCAAATGTGTCAAAGCCGCCTGGCACCACTTCCCAAAGATAGGTATCGCCATCCTGGCTGATCGTCCTTTTCTGAACCGGCGAGAGCATCTCGGTCTGATCGTGGTTCATCAGGCCCTGCAGGTTATCGCCAAGGCGCGCTGGCCACGGACCCGACGTCGCGGCGGCATATTCCGTCACCTCAGAGCGAATCGCGATCGAGCTACCGAACGGAAAGGTGTCCTCCTGGCGGAGGAGGGTTTCCGTCGCTCCCCATTGATTGGAAAAGGTGCGCCTCACCCGGCTGCCGTCCGGATCCGTTTCCTCGGTCCATACCGTGTTGATACAGCCACTCGTGCACTCGGTATTCCAACTCGCATTGGCAGGTGAGTAGGCAAAGGTCCAAGTCTGGGATACTCCCGCACCTGAGTACTGCTTCTGGGAGATGGCGGACGATACGTAAGCGTGCGGAATCTGAATGATGTTCACGCCACGGTCGAGGATGCAGCGGCGGGGAACATTGGAGCGACCGCGCACGACCGAAGTCAGCGTAAAGCTGCCGGTGAGCCCGGAGGGATGCGTCAGTGTAGCGGTGCCTGAGACTGGCGTTCCCCCGGCCGTGTACACGCAACCCTCGTAATCGACACGCAACTCATTGGGCTGCGCGGATTGTCCCGTCGAAAGCGCCTTCATGTTGTCGAAGGACCACGTCGAGCCGTTGGGTAATGTCACCCCCGCAAGGATCGGCTCGTCGGCCGTGCCACCATACGTATAGTTCCAGGACCGATCGCCCGTAGTACCGTGCTGGGTTACCGTCGTGATGCGTTCGCCGACCGGGAAGAGGCCAGAAGAGTGTTGCCATTGCGCGTACGTAAACGTGACGCTCCGTCCATCGTCGGCCGTGATGGAGGTCAGGCGGTTGGTTGCGTCGTAGCCGTAGGTCAATGTCCTGCCGAAACGGTCCTCAGCGTGGCTCGCCTGCAACGTGACCACCCGGCGCTTCAACGCACCGCCACCAGGATGCGCAAGCGTGGAGGTTGGGCGCCAGGACAGCCGATCCAGCCAGTACCGTGTGCCATCCGGCGCTACGGCTACGAACGTTTCGCCCACGCCCGCCGTATTCACGCATCCCAATGCCCAGTTCTGCCGCGTTACAGCCGTAAAGGGCATGGCCGTCCCGTCTGAACGGGTCATCTGCGGCACGTTGTTGTTCGCTGGATCCCGCTCAAGTACGTCCTGTGTACCCGCGCCTGGAATCTTGAGCTGGATGCCATGCCACCACTGGCTAGGTTCCCACATCACCCCCTCTTCGCCGGGTTTCGTCGGGACGTCGATGGTGCCGGCGCCATAAAAGCGCGTGCAGCGCTGCTGTTCGTCGAGGAAATACCAGAATGACGATTCATGGCCGGACGTATCGGTGAGGCGCGTCTCGGCCGATAGAGTCTCGAGTTGCGGAACCGTCATATCCCAGTCGGTGAAGCCCTGGGCAGCGAGTTCGAACACATACGCGTTAGGTCCGCCTTGCGGTCGCGCGTGGATCGTGCGCTCGACGATGATGGGCAGACCGTTACCCTTTGCCTCAAGATCGACTTGCCGGAATGAAAGTGAGCCATCGTACGTGCTTATGGACTCACCGAAGGCATTAGGTCCGAGCGGCTGTATGTCCTCATTGACCCGAAGGAGCTTCTTCCATTCGGACTCGATTGAAACCGACTGCGCTGTCACCGTCGCCGCCGTCATCCCCAAAACACATGCAAACGCCGCATCGCGAGCGCGCGACTTCCATAAACCACCCATTCGTCATCCCCTGTCGAACTGCTGGTCAAGACGAGGCCGGATCAGGTAACCGATCTCATTCCGTAGTTTGTGCCGCAGGTTTATACGATCGCGACGACATGAAGCGCAATAGTTTGCGAATCCACCTAAGTGATTCCCATACGACGGCATCCCGCTATACAACCGGTCTCCCGCGCACTTGCCGAAAAAGCGTATGGGCAGCCTCCACCGCCGTGAGTTCGCTGCCGACCGCCTGCCCCCAAACGGCACAGGACTCTCCTTGCCAGCGGGAATCGCAGAACAATTGGGGATGACTTACGACACACGCCAACCGCTCGCCGCCTTCCTAATCTTGGATCCACCCTCTTCCGGAGCATCCGGATGCCGCCCCGCCCCGCCTGGTACGTATGGGTGTACTTCGCCGTCATCGCCATGGCCGCGTTCGGCGGCACGTTCCTGGCAACCGTGGTGTCGGGACGCCACGCCGATCCCGACCTCGCGTGGTTGCTGAAATGCATGCTGGTGATGACGTCGGTGGTGATCCTGACGACGGTCTACCTGCGCCGGGATGGTTTGCTCTGGTCGCGCTATGGCGTATCACTTACGCCTCAAGCCCTGAAACATTGTGCGCTGGGACTCGCATGCGGCTTGGTGCTGACGTTGGCCTGGATCGTCATCGTGGCGTGTTGGGCACCCTTTCAATGGCGGGCCAATCCCACCCTGCGCTGGGAAGCCGTCATCACGGGCACCCTCGCCTCGTTCGCGATGGGCATCGCGGAAGAGGTGGGTTACCGGAGTTACGGCATGGAGCGCCTGCGTCAGGATCATGGCTTCATCGCCGCGCTGACGATACCGACGGTCATCTTCGTGCTCGCGCATAAGGTTGGTGGCGTTCCGTGGCTGCCCGCTGTGCTGGTGATCGGCAGCAGCGGACTGCTTTATGCCAGCTTGATGTCGATGACACGGAGCTTGCCTTTGGTCGCCGGCTTCCACATCGCGAACAACCTTGCACAAGATGCGCTGCTGAGAACCAGCGACGGATCACTGTGGATGCCCGTCTTCCGCGATATAACGCTTGCCGAGTCGCACGGGCCGGGCATCTGGACATGCATGGCACTCCTGAATCTCTCGATCGCCGCGTGGGCAATCAAGCACCGCGCGCAAACCGCGTAGGTGGCATCCCCACATACCGCGTAAACGCCACGCTGAACGTACTCGCCGAGCTATACCCCACGCGCTCCGCCACCTCCGCGACATTGCCTTCCTTGTCACGCAGTAGCTTCTTCGCCAGGGCCATTCGCCACGCGAGCAGGTATTCCATCGGGGCGACGCCCACCGCACGGTTGAAACGTTCGAAGAATGCCGAGCGCGAGAGTGCCGCTTCTTTCGCCAACTGCGCCACCGTCCATGAACGGGTCGGGCTCTCATGCATCAGCCGGATGGCCGTGGCGAGGCGCGTGTCGGCGAGGCCGCGCAGGAGGCCCGGCGATGCGGACGTGCCCGCCGTGGATCGCAGGGCTTCGATGAAGAGGACTTCGAGAAGCCGCGCGAGGATCACGTCGCGTGCCGGACGTTGCGCGCGAGACTCTTCGCCCAAGAGGCGCACCAGCGTCGCCAGTCTCCACTCGCCGCGCACGAGCACGAGTTCCGGCAGGAGCGAAACCAACAGGGCCGCGTCTGGCGAGCCGAAGACACAATGGCCCACCATCATGCGCACCTCGGCGGGCACGCCCGTGTCGCCGAGCCGATATTCGCCATCGTCCCCTTGCACGGGCACGGCCTGGGCGGTTCCCGCTTCCGGTGGATCGAGGCTGGTCACGGTGAAGCCGTGCGCCGAAGGAATCAGGACGAAGTCGCCCTCCTGAAGGACGAGCGGTTCGCGGCCATCGATGATCAGGCGGCTCGATCCTTCCAGGATCACGCAGTAGAAAGGCTGCCCGTGTTCCGCACGGCGCACATGCCAACGCCCTGCCCCGCTGCTCACCTTCGAGAGCCTGGCGTCCGGCTGTAGCAGCGAGACGACTTCAGCGAGCGGATCGGTCATGTCCGGACTCCTGCAAACGTTTCGTGGACTTTACATCGTATCCAGTCCGGCGAGGGAGGCCTATCGTTCCAGCCCTGCCCACCCCACAGGAGTCCTCCATGAAAACCGTCCTCATCACGGGATGCTCGTCCGGCTTCGGCCTGGAGATCGCCCGTTACTTCCTCGATCGCGACTGGAACGTCATCGCCACCATGCGCACGCCGCGCGAGGATGTCCTGCCGCGTTCCGAGCGCCTGCGCGTCATCGCCCTCGATGTCACCAACGAGGAAAGCATCCGCAAGGCCGTCGAAGCGGCAGGACCGATCGACGTGCTGGTCAACAACGCCGGCATCGGCATGTTGAATGCGCTGGAAGGCACGCCGATGGAGACCACGAGGGAGATCTTCGAAACCAATACGCTCGGGACCATCGCCACGACGCAGGCGTTCGTGCCGCAGTTCCGTGAGCGGCAGTCCGGCGTGGTCGTAAACGTCACCTCGACCGTCACCTTGCGGCCGCTACCCCTGCTGTCCGTCTACACGGCGAGCAAGGCCGCGGTGAATGCCTTCACGGAATCGCTGGCACTGGAACTGGAGCCGTTCAACGTACGCGTGCGGCTGGTGCTGCCGGGACGCGCGCCGGACACTCGCTTCGGCGAAAACGCGCAGACCCGCATGCAGCACGGCTTTCCCGCACCGTATGCCGGTTTCGCGCAGCATACTTTTGAAAAATTGACCGAATCGCCGGAGATCACGCAGTCCGTGGACGTCGCCGAAGCGGTATGGCGGGCGGCGAATGATCCGTCGAGCCCGATGCGCATCCCTGCGGGCGCGGATGCCGTGCGATGGGCTAACGAGGCTTGATGGGCGTGCCGCATGCCATGGCATCGGTTCGCGGCCGCACCGACAAGCGTTGCAGATGTCCCTCACCCCATAGGCGCACGGATTCGATGATCGGCAACAGGGTCTGCCCATAGGGCGTCAGTTGGTAGATCACCGGCGCAGGGACCGCGCCGGTGGGTGTGCGCACGACGATGCCATCGGCCTCGAGTTCGCGAAGTTGCTCCGCCAGCACCTTGTGCGAGATGGGCGCGGCACGCCGTTCCAGTCCTGCGAAGTGCAATTCGCCATGCGCGAGCCAGTACAGGATCGTCAGCTTCCACTTGCCACCGATGGCCGCAAAAGCCGCCGACAAGGGACAGCCTTCGATCGATGCACGGTTACCTGCAGGTGCCTTCTTGTTCATGGTCCCCTCGCGCTCGCATCCTTCCCGCATCGCACCGGACGGGAAGGACAATGCAAAACACCCTGCGACTCCGCTTCGGCAGTGCGCTGCTCGTGCTGGCATGGCTGACTATGTACGCGTTGGCGATGCCTGCGCAAGCCGGTTCCGGCCCCGCCTCGCCAGACGGGCAGCACGATTTCGACTGGGAAATCGGCACGTGGAAGACCGAATTGCGTCGCTTGGCCAAGCCATTGTCTGGGTCTAACGAGTGGGCGGAGTACAGCGGGACCAGCGTGATCCGCAAGGTGCTCGGTGGCCGGGCGAATCTGGTCGAACTGCGAGTGGAAGGGCCTGGCGGGCGCATCGAGGGTGTGAGCCTGCGCCTCTACAACCCGCAGGCCAGGCAGTGGAGCCTGAATTACGCGAGCGTGCGTAACGGGGCTATGACTCAGCCGGTGTATGGAAGCTTTCGGGAAGGGCGTGGGGAGTTCTTCGGGCAGGATAGCCTCGATGGGCGGGCGATCCTGGTGCGGTTTATCGTGTCGAAGATTTCGGATGATTCGGCGCGGTTCGAGCAGGCGTATTCGGTGGATGGGGGGCGTACGTGGGAGACGAATTGGGTGGCGGTGGATAGGCGGGTCGCCTCGGCCCCATAGAGTTGTCAGGCGGTGCGTCGCCCTGCAAACCATACTCGCCGTACGTGAGTCGCGAGCACGAGCACTGCGATGGGGATCAACGATAGCGCGGCAAAGGGAATATCCACGACGGGAAAGATCTCGGGCTTCAGCGCCGGAGGAAACAAGAAGGCCATTGCGGCGACAATGGCAACGGTCACTCGGTTTGGGAAGAGTGCCCATAGAGCCACTATCGTACCGACGGCAAAGAAGAAGCCTATGTCGAGGAAGCGGGCATCCTCATTCATGAGGTACCAGCCATAACGCAATTGAAGTGTCACGTAGCTCGCAGCCAAGCCGAGGCATGCGAGAACCAGGAACAGAGCGATCTTCACGGGTCTACCCTGAAAACTGTTGGTTAGCGCTTGTTGCGAACATGACGATGAATAACAGCAAGCAGATAGCGCCGGACAGCCGTGCAACCCAAAGCAGTACACGGTACTTCTGCCGAAAAGTCGGGTCTAAGGAGTTTTTTGTGAAGACCAGTTTCAAGACCCGGAACTGTCCATTTGGATCGGACAGGCTCGCCTTCTCGTCACCAGCTCTCTGCATCAGTACGGCGATCCTTCCCATGGAAATCAGATATACGATCACCAACGCGAAACTGGCCGCACCTATACTGCTAAAGGTCATCGTCATAGCTCCCCCCTTGATGAACTATCCCGTATCCAATGCGCAGCTTACGCATTGTGGGACTTCGCACAAGCGGACATCGATGCCCAAGGCTTGGCCGCCGACCATGCGCTCCATGCCAAAGAGCCGCCCCGACCTAAAGTCGAGGCGGCTCTTTGCTCATGCCCCAGAATCCTCGTCAGCGGATTCACCGATGCTCACGGCTACCGCCTTTGCCTGATCAGGTACAGGCAAGGAACTTACGTTACTGGGGGTACGCGGCAGATCGGGCTTCCGCTTAGGTTGCTCCGGCGACGGGCGGCGCAGCCGTGGTCCCAAATCCCTGTACGTCCGATCGTTGACGATCTCCAGGTCACGCAACAGTTGCTGGTCGTAAAGAGGGTCGGGGGTGGGTAGCTTGTGGACCGGGATAAGCGAGGAATGGCGCGCGCCCTCATCGTCCTCGTGGTCGTCTTCCTTTCGCATGTTCTCTCCATGGTTGCTGGTATTTCGGAGACGAACGCCGACCTGCGTTCGCCTCCCTGGCATTACAGCCGCATGACGGGCCCGCTCATGGATTGCGCCTGGCTCTCGGCTTGAGTGCGCTCCAACGATTGCTGTTGGGTCTGTGCCAGTTCCTGCTCATACCGCTGGAACTGCTGCATGGCTTCAGGCCACTTCGCCCCGCTTTGTTCCATCGGCGTGCTCGCTTCCGCGGTCGGCACCTTCGTCGTCAGGTCGAAGACGTGGTCCTTGCGTCCGGCCGGGGTTTGCGAGGCCCACATCGCCTGGCCATCGGCGGATAGGGCGATCCGGTCGACGTGACTGAGGCCGTCGGCACGTGCCTGCACGGTCAGTGCCGATGCGATGTTGTCGGTGTGGTGATCCGGGGAACGGTTGAGGCTCCTGTCCAGTTCGACCACGTGTCCCCGGATTTCCTTGAAGAAGGCGTGATCGGGATGGTTGGGGTCATCCAGACGTGTCGGCAACGCGGGTACGACGTGCGGATGGTCCAGGGCCACCGTGTCTACGCCCTTCTTCAGGCCCTGGGCGACGCGCTCCGAAGCGTCCAGTTCCTCTCGCAGGTTCTCGTCCGCGGAGCGGCTTCCAAGAAGCGTGTCACGGGACCACTCCCGGTCACGGCCGTGCCTATAGGTGTGGCCGTCCGACGCGAGGATCTGGTCGGCGGGCCTCGCCACGGCATGGGCGACGGCCTCGGGCATGGGCCCATGCCGATCCCACCCTTCCCGCTCGTAGGCGAGCTGATAACGCTGGGCGACACCGAGCGACGACTCCGCGACGTTCTGCTGGATCGTGCTTTCGGCAAGACGATTCAGTTCCGCCGCACGTTGGGGATTGGCCACCTCCACGTGGGATCGGGTCATGCCGTGCTCGAGCCGCTGGTCTGTGACCTGCCGGGTCCACTGGTGCGTTTGAACCTGGTGAGTCCAGGGCGCTTCGCGGAGGCTGGGTGTGTCGGTTGGCGCCGCCGGCTGGACGAAGGGATCGCGTGCCGGGTACTCATTACCCAAGGCCAGTTCGACTGCCGTATTGCTGGCCTGGTACGACAACTGGCTGGACAGGGCGGCATCCGCGACCAGTCGCTGGCCGCGCGGATGATCCGGCAGGGGCGGAACGTCGATCGTCCATCCCTGCCGGTCGTCGTGGTGCCAAGTGTTGCCTTGCGAATCGTCTTGATTGCGGATGCGGTACTGATCATAGGCATCGGCGATCTTGTTGCCCGCGACGAAGCCGGCGACCCCGCCGATGGCACCGGTGACGAACATGCCTGGGCCGGATTCAATGCCGACGGCTGCGCCGGCCGCCATGAGAGATTGTGCTCCCGCCCAGCCGGCGGCGTTACGACTGAGGGCATGCACGAGGTGGGAGTCTGCAGCCGTGATGTTTCCGTCACGGTCGTCATTCCAGACAGTTACGCCAGTTTGAAGAACATCCCCCGCGGTCCCAGCAACGCCAACCCATCGAAGCGCAGTAGTCCCCATAGGTTGTGGTCGTCCGGCCGCCCGCAGGTCACCGGATGACCCTGTCTCGGGCCTGGATGGCGCCACGATATCCACTCCAGGGCTTCCATCGACATAAGCCAGACCTTTGAGCAATGTTGGATCGGCTGGCAGCGGCCCATGTGGTGCCGGACCTGCATGCTCGATGTGACGGGGCGCGAGCCGCTCGTTCGTGCCGCTGGGTTCGCCACGCGTGGCTTCCCGCGGATCGAACCGAAACACATCCACACCCTTGTTCGAGTGATGAATGACGTTCATGCGCTGGTCCGTCGGAACGGCTTCCCTCAGAAGATACGGCTCATCACGAAGCGCGTTGCAGTAGTCGCGCATGAGGTTGCCGCAGCGTGTCGACCCGCCGTTACGGAGATAGCCACCTCCCACATCGGAATGAGCCCCGGGGACCATGATGTTAAGGAAGCGGCCGTCTGCCGATCGACCCGGCAGAATGATCTGGTCGGAAGGGAACGCCATGCGGCGTTCGTCAGCGGCGGTGATCTGGAGGCCGGAGACCACCGATGGCGGGAGGCGGCGGTCGAAGTTCATCGGGGCGCCGGTGGCTACCGGGTCGAATAGGCCCACGGCCTGGACAACTTTTCCCGGCGGGGCGATATAACGGTCATAGCCAATAGTTCCGTCCGCCGCACTAACTCTACTACTGAGGTCCGGTATCCCGTTCTCGTGAACGAGCCTCGCAAACGCCGGCACTTGGCTGGCACCTCGACTAAAACCAATGCTGTGGACACGAACGACCGCAGCGGGATCCTTCAACCTCCACTCGTTAGCCTTGACAACCAGATCATCGTAAGCCTTCTCAATATTCGACTCGTAACTATGCCCAGTAAGAGAGTCACCCCATCTCTCGATCCTATGCGCCTGAGTGCCCGGACCTTCGATATAACGGGCATGCACCTGGCCGCGTTGATCAGGAATGATCTGGTCACTAATCTTGGCAACGTTCGTAGCGTGCAGAGGCTTAACGAACTTGTTATTTCCAGTCCCATCGAACGCTACGACGTAGAGCTTTTCGTGAGCATTCTCCGCGTGCACCAGAACTGGAACCTTAAAATCCGCCAGGGCTTCACCGGCTTCTCTGTAGAGCGCCATGTGCCTTGGGCTTATCAACTCATGCCCGACCCTGTCGTCAGGAAAACCATCAACGCTTGTACGAATATTTGTCACTTCGAGCGCTCCTTGCTCAGTAGGTTCGTGTCCACGCCCGAATCAAGTCATTGCGGAAATGGCTATAGCTGTTACCAGGAACCTGCTCAGCCTCTGTCGCAACCATCGCTCGCATAAAAACGCTAACGACGCGATCGTTGACCTCTACGAGGATGTCAGGACTGACCGGAGATATCGACGCTGCATTAAGCCAGCCCTCTTTCACCTCATCGCGGCGCACTACATGAAGAACGAGGCGCTCACTAAACATCTCATCAAAGTCAATCAGTGCGGCATGCTCGGCGCCATCCATTGACGTCCAATGAATTTCCAGCGGTCCGGAAAATGTTTGTCCCGCGGCAGCGACGAAGCTGTGACTTCCCGTCCATTCGTCTCGCCAATCGCCAGTGGGTGGTGGACCGGAGGGGCCGTCTTGGACTTCGGCGTTCGCGTCCAGCTTGCGAGTTCCGAACTCATGCCCGTGGTAAATGATGCTGCAGGCGAGCGTGTTGAAGCACACTGCGCCGAAGCCGTGCGTATGGAATCGTAGGGGCCATGGATCCTTTCCATACAACGGCCCAGCGAGTTCAGGATTCGGCTTATACGGTGTCATTTCGATCCTCCAGATCGGCGATTCCTAGCATTAAGTAAGCGTACCGCAACTTCGGTTCAGGCCGGCAAGTTCACTCAATAGAAGTGAGTACGGTCCAGGGTCAGGTTGTCGTGTCAAGGCGGTCTGTGCGCACGCAATCGTCAAACCGACAACACCCCAACATCAACCCTAGGCAACAACTTCGCCCTGAACCGCTTGTCCTCGTAATACTTGATCTTCTCGCACTTCACCGGATGCGCGATGCCTTCATAGAGGATCACCTCCTTATCCGTCCCCATCGCCTTTAGCTCCTGTGGCAGCATCAGCGCCCGGCGCTCGTCGGACCGGCTGCGTGACACGTCCCTGCCCTTCGACACGCTCTCCTTGGACACCGTCGTATAGCCCAGCATGTCCGAGTAGTCGTTCGCGTCCTGCTGTTCGCGGGGTGCGAAGATGATCTGCAAGGCATGATTGGTGATGATCGTCCGTGAAATGTCCTTGCCGTACGTCGAATCCAACTGGGCCATGCTCTGGATGATGGGCAACAGGCGCAGGTTGTAGCCCGCCATGTACGACACGGAACTCGCCAGGATGTCGACCTTGCCGATCGCGGTGAACTCGTCCATCAGCAACAGGCACTGGTGTTTGAGTTCGGGATTGGTCTGCGGCAGTTCGCGCGTATTCACGTTGATCAGCTGGCTGAAGAACAGATTGACGATCAGGCGGCTCTCGGCCAGCTTGTTCGGCTGGATACCGATGTAGATGGTCATCTTCTTCTTGCGCACGTCCGTGAGCAGGAAGTCGTTGCAGCTGGTGGCGGCATCCAGCACCGGGTTGATCCAGGCGTTCAGAGGCTCCTTAAAGCTACCCATGATCGAGGCGAAGGTCTCGTCGGCCTGCGACAGCAGGTTGGCGAAAGCGGTCCTGGCATCCGAACTGAGGAAGTCGCGGCTCGACAGTCGCTCCAGGTATTCGCGCAGGCTTCCGCCATCGCTGGTCGACAGCCGGAAGATGCCGCCCAGCGTGGGAAAGTGCAGTTCGCCGAACGGGCTATCCGCCTCCGCGGCGGCGTCCAGATTCTCGAACAGGTAGAGGGCAAAGGCAGTAAAGGCGTTCCGCGCCTGGCTGATCCAGAATTTCTGGTCGCCATTGCCGTCCGGGTACAGCATGGCTGCGATGGACTGGATGTCGGAGATCCGAAAGGCGGGATCGGACGAGACGTAGTGCATGGGGTTCCAGCGATGGGTCCGTCGATCCTCCGCGAACGGATTGAACAGGTAGATCTCCTGACCTTGTGATTTACGCCATCCGCTGGTCAGGTCGAAGTTCTCCTGCTTGATGTCCAGGACCACGATGGAGCCCTGGTATTCAAGCAGGTTGGGGATGACCACACCGACGCCCTTGCCCGATCGGGTAGGCGCGGCAAGGATCACGAACTGCTGGCCGCTGAGCCGGATCAGCTTCTTGCCGAATTTACCTACGACGATGCCATTCGGTGAATCGTGAAGCAGACCCACCTTTTCGAGATCACGACGCGTCGCGAAGCGGGCATCACCGTGCAGGTTGCTCGACTTCGACTTCAGCAGAAGGACGACGCATCCAATCCAGGCCAACGCAGGCAAGCCGAAACCGACAATGCCACCGAACTTGATCTTCCAGACGTAGGGGGCGAACTGCGGGTACGCCATCGCGTTGTAGTAGTCCCACCAGAGACGCCATGTGACCGGGGCATCGACGCCGATCAGCAGGAGAGTCAGATAGCCCGAGAGGTAGACGCCGCTGCATACGGCCGCGAGAAGGATGGCCACCGCGAGGATGGTCTTGTTCGTTCCAGTCACTTAATGGCGCTCCGTGCCAATGGGAAGGGGGCGGAGTTTAGCCAACTTTTGGTGGCATGGATCAACGTGAGGAAAGTTCTCACGCGGTGGGTAAATCGTGTCCTTCACTACTCCGCTTCCGTGCGCGCGACGACGGTGTTGAAGTGGTTCGCGTCCCTTGCCTGATCCCATGACATCCGCGCATGCGCCTGTGCCGTGCACTGCACACCCATGTGCATCAGTGTATCGATGGCTTCGAGCGAGAGCGCCAGCTGTACGCAGTCCACGCTATCCGATTCATGCACGAGGTCAGCGAGCAGGCCGGTAAGACCACGGGCGTACTGCAACCATTCGGTCGCGTCATTGAGCAGGTCGTGCGCCGACGCTTCGGGGTCGATGTAGTGGCGCGCGCGTCCATCCGCGCGAGCGGTGTCGTAAACAGGCATGAGCATTCCTTGGAAGTATTCGCAGCCGCTGTCCAGTTGCGGCACGCCGCGCATAGCGCAACGTGCCGCGGATCAAACGGACTCGCGGGTTCAGCGGCTGCCCGAGACCGGGCGCCGGGTGGCGTGATTGATGAAGTGGACGCGGCGTCAGCCTGTTTCAGTCGCCCGCACGGGCGCTTGCCCCATAGGTGCGGACAAGAAACATCTCAGATGAGGGCTGAATCCGCGGTTCGTCAACCGTGTCTGCGAGGTCGGCAGACGGCCCGGTGACCGTTGGGGATGTCGCCGGGGGGATTCGGCGGGCGAGCAGGTGCCGTATGATCGGTGGTAGCCATTATCGACTCTTAGACAGTTGGTCATGGTCAGCAGGCCTTGGGTGTTGGTAGCACCCTTGGCCTGCGCTTTCATCGTAGTTGCCGATGGTTGTCCGCTGGATGCATTCAGAACGCGCGGGCAACGGCACGACCGTAACAAAACATCCTGTGGTTGTCTGTAGGTGCGCGTGCGACACGAGCGGATTGCCGAGTTTTCGTAGCGGTGGGCGTGGGGCTAGCGCGGACTGCATGAGGACTTGTGCACGAGCCATCCCGCATTTGGACCGAGTTCCGGTTTTCTCATTACACCGGTTGCGCACTCGGCTTCGGCAGATCCACCTGCACGAGCAGCCCATGCGGCACGACGGGTAACAGACGAATGCTGCCGCCATGGCCGCGTATGACGTCGCGCGCGATCGCCAGGCCTAGGCCCGTGCCGCCGGTAGTCCGATTGCGCGATCCCTCCAGGCGCTGAAAGGGCGCGAAGGCACGCTCGACCTGTTCAGGCGCGATGCCCGGCCCGTTGTCGCTGATAGCGATGCCAATGGAATCCATGTGGTCACTCAGCTCGACCGTGACGTGCCTGGCGTACTTACAGCCATTCTCGACGAGATTGGCGAGTGCACGGCGCATGGCCACCGGCTGGCAGGGAA
This sequence comes from Luteibacter sp. RCC_6_2, assembly GCF_041360655.1. NCBI lineage: Bacteria > Pseudomonadati > Pseudomonadota > Gammaproteobacteria > Lysobacterales > Rhodanobacteraceae > Luteibacter > Luteibacter sp. RCC_6_2. Next base: position 47,903 of record NZ_JBFUPQ010000014.1, on the reverse strand, counting down.
GCTGCGCGTGGTCAGGCCCGTGATAGTCGACCCACCCTCCCGCATCACAGGCGTTGTCGCATAGGCTGATCAGCAATGCGGCCATGTCCACCGGGCTGTGCGCCTCGGACGTGGCCTCTCCACCGGCGAAGGCCAGGGTGCTGTTGATCATGGCGTCCATCTCGGCGATGTCGGCAAGAAGCTGCCGCTGCTGCGTTTCGTCATCGACGTATTCGGCAAACAGCCGCAGGCGCGTGAGTGGGGTGCGCAAGTCGTGCGCGATCGCCGCCAGCATATGCGTACGCTCGTCGACGAACTGCTTCAGCCGAAGCTGCATCTGGTTGAACGTCCGTGCGATCGAGGCGTACTCCGGAATGGACATATCGCCGATCAGGGTGGGCTTGCGCTCCCTTCCCAGACGCTCGGCGGCTTCGCTCAGCCGCGTCAATGGCCGAACCAGCCGGCGCGCCATCCCGAACGACAGGAAGCCGATAAATAGCAGCGTGACGATAATGATCGCAATGTTCCGGAAGCGGCGCGTGGCTGCCTTCTCGTCCAGGTTCTGCGAGACCACCAGCCAGCGCGAACCACCCAGATCGATGGCGATACGGAAGCTTCGCAGTATCGCGATATCCGATTGCATGCGATTGCGCGCGACGTTGACGAGGCGCGTCGGCAGACTGGCAGCCAGAACGACCAGGGTACCGGTCTCCAGGTCGATGTCGGTGGACGTGGTTTCCGCACTTGCCCTGATATCGGCCGGATCGATTCCGATTTGTGGCGCGATACCTCGCACGATCGACATAAGGAGCTCGGATGATGTGTCCGGCATCGACGCCGAGACACCCGGGTGCACCAGGGAGAGCGTTCCGCTGGCAAATGTGGACGCCGCGGTCTTCGCAGCTGCCGAATATCCCGGCTCGATGCGAAACCTCAACCACCCCGACGACGCAAGCGAATCCAGCTTCTTCTGTTGTTCTTCGGCTGGTGTGTTGCGCGCCACCCGAACGGCTTCCACCGTACGCTCGGATAACCATTGTCCGTCGATGAGAATGAAGCTGGGCGGTGGTACCAGCCGCTTCAGCATGTTCTGGAACAATTCGATGGACACCTGCGACAGCAGGATGACGATGACGATCCGTGACGTCAGTCCGAACTTGGGGCGCCAGCGGAATGTCATGCGGTCTGGCCGTCTATTTCGGAGCTGACATCGGCGGCGAAGAAGTAGCCGCCATTGCGAACCGTCTTGATCAGCGCCGGATCGAGCGGATTGGCTTCGATCTTCCTTCGTAGCCGGCTGATCTGCACGTCGATGCTGCGGTCGAACGGGTTGCTGTTGCGTCCCCGTGCCAGGTCCAGCAGACGATCACGGCTGAGTATCTGCTGCGGATGTTCCACGAAGGCCAGCAGAAGATCGAACTCCCCGCTGGTCAGATCGGTAAGCATGCCGGTGGGTGATTTCAGGCTGCGATGGCTGACATTGAGTGTCCAGTTGGCGAAACGATAGACCGTTCGCCTGCTTTGCGCCTGATCCGCCTTGACATAGGTCCGGCGCAGCACGGCGCGGATACGGGCGATCAGTTCCCGCGGATTGAAAGGCTTGACGATGTAATCGTCGGCACCCAGTTCCAGGCCGACCACGCGATCGGTCTCCCCGTCCATGGCCGTCAGAAGGATGACCGGAATCGGTCGCTCCGCGTTCTGCAACTGCCGGCACAGGGAGAATCCGCTCTCGCCAGGCAGCATCACATCCAGCACGATGAGGTCGGCCGCCTCGCGGCCCAGGGCGTCGAACATCTGTACGCCATCCCCGGCCACGGTGACATACATGCCGTGATCACCGAGGAAGCGGGCCAGCATCGCACGGATGCGCTGATCGTCATCGACGATCAACACGTGCGGCTGGAGAGTGATCGATGCGCTGGCCTTCATGGCCGGACGATAACGCAGTCCGGCACCCTGCGACACGGCTGAAACATACTGAAATGATCTGCAAGGCCCAGGTCATCGTCCACGGCGGGCGGCCTCCTAGAGTCCAGGCCTCCGCCATCCCCAGGACGCCTGACCATGAAGAATCTTATCCCACTCCTACGCGCGGCCCCGGTGGCATGTGCCATGGGAATCGCCATGCTCATGATGACTAATCCGGCATTGGCGCAAGATGCCCCGCCGTCCACGCAGGAAAGCGATTGGAACGTGGTCGCCGGGCTCGGTTTCCTGCGCACGCCGATCTTCCCCGGTGCATCAAAAAGCGAGGTTCGCCCCGCTCCCTATTTGTCGATCGATTATGACGATCGCTTTTTCGTGCGCGGCCCGGTCATCGGAGTGAACCTGTTCCGGTTCGGCCAGGATGACCGCTTTCGGCTGGGGGTGATCACACGTATCACGCCGGAAGCCGAATGGGACGAATCCGACGATCGAGCACTACACGGTCTGGGCAAGATCAGTGGCGGGATCGATGCGGGCTTGTTCGGCAGCTACCGGAGCGAATCATGGTTCGCTGAGCTGGCGGCCACGCGTGGTGCCGTCCTCAGAAAAGAGCACGGTGAAAGCAGCACGCGTGGCAACGGAACGGTAGTCCAGCTCGGGTTCGGCTATACCACGCGCCTTGCGTCGAATCTCCGCTGGATGACACAGGTATCTACCCAATGGGCGGACGCGACCCGTACACGCACTTATTTCGGAGTCTCGCAGGCGCAATCCTTGGCCACGGGGTTGCAGCCCTACCAGCCCAAAGCCGGGATTACCAGCTACGGCGTGACGACGACGCTGAACTACGCCTTCGGCAAGCGTTGGACGGTCACCGGCTTGGTCAAGTATGAGCGGCTGGCAGGCGACGCCAAGAGCAGTCCCATCGTCGCTACCAACGGCAAGACGAATCAGGTTTCCGTCGGTGCGTTCGTCGGGTATCAATTCTGATGTTGGGCCGGAAGCGCGGGGGTGTTGGACGCCCCGGTTGGGTGCGGCGGCTGAGATGGTTGTACGGGGAATGTGGCGGACCGCCGCGCAAGCTTGGCTCGCCCGGGCCGGTCGGCGGGTGGGAAGAGCTGGCTGCTTTCGTGCTGCTGGTGAGGCTGACCCTCGATCATCGCGCATCGGAGCCGGTTCGCATTGTTTGCGAGGAACGCATTCTTCGGGATGCGCGGCGGCTTGCGTCTATGGGGTTCTTTGAGCTTTTTGCGGTGCGTTCTGCTCCGCTGCGAGCCTTGCTTGAGGGTGAGGGGGTGATCAAGCGAAGTTGATCCACCAGCGGGGGGCTACGACGCACCCCTTCCTAGGAATTGATCTCGGTCAAGAATGTCGAATCCGTCGTCTCTGCAACGGTCCAAGCAAAGAACCCGGCTTCGCAACTTGGGGTTCTTGATCAGCTCCACGAGCTCATCGAGGCGTCCTTTAATAGCCATTGGTTGTAGTCTTTCCCTTACACGAATCTCGCTCCTGGGGCGCTATTATGCGGAGAGGGCGTAGGCCATAGGATGCCTATCGCCAGGTTTGCAGTGAACGCAAATTACTTGCGACGAGGGGATGGCAAGCAGGGGATCGCCCATTGCTTACGCACACCACCTAAAGTGACCGACGAACAATTCTAGGACGACGTTCTATGGATGCTAAGAAGGTAAAAGCTAACCCAACAAAAACATTCTTTGTCGAGATGATCACGCGAGACATCTCGGTGGAAGACTGCATTTTGGATCTGATAGACAATAGTGTTGATGGAGCATGGGCATTAGCTGGAAGCCACCCGATGCATCTTGACCAAGGAGCCGACCTCACTCCCTACACAGTCAGTATTACCGCGGATGGCGAACACTTCACCGTGACGGACAACTGCGGCGGTATGAGTCTGGACGATGCGATCGAACGAGCTTTTAGTTTTGGCAGACGGCCCGACGACGGCCACGACGAGTTCAGTATCGGCGTCTATGGAATTGGCATGAAGCGCGCCGTCTTCAAGCTAGGACGGGATGTTTCGATCAGAAGCACCCACACAAATGGCGCCCGACAGGAATCCTTCGAAGTTGCCATCGATGTTGACGATTGGATGGCGGATGAAACACTGCCGTGGGACTTTGACCTTAATCCCGCCAAGCCCTTAGATGCCGATGGAGTCCAAATTAGCGTCAAGCGGCTGACTCCCGGCTCTTCGTCCGCTCTTGCGAGCCCTGCATTCATCCAAAACCTTCGGAGAACAATTAGTCGCGACTATGCTCTTCATCTCGCGCAGGGACTGAACATATATATCAATGGCATTTGCGTCAAAGGTTGGGAAATTGAGCTACTGGACAGCGAGGAGATTAGCCCGCTACGTTTGGCATATACCGAAAATGTCAACGGCATAGATGTACGCGTTGAAATCGTTGGAGGCATGGCTGCGCCGCCACCCGAAAATTCCGATCCGGATACTCAGGCCGACGGCGAAAAGCGCTTCGGCTGGTATGTCGCGTGCAATGGACGAATTGTTCTTGCTGCGGACAAGTCCGAGACTGCCGGCTGGGGCACTGACGGCTGGCCCCAGTGGCATAGGCAGTATGCTGGCTTCGTCGGACTAATTCATTTCAGTTCGGAGAACGCCATAGCCCTTCCGTTGACCACGACTAAACGAAATGTCGACGTCTCGTCCGAGGTCTATCGCCGAGCTCGCCCGAAGATGCGAGAAATAGCAAAGAGCTGGATCGCATATACCAATGTCCGTAAGCAGGCGCTCGACGACGCTAAGCTTAAAGAGTCACAAGCAAGACCCGTTGCTCTAAGTAAAATCGAGCAAAGATCAGCGATTACTCTTCCAGTACTTACGCCAAAGACAAAAGAGCTTACGGCAAACATTGCCTACTCAATGCCGATTAGCCGCGTTCGTGATTTAGCGAATGGATTTGGGAACATTAATATGTCCTATCGTGAGGTTGGACTGAGATCGTTCGATTATGCCTTTAGCGACTTCGTGAGCGGACAGTAAATGGCTTCCTTTAACGCAATCAACTACAGCCTCCGCCCGAGCAAGAGCGTGCAGAGACATCTGGTTTTCGACGGACTGAACCGCCTATCAACCGTGCTTCCGATTCGAACTTCGAAGTATCTCGGCTTTGGGTCCGTGTGGTTTACCGACTTCCTGATGGCTCATAAAATTCTTGGCATCGAGGAGATGACGTCGATCGAGGGAGACCCAATCGGCTATTGCCGAGCCGTCTTCAACAAGCCGTACTCCACAATTGATGTCATCAATGGAATGTCTGGCGACGTCTTGGTCAAGGCTGTAAACCCATTAGACATCACACCGATCATTGCGTGGCTGGACTATGACTACGCACTGGATGAAACCGTCGTCAATGACATTCGCTTTTTCATCGAAAACGCGCCCCCCAACAGCGCGCTTGTAGTCACAATTAACGGAATTGAATCGAAATACGGGAATGCACAAGGTCGTCCCCAACGCCTGAAGGAATTGCTTGGCGATGTCGTCCCCGATGATCTTTCAAAGGATAGCTGCAAGGATGATCAGCTACTCACTACGTTAGTGACTTACGTTTCCGACTACATGGTTTCTATAGCCATTGAATCAGCACGACCTGGCGGAGCTGTGCCAGCGTTCAAGATCCCCTATCAGGATGGTGCTGCTATGGTCACCATAGGGTGCATCCTTCCCAGTTCCGCAAACCTCGTCAATGCGACCGACGTAATTCGAGGCACTGCTTGGCCAGGTTTTCCTGAAGCAACGATTCGCTTGCCTCACCTCACAAGCAGGGAGGTATCTGCATTGCAAGCCACTCAGCCCACCCGTAGAGATCTGTCAAGAACAGACGTTCAAGATCTAGGATTCGATCTAGAGCAGACTCAAATTGACGCCTATAAGAAATACTATGTTCACTACCCAATGTACGCCCAGGTTTTCACTTAACGCCCCTGATGGAGGCGTCGCCTAGCTCGCTGTCTCATAAACGCTATATCGGACTCCCGAGGGAATCCCTATGTGTTTTTAGGCCGCCGAGCTTGTCGGTGCAGGTCGTGATGCCCTGCGCTCCGCGGCAGCTCGATTTGCGGTTGCGAATATTCTGTCAACTACACTGATCGAAAGCCCCGTCGTCGATCTCACATTCCCGCCGCGCAAACTCGATCATCCCTCTGCGATCTAAATCGGCAATCAGTTGCGGTAAGCCACGATTTCCCTAGGATCGAGTTCGCCGGCCGGTACGAGCTTGTAATGCCTTTCCTCTACAACTTTTAGCTGATCCCCTTCGACCATCAGTTCGAACAAGGCAATCTGATCGCTACTAATAAACTGCGCCGAAATCGGCCTACACCGCAGCGTTGGATACCTTTGCCTGCACCAAGCGATATCTTGAGTGGTCTGGACAGACGAAATCTGGTCCGAGCCACCCTTGGCCTGTACAGGGATCACGAAGTGGCAACCATATTTGTCGAGGCCAACATAGAGCTCATCGATTTCTATCTGCCCCATGTCTTTGACACTAGTACGCAAATGATTCTGCAGGGAGAACGTAGTCAGGCCCAAAAAAATATCGATGAGTCGGTTGTAGCGTACCTTAGCCAGTAGGGCCTGCTCGTCATCGAGCGCGTAAACCGCGATTATCTCGGGAGTATTGTCTGGAATCCGAATAACGGCAAGGTTTGGGTTCGGCAGAATGCGGTTGCTGGTCGCTAGGCGAAACCGGTATTTTGATCGTCCTACTAACTCGATAATCCATTCACGGCCTTCCGGCTGAGTAGCGAGCACTTTTGCGGGCATCGGCACCCGAAATCGCAAGGCATAGATGACGTCGCCGAGATTATCAGGCAAGACAATGCCGATCTCCTTTGCCGCGTCTTTTAGCGCATTGCGTTCAAAGCGGATCTCGGAAGCACCCTCGACATATCGGTCGAAGAAAATCTTCTCGATGAGCTGGTAATAGCGGTTCTGAGGCTTGGTATTGTTGTTCATAGGGCTGTCAAGCTTGCGGTACCATCACCATCCGCGAGGGGACGTTGCCGTCGCGCAATCACGGTACTGGATACACCAAACATTGCAGCTGCATCGCTCATCGAAATGCTGAGGAGACTCTGATCACCCAGGTCTAAAGTATCAGATGGCTTCTCTGGCTTCTTCTTCAATACCTTCATGATTTGCGCTCCGACAGCTCGAGCCAGCATGGGGGGAACGCTGTTACCTATCTGTCTAAATCCATGCCATTTAGTAGCGTGAAAACGGAACCAATCTGGGTAGGAATGCAATCGCGCCGCCTCCCGCACCGTGATTACTCGAGGCGCTGTCGGATGAATGGGTCGCGGTGACGTAAAGGCGCCGCGATCACTCGCGGTACCGGCACGGAGGGTGTTGCATATGCCATCGAGAGCCAATTTCTTGAAACGGCTCACGGGCTCTACGTCCCCAGGAGGAGTGGCGATGAATCGACTTCTGGACAACTCGGTATGCACAGTTAGAAGCGACGAGGTCAATAATGAAGCGTCAAACCGGCGCCGATAGCTGAAATCCGCAGGATCATCCTTTTTCCCACGAAGGAATGCCGCATAAGCTGTAGGCTTGCCGTACTTCGCCTTCGTCCAATCCCTCTCCCACAGGTCAGGGAATGACTCAGCCTCCGGTAGATCACTGATCGCGTCGCGTACCGTCGCGCGTTCCAACGGATCTGGGTACTTCGGCAGCCGCAAGCCTTTGCGCGCCCCCATGAGGATTAACCTTCTCCTGTCTTGAGGGACACCGTAATCCGCAGCATTGAGTACTTTGTAGTTGGCTTCAACATCGTAACCCTTTTTTTGAAAGGCTTCGATGATCTCTTGCAGGAATTGGCGGTGCTTCCCTACAGTTAGGCCTTTGACGTTCTCAAAGACAAAATACTTCGGCTGAAGCTCTAGAACAACTCGAACGTAATGATGCACAAGTTGATTACGTGAATCATCGAGTGCTCGCTTGCCTATCATCGAGAAGCCCTGGCACGGTGCTCCACCGATCACAACGTCAATATCTCGCTTGCCGATGCCCGAACGCTTGCGGAGTTCGTCACCTGTTACATCGATGACGCTCTTGCAAACAGTGGCGCACTTAGGAAAATTGAACTTATGGGCAGCGGAATGAATTGGATCGATGTCCACGGCAGCAACGATATCGAAGCCGGCTTGCTCGAAGCCTAGACTGAGCCCTCCAGCCCCTGCGAAAAGATCGATTCCTATAGGGCGAGTCATTGATAAGGTCCCGTGTTTCGGTGGCTAGTTTTATCCCCAAGTCTAAGGGAAAACGATCGCTTTGTCGATCGTTTTTAGCTCCCGCCGAGCAATCGCTGCATGCGTTTTGTGAGCTTCTCGAGATCACCCAACTCGCACTGCCAAACGACTTCCACTCGCCATCCTGCCAGCAGTAAAGCGGACTCTTTTCGCTCGTCTCTCTCGCGGTTCGCCGCGATCTTGGGTTCCCAATATTCAAGGCGAGACTTCGGCAGTTGACCTATACGACAACCGTGACCGTGCCAGAAACAGCCGTGAACGAACAGCGCAAGCCGCCGACTCGGAAATACAATGTCTGGAGTTCCCGGCAGATCCTTGCGATGCAGTCGAAATCGATAACCTAGGCTGTGCAGCAAGGACCGGACCAACATTTCTGGACGAGTGTTCTTGCCCTTCACCTGCTGCATGAGGTGACGACGTTGCTCGGATGTGAGCCGATCTATCAAATGCCGATCTCTACTCGACGGGCCTTAATTGGCCTCTAAAAGCGAGGGCAGTTTCAAAAGACTGGGGGTCCGCGATACCGACGTCGGTGATTTAGCCTCTTCACCTATACGACTAGGAAAGAATCATCCTACGCCATCAGATCAACCCTCACCCGCACTTCGAATACCCACAATTCAAACAAGTCTGGCACCCATCCATCAGCACCAGCGCCTGCGTATTGCACTTCACGCACAGCGTGGCGCCAGGCGGGAAGCCGGAGGCTTCGGTGGATGCCGAGGCGGACTGGCTTTCGCCGGCGGAGCCGGCTCCCACAGCGGCAGCGGCGGACTTGGTGGCGGGCTTGGCGTTTGCGTTTTCGTAGGCGGCGCGTTTTTCCGCGATGAGCTGGCGGGTGGCGTCGCTCATTTCGGGGTCGTGAATCAGGCCGATCGACTTCATGTGCTGTTCGATCACGCCGCCGATCTCGGCCACGATGCTGGGCATGTAGATGCCGCCGGCCTTGAAGTAGCCGCCGCGCGGGTCGAAGACGGCCTTGAGCTCTTCGACGATGAAGGTCACGTCGCCACCCTTGCGGAAGACGGCGGACAGGATTCGGGTGAGCGCCACGATCCACTGGAAGTGGTCCATGTTCTTCGAGTTGATGAAGAGCTCGAAGGGACGGCGCTGCTCGTGCTGGGTACCGGCGTTCAGGACGATGTCGTTGATCGTCACGTACAGCGCATGCTCGAAGAGCGGCGACTTGATCTTGTACGTGTTGCCGACGAGGGTCTCCGGTCGCTCCAGGCTTTCGTGCATCTGGATGACTTCGGCCACGGGCGCGGCTTCTTTCACCGGCGACGGGGCGGGGGCCGGAGCGGCCTTGTCTTCGGGCTTAACGACGTTGTAGCCCTTGATCTTCTTTTCGATCTTGATCGCCATGACTTTTCTCTCTTGGATATCCGGCCCGGCGCGTACGCCGGGCCGGATGGGTACTACTTACTTACGACGGCCACGGCCGGCGCTCTTGCGCGCCGACGTCCGGCCGGTCTTGCTGGCAGTGGACCTCTTTACCGCCTTGGAGGCGGCTTTCTTACCGACAGCCTTGCGGGCGGTCGTCTTGCCGGCGGCCTTGCGGACCGTCTTCTTGGTAGCACCGCGGCCCGCCGTACGGCGGCCGCTCTTCGTCGCGGCCTTGCGGGGCGACGTAGCCTTCTTGGCGACGCGGCCGGCGGTCTTGCGACCGGCTGCCTTCTTCGCCGCGCCCTTGCGGGCCGTCTTCTTGACGGCGACCTTGCGGCCAGCCGACTTCTTTACTGCGACCTTGCGGCCTGCCTTCTTGGCGGCGACCTTGCGGGCCGGAGCCTTCTTGACGGCCTTCCTGGTCGCCTTCTTTGCGGCAACCTTCTTGGCCGGTGCCTTCTTGGCAACCTTCTTGGCTGCGACCTTCTTCGCCGGTGCCTTCTTGGCCGAAGCCTTCTTGGCAGCCGACTTCTTCACCGTGGCCTTCTTCGCCGCCGACTTCTTGGCCACCGACTTCTTCGCGGCTGCCTTCTTGCCGACGGCCTTCTTGGCCGGAGCCTTCTTGGCGGCGGCTTTCTTGGTGGCCTTCTTCGCAGCCTTCTTCGCCGGAGCCGAAGCGGCCGGCTCTTCAGCCACGGCCTTCTTCGCCGGTGCCTTGCGGACGGCCTTCGTGGCCTTGGCCGCGGGCTTGCTGGTGGCGTCGGTGGACGGGGTCTCGCTGGTCGGGGCCGGGGCCTCGATCACCTTCTTGGCGACTGGCTTGCGCTTGACGACTTTCTTGGCGACGACCGGTGCAGCTGGCGTCACGGGAGCGGCGACTTCCGTCTCCGCTGCCGGCGTGCTGTCGGTATCGATGGTGTCGATCGAGGGCAGTTCACCCTCGACGATCTGGTTTTCACTCGACATACGTATTCCCTCTCCGCGGGGTCAGAACTTGCCGTAATAGCCTTCCTTCAAGGCATCGAAGAGGTTCGCGGCGGTGTGCATTTCACCGTCGTACTCGACCTCGTCGTTGCCTTTCAGTTCGACAACGCTACCGTCTTCCAATTCGAAGCGATAGAGGGTGTTCTCGAGGTCGGTTTCCTTGACCAGCACACCCTGGAACGCGGCGGGGTTGAACCGGAAGGTGGTGCAGCCCTTCAGACCCTGCTTGTACGCGTAGAAATAGATGTCCTTGAAGTCTTCGTACGGGTAGTCCGTGGGGACATTGGCGGTCTTGGAAATGGAGGAGTCGATCCACTTCTGCGAGGCCGCCTGGATGTCCACGTGCTCCTTCGGGCTGATGTCGTCGGCCGAGACGAAGTAATCCGGCAGGCGGGTCTTCGGGTCCTCGGAGAACGGCAGGGCGTCGCCGTTGATGAAGGCGCGGTAGGCCAGCAACTCGTAGCTGAAGACCTCGACCTTCTCCTTCGACTTCTTGCCCTCGCGGATCACGTTGCGCGAGTAATGGTGCGCGAAGCTGGGCTCGATGCCGTTGGAGGCATTGTTGGCCAGGCTCAGCGAGATCGTGCCGGTGGGCGCGATGGACGAGTGGTGGGTGAAGCGCGCGCCGGTCTCGGCCAGGGCCTCGACCAGGTTCGGGGCCACCTCGGCCACGCGCTGCATATAGCGCGAGTACTTCGCGTGCAGCACGCTGCCCTTGATGGCCTGGCCGACCTTCCAGCCGTCCTTCACCATCTCCGGGCGCTTGCGCAGCATGTCGCCGGTGACTTCGTAGTCGCGGGCCAGGACGGGCGCCGGGCCCTTTTCCTTGGCCAGTTCCAGCGCCACTTCCCAGCCGGCCACGGCCATCTCACGGGAGACTTCTTCCGTGAAGGCCACGGCATCGGACGCGCCGTAGCGCATCTTCAGCATGGTGAGGGTGGAACCCAGGCCGAGGAAGCCCATGCCGTGGCGGCGCTTGGACATGATCTCCTCGCGCTGCTGCGGCAACGGCAGGCCGTTGATCTCCACCACGTTGTCGAGCATGCGGGTGAACACGCGCACCACTTCGCGGTACTCGTCCCAGTCGAAGCGGGCCTTCGGGCCGAACGGGTCGCGCACGAAGGTGGTGAGGTTCACCGAGCCCAGCAGGCACGAGCCGTACGGCGGCAGGGGCTGCTCGCCGCAGGGGTTGGTGGCGCGGATGTGCTCGCACCACCAGTTGTTGTTCATCTCGTTGACGCGGTCGATGAGGATGAAACCCGGCTCGGCGTAGTCGTACGTCGAGACCATGATCATGTCCCACAGGTGCCGCGCGCGGATGTGGCCGTAGATCTTGCAGGCCACCAGGCCGTCGTCACGGGTGACGTAGTTTTCCTTGGTGGGCCACTCGCGCCAGATGACCTTGGCCGGATCGGTCAGGTCGATCTCGTGCTGTTCCTTCACGTGCACCGGGAAGACCGTGGGCCAGTCCTGGTCGTTCTCCACCGCGTCCATGAAGCCGTCGGTGATCAGCAGCGACAGGTTGAACTGGCGCAGGCGGCCATCCTCGCGCTTGGCGCGGATGAACTCCTTGGCGTCCGGGTGGGCGATGTCGAAGGTGCCCATCTGCGCGCCGCGGCGGCCGCCGGCGGACGAGACGGTGAAGCACATCTTGTCGTAGATATCCATGAACGACAGCGGGCCCGAGGTGTGGGCACCGGCGCCAGACACGTAGGCGCCGCGCGGACGCAGCGTCGAGAATTCATAGCCGATGCCGCAGCCGGCCTTCAGCGTGAGGCCCGCCTCGTGCACCTTCTCCAGGATGTCGTCCATCGAATCGAGGATGGTGCCCGACACGGTGCAGTTGATCGTCGAGGTGGCGGGCTTGTGCTCCAGCGCACCGGCGTTGGACGTGATGCGGCCAGCGGGGATCGCACCGCGGCGCAGGGCCCAGAGGAATCGCTCGTACCAGTGGTGACGCAGTTCGTCGGTGGCTTCCACGTCCGACAGGGCGCGCGCGACGCGCTTGTAGGTCTCGTCCACCGAGCCGTCGACGGGATCGCCCGACTTGGCCTTCAGGCGGTACTTCTTGTCCCAGATGTCGTACGAGGCGGGCTGAAGCGGAATCGCCGCGGTCTCAAGCCCCATGGCTTGCGCACGTGCAGTGCTCATGTATGTCGTCCTCGAGTCTTGGCCCTTGTAGGCCTTCTTATAGGTATGCGATGGCGCAACCTGTCGGTGCCCCTCCCCCCCGGAGGTCTCACCGACCATCCTTGCTACCCTCGCCGGCTCCGAAAAGCCTTTGCCGACGCTGGTTTGACGCTTGTACCTGATGATCCGCAGCACCAGCACTTGGTAGATAGCGAACTTCGGAACACAAGATGTTGTGGTTGCGGCCGGAGTGAACCTTAAACCCGGAGGGGGGCGATGTAAAGTGTCGGCGAAGGCATTCTCAAGGATTGAAACCCGGGGCCCGGGTTGTGGTCGAATGCCCCCGAGAACGTGCCCGGAGCACACCCGACAAGGAGCTTTTCAATGCCTGCCAGCAGTTACCGGCGATCCACCCTGTTCACCCTCGGCGCCGCCCTGGCCTTGAGCCTGGCCTCGCCCGCGTTCGCGTCCCTGCCGCCATCCGTCGATGGCCAGCCGATCCCTTCGTTGGCGCCGATGCTGGCCAAGGTCACGCCCGCGGTGGTGAACATCTCGACGAAGACACACGTGCGCGCACGCGATCCCTATTTCGACGATCCGCTGTTTCGCCAGTTGTTCGGCAACCAGGGGTTCCAGCGCGAGCGCGTGGAGCAGAGCCTGGGCTCGGGCGTGGTCATCGACGCAGCCAAGGGCTACGTGCTGACCAATAACCACGTCGTGGGCGGCGCGGACGACATCACGGTGACCCTGCAAGATGGCCGCGACTTCAAGGCGAAGCTGCTCGGCAGCGATCCGGATACCGACGTCGCGGTGCTGCAGATTCCCGCCGACCGCTTGCAGGCCCTGCCCATCGCCGATTCCTCGCAGCTGCGCGTGGGCGATTTCGTGGTGGCCGTGGGCGACCCGTTCGGGCTCGGGCAGACGGCCACCTCGGGCATGGTCTCGGCGCTGGGCCGCTCCGGCCTGGGCAAGGGCTTCCAGAACTTCATCCAGACCGACGCTTCGATCAATCCCGGTAACTCCGGCGGCGCGCTGGTGAACCTGCGCGGCGAACTGGTCGGCATCAATTCGATGATCTTCACGCCCTCGGGCGGCAATGTGGGCATCGGCTTCGCCATCCCCACCGATCTCGCCACCGGCGTGATGAAGCAGTTGCTGGCCTACGGCAAGGTGCGCCGCGGCAACCTCGGTCTGGAAGTGCAGGACATCACCCCGCGCATCGCCCAGGCACTGAACCTGAAGGACACCAACGGCGCGGTGGTCACGCGGATCAACGACGGCTCGCCGGCCGAGGGCGCGGGCGTGCAGGTCGGCGACGTGCTGACCGCGGTCGACGGCAAGCCGGTGCGCGCGGCGCAGGATGTGCGCAACGCGGAGGGCCTGCTGCCCTTGGGCGCGAAGGTGAAGCTCACGGTGAAGCGAGACGGCGCCACGCAGGATGTGCAGGCGACCATCGCGGCGGTGAAGCTCGCGACGCTGGACGGCGCGAAGGTGGATGCGCGACTGGCGGGCGTCACGTTGAGCGATCTCACGCCGGAGCAGAAGGCGCAGGGCTTGTATGGTGTGGCGTTGAGCGGCGTGCGACGCGGGTCGGCGGCGGCTTCGGCAGGGCTCCAGGATGGGGATATCGTGATCGGGATCGCGCAGCGGCGGGTGGCGGGGGTGAAGAGCCTGCCGACCACGGGGTCGCTGGGTGGCCGGCAGTTGTTGCTGACTGTCGTGCGGGATGATGCGGTGTATTACGTGGTGCTGTGAGGGCATCGCCGCTGAAGCGGCTCCCACAAAGGCACACGCTCCAAATCGCTGCTTAAGCAACTTCCCACCAGGTTGCGCCGACTTGGTGGGAGCCGACCCTGTCGGCGATGGGTGGGAAGTCGCTTAAGCGGCGATTGGCCCTACAGCCTACGTTCCGTTTACCAGCGGCAGGATGCTGAACGACGTCAATGGTGCGCGCGGGCCCCCGATGGCCCACAATTGCGGCCTTGTTTGCCTACCCCGTCCCATCCCGAGGTTCTTGCCGTCCATGTCTCTTCGTTTCGCGCGACTGTTCACCGCCACGCTGATCGGCCTTAGCGCCTCCGCCACCGTTCTTGCCGCGGGACCGCAACTGGTCTGGCGCGGAGACATCACCACGGCCCGAGGCGTGGTCACCGACGTCGCCAAGGCGTGGGAAAAGGCCGGCAAGGGCAAGATCGAGCTGCAGCCCTTCAACACCGCCTCCGGCATCGATGCGGTGGTCAAGGGTTCCGCCGACCTCGCCGGTTCCGCCCGCCCGGGTGTCGGCGCCGCCGAGCAGTCGCTCACCTTCACCCCGGTCGCATGGGATGCGCTGGTGATGGTCACCTACCCGTCCAACCCGGTCAGCAACATCACGCTCAAGCAGCTCCATGAGATCTACATGGGGCACATCACCAACTGGAAGGACCTCGGCGGCAACGACGCCCCGATCAACCTCTACGCGGTGGCCAGCCCGGGCGACGGCGTGGAATACAGCCTGCGCAAGCTGCTCTTCGGCCGCGGCAACCAGCCGGTGGCCGCGCCGCGCCTCTACGTGAACGTGGCCAAGCTCGAAGAGGGCGTCACCCTCGACAAGCAGGGCCTGGGCGCCACCACGCTCGCCGGCGCATCGTCGAACAAGAAGGTGAAGATCCTCTCCATCGACGGCGTCGCGCCCTCGATGTCGACGGTCGGCAGCGGCACCTATCCGCTGTAC
The DNA here is from genome assembly GCF_041360655.1 of Luteibacter sp. RCC_6_2. Taxonomy (NCBI): domain Bacteria; kingdom Pseudomonadati; phylum Pseudomonadota; class Gammaproteobacteria; order Lysobacterales; family Rhodanobacteraceae; genus Luteibacter; species Luteibacter sp. RCC_6_2. The sequence goes on along the minus strand of NZ_JBFUPQ010000014.1, from coordinate 32,479 downwards.
ACCGAGCTTTACCTGGTCAGCAACGAGTCCGGCCCGAAGGCCGCCGAGGTGAAGGAGTTCATCGCCTTCCTCACCTCCAGCCAGGGCAGCTCGCTGCTGCGCTCGCATAGCCTCATCCCGTACGCCGACGGCATGGCCCTCGCCTCGAAGGACGCCGCCCGCCGTGCCGCCATCGCTTCCACCGTCGGCACGCGCGCCAACGTGGGTCAGGCGATGACCACGCCGACCGCCGTCGCCGCCGCCGCGCCTGCCGCTGTCGCCGCGAAGGAAACCGCACTCGCCAAGGCCCAGGTGGCCGGCAAGGGCGCCAAGGCCGCGAAGGAGACCAAGGCATCGGTCGCCACCACGGCCGAGCCGTCGCAGTTCGCCAAGGTGGTCGCCAGCGTCAGCACCACGGCGCACATGGGCTTCGCGGGCGTGCGCTCGGATGCCTTCACCGCTTCGGACAACGCCAAGGTCGGCGGCAAGTTCGCAAAGGTGCTGGCCGACGCGGTCACCGTGAAGGGCAAGCCGGTGGCGAAGCCCGTCGTCGCCGCGCCGGCGGATGCCTCGGAGAAGTCCACGGCCGTCACCACGCCGAAGGTCGCCGAGGCGAAGCCCGCCGCGAAGGCCGCGAAGCCGGTGACCAAGGCCGCGGAAGAGAAGAAGCCTGCCGTCGCGTCGCGCACCTACAAGGTGGCGCCGGGCGACACGCTCTACTCCATCGCCAAGAAGAACGCGGTCGACGTGAACAAGCTGCGCGCCATGAACGGCCTGAAGGACAACAACGTCCGCCTCGGCCAGGTGCTCAAAGTGGGCGCCCGCTAAGCAGTGCCCGTCCGCGCCGTATCGCTCGACCTCGACGACACCCTGTGGCCGGTGCTTCCGGCCCTGATCGAGGCCGAGCACTGCGTCGACCGCTGGCTACGGCAGCACCATCCCGATGTCGCAAACGCATGGCCGATCGAGGCCATGCGTGAGCTCCGCGAGAAGATCGCGCGGGAACACACCCATCTCTCCCACGATTTCAGCGAACAGCGCCGGCTGACCATCCGCCATGCCTTCGCCGCCTGCGGCATCGACGACGCGCCTGTCGACGAGCTGTGGCGCATCTACTTCGCCGCCCGCAACAACGTGGAGTTGTACCCCGACACCCTGCCCGCGCTCGAACGCATCGCCGGGCACGTGCCGCTGGTGAGCATCTCCAACGGCAACGCCGATCTCGAAGTGATCGGCCTGCACCACTTCTTCCATACCCGCCTCAACGCCAGCGGCGTGGGCGTGGCCAAGCCGCATCCGCAGATCTTCCTGGCGGCCGCCGAAGCCCTCGGCGTGGCGCCGGCCGAGATTCTTCACGTAGGTGACGATCCGCTGCTCGATGTCGTGGGTGCGCGCGAGGCGGGCCTACGCACGGTATGGCTCAATCGCACGGGCGAGCGCTGGTCGCACGGGCCCGCGCCGGATCTCGAATTCCCCGACATGACCTCGCTTGCGGACTGGATTGAAGCGTCGGCGTCGACGGACAGCTAGAATGGGCGTCCACCGATAGCAACAGAGGCACGGGAGTCCTGATGTCGCCGCTGATCGAACGCAAGTCCGGAAAACGTACCCTCGTCCCCATCGAGATGGTCGATGTCGCCGGCATGCTCGCCACCGAAGCGCGCCTGGACGATGCGCAACGCCAATGGCTGGCGACGACCGCGTTCCGTCCGATGCCCGGCGCACTCACCGTGCTACCGGACGCTCGCGGCGGCATCACGCGCGTGCTGGTCGGCGTGGATCGTGGCAATCCGCTGGCCGCCCTCGGCGCCCTGCCCTATCGCCTGCCGCAAGGCATGTATGAACTCGCCCCGGAAGGCGTGATCGACGATCGCGACCTCGTCGCCCTCGGCTGGGCGCTGGGCGCCTATCGCTTCGACCGTTACCGCGCCAGCGACCGTCCGCCCGCGCAGCTGGTGGTCGATGCCGCCACGCTGCGTACGCTGCAACCGGTGATCGACGCCACCTGGCAGGTGCGCGACCTGGTGAATACGCCGACCGAGGACATGGGCCCCGAAGACCTCGCCAAGGCCATCCACGCACACGCCACGGAGCACAAGGCGAAGGTGCGCGAATGGGTGGGCGATGAGTTGCTCGCCGCCAACTTTCCCACGATCCATGCGGTGGGCCGCGCAAGCCATCGTCCGCCGCGCCTCATCGAGCTTACCTGGGGCAAGAATTCCAACCCGAAGCTCGTGCTGATCGGCAAGGGCGTGTGCTTCGACACCGGCGGCCTCGACATCAAGCCGTCCGACGGCATGCGCTGGATGAAGAAGGACATGGGCGGCGCCGCGCATGCGATCGCGCTGGCCGGCCTGGTCATGAAAGCGAAGCTGCCCGTGCGGCTCACGCTGCTGGTGCCCGCCGTGGAGAATGCCATCGCCGGCAACGCCATGCGTCCGGGTGAGGTCATCCGCACGCGCGCGGGCCACACGGTGGAAGTGGACAACACCGACGCCGAAGGCCGCCTGGTGTTGTGCGACGCCATCGCCTACGCCGCCGAGCAGGCGCCCGACCTGATCGTCGATTTCGCGACGCTTACCGGTGCCGCCCGCGTGGCGCTGGGTCCTGAAGTGCCGGCGCTGTTCACCAACCGCGACCAGCTCGCCGACCACGTGATCGGCGCCGCCGAATTCACGCAGGACCCGCTGTGGCGTTTGCCGTTGTGGCGTCCGTACCGGCGCATGCTCGAATCGTACGTGGCCGACTTCGCCAACGCGGGACCGTCGCGCCACGCGGGCGCGATCACGGCCGCGCTCTACCTCGAGCGCTTCCTGCCGGACAGCCAGAACTGGATGCACCTGGACACGTATTCGTGGAACGACGGCGATCGCCCCGCGCATCCGCGTGGCGGCGAAGCGCAAGGCCTGCGCGCGTTCTTCCGTTTCCTCTCCGAACGCTATTCCTGATTCCCGATTGGGAGTGGGGTTGAGTTGGGGATGGGGTGGGGGTGGGAAGCGCGCTAGCGCGCGATGCTCTGCCCCAACCAAAAGCATCGCGGCCGAGGCCGCTTCCCACCCTGCCCCCCCTGCCTTCTATTGCACGAACGGGATCTCCCGTTGCACCGGGCGGATGACATAACCGACCGGCAGCCATCCCGTGCCACCGGGCGCCAGGGATACCGTCTCGAACAGCACCGCGCGGGTGTAGTGGGCCACGAAGATCACGTTGAGGTAATCGCCGGCCGGTAGCCCCACCGGATCGCGCACCCGCGTCACCTCGAACCATTCGCGGCCGACGAGGAGTCCGCGATCCACGCGGATCTTGCGCAGATAGCGCACCCATTCGGGACGCGAGACGAGCTTCTGCATCATGGCGCCGGCTTCCAGCCACATGGCATCCGCGCGACGTCCGTCGGACATGCGGACCCAATGCGTGGCGCAACTCACCGCGTTGTCCAGCGAGTTCGGCTGCGGGCCGAGGCGTGGCGCGTTGCTGATGCTCAGCAGCGAGGCGAAGGGCTTCGCGCCGGGAATGCCGGCCACGGGAATTTTTCGAGCGGGTGCCGGCACCGAGGACATGGCGCGTTCTCCGTCATGGGATCTCAGCTTCCGGCGCCAGGCGCCCGGTGCCTAGTCAGCCGGAAGGGATACGCGGTTGGTGGGGGTCGGCGGGGTTGCCGCGCTGACGCGCGGATCGCCGACAAGGTCGGCTCCCACACAAGCCAACTATCGCCGACAGGGTTGGCTACCACCAAGCTCCCTCACCCTCCGGGAATCCCTCACCCTGCGGGAATCCCTCACCCTGGTGGGAGCCAACCCTGTTGGCGATTCGCGGCCCTGCCAGGAGCGGACCCTGCGGATGACCCGTAACCCCGATGTGGGAGCCGACTTGTCGGCGATCAGCGCCGCCCGAAGGCGAGGACTTCGGACGTATAAGTCTCCACCACGAGGCTGAAAGGCTGGTTCGCCTCCGTATACAGCACCGCCCGGTGCCTCAACACCTCATGCGGAATGGCCAGCGCGCCCTTATGCGGCGTCGGCAGCGGCGCATCCATCTCCCAACCCGCGGGCAACGGCGACCACAACAAGTCGGCGCTGATCGTCTGCCGGCGGAAGTGCAGCGCCTGCACCACCTTCCCGAACGGCTGGTCGGTGCTATCGAGGATCTGGTTCATTTCAGGAGTGAGCCGCGCGGGCACGTACCAGTTGTCAGCCTCGGACAGCACGTGCTCGCCGCAAGCCAGCTGCACGCGGCGATAGCGCACCGGCTCGTCCGGACCGATGCCCAATGCCGCCCGCTCGTCGTCGGGCAACGGTTTGTCCTGCCCCTTCACACGCCGCGCGACGATCTTCACCTCCGGTGCCAACGCATGCGCGCCACACCATCGCTCCAGCGTCAGCGTGGCGCTGGGATGGCTGAGCAGGTCGGCGTTGAGCGACTGCAACAGCGCCAGCGCCTGCGTACGCGAGGTGACATCGTCCGTCCACGGCTCGCGCGCCTGCGCGGTGGCCGCCATGACGGCGAGGGAGGTGGCGGCGAGGATCGTTCGGGTGTTCATGGATCAGGGACCTTGGAGGGGAGGCGTCGCCGCTGAAGCGGCTCCCACATGACCGGGGGCTAGCTCATGATGAGACTAGCTTCCTCGTGATCGGGGCTGCCTACTGCATGAATGAGTTAGCTTCGCGCTGGCGCATTACGTCAGAGGCCCTTGGCTGCCTGGGCGACGGCCCGGAAAAGCGCGCGGCCCTTGTTCATGGTTTCTTCCCACTCGGCGGCCGGATCGGAGTCGTAGACGACGCCGCCGCCGGCCTGCACGTGCAGGCGGCCGTCCTGGATCACCGCGGTGCGGATCGCGATCGCGGTATCCGCGTCGCCCCACCAGCCGAGGTAGCCGATGGCGCCAGCGTAGATGTTGCGCTTGAACGGCTCGAGTTCCTGGATGATCTCCAACGCGCGGATCTTCGGCGCGCCGCTGACCGTGCCCGCCGGGAACGCCGCTTTCAGGACATCCATGTACGAGAGGTCGTCGCGGATGTCGCCTTCCACCTGGGAGACGATGTGCATCACGTGCGAGTAGCGTTCGACCACGAAGGAATCGGTGAGCTCCACCGTGCCGGTCTTGCTCACGCGGCCCACGTCGTTGCGGCCGAGGTCGATCAGCATGAGGTGTTCGGCGCGTTCCTTCGCATCGGCGAGCAGCTCGGTCTCGAGCGCGATGTCTTCCGCTTCGTCCTTGCCACGACGGCGCGTGCCGGCGATCGGACGCAACACCACGCGGCCATCCTTCAGGCGCACGAGGATCTCCGGCGACGAGCCGACGATCTGCGTCGAGCCGATGTCGATGAAGTACATGTACGGCGACGGGTTCATCGCGCGCAACGCGCGATAGACGTCCACGGGGCGCGCATTGAAACCGATACTCAGGCGCTGCGAAGGCACCACCTGGAAGATGTCGCCGGCGCGGATGTATTCCTGCGCCTTGCGCACCGTTTCTTCGTATTCCTCGCGCGTGAACGAGGATTTGAAATCGGATTCGTCGAGCGCTTCCGGCTGCAGCATCTGCGGATACGACACGCCGCTCTGGCGCAGGCGGAAGGCCAGCGCGTCGAGGCGGCGCGAGGCTTCGGCATAAGCCTGCGGCTTCGCCGGATCGGCGTGAACGATGAGGTACAGGCGACCCTTGAGGTTGTCGAAGACGGCCACTTCGTCCGCGAGCATCAGCAACACGTCGGGCGTGCCCAGCTCGTCCTTCTTATCCCACTGGGCCAAGCGCTTCTCGATGTAGCCGATGGTCTCGAAACCGAAGTACCCCACCAGACCGCCGGTGAAGTCCGGCAGGCCGGGCAGCTTGGGCACGTCGTATTGCTTGCGAAGTATCTCGATCTCGGCGAGTGGGTCGTCGAGGTGGCGACGCTCGACCACTTCGCCGTTGTCCTCGACTTCCAGTTCGTGCCCGCGCAGACGATACACGCGGCGCGCCGGCAGGCCGATGATGGAATGACGTCCCCAGGTGGCGCCGCCTTCCACGGATTCGAACAGGAAGGTGTACGGGCCATCGGCGAGCTTGAGGTACACCGACAGCGGCGTGTCGAGGTCGGAGAAGACCTCGCGCACGAGCGGAATCCGGGTATGGCCCTGGGCGGCGTAGGCGTCGAACTGTTCGCGGGAGATCATCGGGCGATGGGGCGCATTAGGGTGATCGCCGATTGTAGCCGCTCCGGTGGAAGCCGACTTAGTCGAAGCCGCTCCGGTGGAAGCCGCTTTGGTGAAAGCCGCTTTGTGGGAGCCGCTTCAGCGGCGATGGGTGCTTGCGGTAACCTGGCCCGCTGCCGCGGGATCGCCGACAAAGTCGGCTCCCACAAGGGCGGCTCCACCCTTCCACCGGAGCGGCTCCACCGTCAGGCGAGGCGTTGGCGGGGGAGGCCTTTGAGGTGGAGGGTGAAGGCGACGCCGTCGTCGAGATTGCGGGCGCTGGCGCTGCCCTGGTGGCGTTCGGCGACGAGGCGCACCACGTACAGGCCCAGGCCCAGGTGCGGCGCGTCGCCGGGCGTGGCCCTGTCGCGCAGGCTGACCAGCGAATCGAACAGGCGCCCCTGCATCGCCGCGGGCAGCGGCGGGCCCTGGTTCGACAGTTCGATGTCGGCGCCTTCCGCCGTGGGACGCAACGCGATGCGCAGCCAGCCACCGGGGGGCGTGAACGACAGCGCGTTGTCGAAGAGCTTGTCCAGCGCCTGCGCGATCAGCTCCGGCGACACGTGCATGAAGACAGGTGCGGACGGCAGCTCGGCCTCCAGCCGCCGGTCGCCGGCCAGGCCACGGTAGCCCTCGGCACACCCGCGCACGATGTCGGCCAGGTCCACGTCTTCGGCTTCCGCCGAGGCGATGGCGCGCTCCATGCGGCTGGCTTCGCTCATCGCTCGGACCAGCGCACCCAGCCGCGCCACGCCATCGCGCGCCCGGGCCAGGTAAGGCTCCGCTTCGGCAGGCAGGCCGGCGTGATCGAGGTTGTCGAGCGACGACTTCACGATCGCCAGCGGCGTGTTGAGCTCGTGCGAGAGCTTCGAGGCCAGCGTGCGCAGGTAATCGGTGTATCCGCCGACCACCTCGAACAGGCGCTCGAAGCTGCGCGCGAGATCGCCCAGTTCGTCGGCGGCGTCGGTCAACGGGAAGGGGCCGTCGAGGCGACCGTCATTGTCCTGCGCGCGTTCCGCCGCGTTGCGCAGGCGGCGCAGGCGGAAGGTGAGCCGCGTGGCGAACAGCAACAGCACGCCGCCGGCGATGAGCAGCACGGCGAAGCTGGTGAGCAACAGCCCGAACAAGGCGCGGTTGGCGAGCAGCGGCACCGCGCGGCTGGGTTGTTCGAGCAGCACCACGCCGTGCAGCGCGCCACGCATCTGGATCGGCATCGCGGCGGCGAGCACCACGCTGCCGCGCGCCTCGCCCGCGCGCCATGCCGTGGCCGGCTTGCCTCGCAGCGCTTCGCGCACTTCGGGCAGGTCGATACGCGGGGCGTCTTCGGCCCAGGCGCTTTCGTCGTCGAGGCGCGTCGCCAGCAACGAGCGGTACACCAGCGAGGCGAACCAGCCCGGCCGTTCCGACGCGGGAAGATCGGGCAATTCGAGCTTGCCGCTTTGCGCCACCAGCCAGGCGTCGGCGGAGAGCACACGCACGCGCACGCCGTCGGGCGCCAGCCTCGACACTTCCTGCGAGAGCGACGGAGAGAAGTCCAGCAACGGGCGGCTTTCAGCGGTGAGGGGTTCGTTGTCGCCGTCGGCGACGACGTGCACGCCCAGGCCGAAACGGTCGAGGCGCAAGCCACGTGGCAGGCGGAATTCCACGCGGAACCCGCTACCGTCTTCCTGCCATTGCGCGTTGATGCGGTCGGGCAGCACGCCGGCTTCCGCGTCGAGCGCGATGGCGGTGGTGGGCCCGGGCGCGGCGCTGGCCATGAGGTAGCGCTGCACGTCTTCGCCGCTGGCGATCGACACGATGAGGTGGTCGGCGCTGAGGACGAGGCGATCGCCGGCGTCGGCGCGGCGGCGGTGCGTGGCGCGCACGTCGACGTAGAAGTACAGCCAGTGGTCGTCCTCGGCGAGCATCACGCGCGCGTTCTTGCCGAAGTTTTGTGCCCAGGGGCTGAGCGATGCCCAGTCGTCCGCGTAGCCGTCGACGGTGATCGGCACCGGGGTGTGCTGGAGGTACCAGGCGGCGCCGGCCGGCGGCAGCGGGGCGTCGACCACGACGAGACTGCGTGCCATGGCGCGGGCGGAGGCGACCAGGGCCTGCGCCTGACCTTCGCGCAGGAGCGTTTCCATCTGGCGCACGTAGAGCCACCCGGCGATGGGCAAGGCCAGGGTGCAGAGGGCGACGAGGAGGAGTTTCTGGCGGAGGGTCATGGGGAGAGCATCGCCGACAGAGTCGGCTCCCACCGGGTGGCTGGGGAGTGAGCTGATTCGGCGATGTGTGTGGAACCTGCTTCAGCGGCGCGGTGTGTGGGAGCCGCTTCAGCGGCGATAGGGTGCTTGCGGCGACCTTGCCCGCTGCCGCGGGATCGCCGGCATAGCCGGCTCCCACACAGGCTACTCTCCCACAGGCTACTCTCCCGCAGGCCACTCTCACTCAGCGAACCGGCTGGGACGGCTTGGTGGGAGCCGACCCTGTCGGCGATACGGTGTATCACGGCGTCCAGCGATACCCCACGCCATGCACCGTCTCGATCGCATCGAAATCCGGCGCCAGCGCCACGAATTTCTTGCGGATGCGCTTGATATGCGAGGTGATCGTCGCGTCGTCCACCACCAGCTCCGCCTCGCGCATCAACTGGTCGCGGTTCTTCACGTGACCGGGAAAGCGCACCAGCGTATGCACCATCCAGAACTCCGTGACCGTGAGCGGAATCTCGATGCCGTTCCACAGCACGCGCATGCGCTCCGATTCCAGCTTCAACGGCCCATGCTCGATCACCGTCTCGCTCGCGGCGGGCGCCTTCAGCGATTCGATGCGGCGGAACAGCGCCGCGATGCGCGCGGCCAGCTGGTGCAGGCTGGTGTCCTTGGACAGGTAGTCGTCCGCCCCCAGGCGCAGCCCCGAGATCACGTCGAAATCCGAATCGCGCGCGGTCAGAAAGATGATCGGCAGCGTGGCCGATTTCGCGCGCAGTTCGCGGCAGAGGTCGAAACCGCCTTCGGGCTCGTCGCCCAGGCCGATGTCGATGATGACCAGTTCCGGCAGGCGCATGGCGAAAGCCAGCGAGGCGTCCGCGCGCGAGCCGTAGCCACGCGTTTCGTAGCCGAAGCGGTTCAGCGCCTCCACGTAGTTGGCGCGGATGAGCGGTTCGTCTTCGACGATGGCGATGCTGCGGGCCATGGGCATTCCGTTGGAGTGTGGATCGGCGTGCGCAGGGTGCTATGGGGGCGCCCGCTCCGCAAGGGTGTGGGCGCGATTGCCCGCGTTTTGCCCCTTCTCGCGCCGGTGGCGAGCCGCAATGCCAGCCCGGCGACACGTGGCCGCCATTATTTCACGTACTGAAATGATGAAGTGTCGAACCGGGTGATTCTCACCAGAAGGAAGATGCCGCAATGTGGAGGCGCGGTACGGGAATGGGCCCGGCCGGACACTCCCAGGACATCGACATGAAGCTCTATCACCATCCGCTGTCAGGCCACTCTCACCGCGCCCGGCTGTTCGTCTCCCTGCTTGGCCTGCCCCATGAACTGGTCGAAGTCGACCTCATGGCCGGTGCGCACAAGGCCCCGGAATACCTGAAGCTCAATCCCTTCGGCCAGGTGCCCCTCCTGGATGACGAAGGTGTCGTCGTCGCCGACTCCAACGCGATCCTGGTGTACCTGGCCAAGAAAGCCGGCCGCACTGATTGGCTGCCGGACGATCCGGCGGGAACCGCCGCCGTGCAGCGCTGGCTGTCCGTGGCGGCTGGCGACGTAGCCTACGGGCCCGCCGCCGCCCGCCTCATCACGGTATTCGGGGCGAAGTACGACGCCAATGAAGTCATCGCCCGCGCCCATGTCCTCCTGAAGCGGCTGGAAAGCCGTCTGTCGGCGCAGGACTGGCTGGCGAGCGAGCATCCGACGATCGCCGACGTCGCCATCTACAGCTACGTCGCGCGGGCGCCGGAAGGCAACGTCGACCTCTCCGACTACCCGGCCGTCAACGCCTTCCTGCGCCGGATCGAGGGCCTGCCCGGCTTCGTCCCCTTCGCCCGCACCCCGGTCGGCCTCGCCGCCTGACGCCTGCTATCTCGCTCCACAGGACATCGCCATGACCGTGTCACTGAAAAAGCTGCCGACCTGGCACGAGGGTGAGACCTTCCTCCAGGAGAAGGCGGGTGTGGCCGAGCGCATGGCGATCGTCGGCAAGCGCGTGGTGCGCGACTTCATGCCCGACCAGCACCGCGAGTTCTACGCCCAGCTTCCCTTCGTGGTCCTGGGCAGCGTGGATGCGAACGGCGATCCATGGGCCACGCTCCTCGCCGGCACGCCGGGCTTCATGTCGTCGCCGAATCCCACCACGCTGGACATCGCCCTCCGTCCGGACACGAGCGATCCCGCGGCGGAAGGCGTGCGCGAGGGCGAGGCCATCGGCCTGCTCGGTATCGAGATGCATACGCGGCGCCGCAATCGCATGAACGGCTTCGTCGCGGCGCCCACGACAGGGGCAGGATTCCGCGTCGATGTCGACCAGAGCTTCGGAAACTGCCCTCGCTACATCCAGCTCCGCGACCTCCGTTACGTGCGTGATCCTGGCCTGCCATACACCGGCGTCGTGGAAGAGTCGACGCAGTTGGATGCCGCAGCGCGCGCCATGGTCGAAATGGCGGATACCTTCTTCGTCGCGACCTATGCGGACCGTGAGGATCGACGCCAGGTCGACGTGTCGCATCGCGGCGGCAAGGCGGGATTCGTGCGCGTCGGCGCGGACGGCACGCTCACCGTGCCCGACTTCAACGGCAACCTCTTCTTCTCGACGCTCGGCAACATCGTGCTCAACGGCAAGGCCGGGCTCGTCTTCGTCGACGACGAAAACGGCGACGTGTTGCAGATGGCCGGCGACGCCGAGGTAGTCCTCGACTCGCAGGAGATCGCCGCGTTCCAGGGTGCGGAACGGCTGTGGACGTTCCGGCCGCGCCGTATCGTGCGGCGAGCCGGCGCCCTGCCGCTGCGCTGGACGTTCCGCAAGCAGGGCTGGTCGCCGAGCTCCCTCATGACCGGCGATTGGGAACAGGCGAACGCGCGTTTGCAGGCAGCCGCGCTCGCCACGCGCTGGCGTCCTTACAAGGTGACGCGGATCGTCGAGGAAAGCCCGTCGATCCGCTCCTTCCACTTGCAACCGGATGACGGAGCGGGCCTTCTTTCACACGTCGCCGGACAGCACCTGCCGGTACGCGTCACCGTGCGTGGCGCGGACAAGCCCGTCATCCGCACCTATACGCTGTCCGTCGCGCCGTCGGATGGCGTGTACCGCATCAGCGTCAAACGTGAAGGTGCAGTATCGAACCACCTGCACGACACCGTGAAGGTCGGCGACATCATCGAGGCGCGCGCGCCCGATGGTGGCTTCACCATCGATCCCTACGAGACGAGGCCGGCGGTGCTACTGGCCGGCGGCATCGGCATCACGCCGTTGCTCGCGATGCTGCGTCACATCGTCTACGAAGGGTTGCGCAAGCAGCGGATGCGCCCGGTCTTCCTCGTCCAGGCAGCGCATTCGCTGGCGGATCGACCGTTCGACGAGGAGATCGCTTCGCTCGTCGAAGCCGCGCAAGGCGCGGTGACGTGGACGCGCGTATTGAGCGATACCACCAACGCGGAAGAAGGGCTCGACTACGACGTGGCCGGCCGCATCGACATGGCCTTGCTGACGCACGTGCTGCCATTCAACGACCATGATTTCTATCTCTGCGGGCCACCCGCTTTCACCCAGTCGCTCTACGATGGCTTGCGGAAGCACGGCATTGGCGACACGCGAATCCACGCGGAAGCGTTCGGACCCTCATCGTTGAAGCGTGTCGTGGATGCCGGCGCCACGGAACCCGTCCGTCTTCCCGTATCTGTCCAGCCCGTGCATGTCGCCTTCATGGATTCGTTGAAGGAAGCACGTTGGACGCCGGAGTCCGGCAGCTTGCTGGAACTCGCGGAAGCGCGTGGACTGGAGCCCGACTTCAGCTGCCGCGAAGGCACCTGCGGCACCTGCCGGACGAAGCTGCTCAAGGGTGCCGTCACCTACCTCAAGGAACCGACCGCACGCATCGCGAACGACGAGGTATTGATCTGCTGCGCAGTGCCCGCGGCGAGCGAAGGCGAAGAGGAAAACCGCATCCAGCTCGCGCTCTGATGCCTCCGGCACGGGTGCTATCATCCTCGCGGAACGGGCGAGGGGAACGGATGGATCGCTGGCAGGCCATGCGCATCTTCGTGAAAGTGGCGGAGACGGAGAGTTTTTCCGAATCCGCGCGCCAGCTGCGCATGAGCGCGCCGGCGGTGACCCGCGCCATCGCCTCGCTCGAAGCACTCATCGGCGCGCGTCTCTTCATACGCACCACGCGTTCGGTGAAGTTGACCGAACCGGGCAGTCGTTACCTCGACGATTGCCGCCGCATCCTCGCCGACATCGACGAGGCGGAAGCCGCCGCCGCGGGCTCGTACGCCACGCCCTCCGGCACGCTTTCCATCACGGCCTCATTGCTGTTCGGACAGATGTACGTGCTGCCGATCATGCATGAATACCTCGATACCTATCCCACCGTGTCCGGCAGCCTTCTGTTCGTGGACCGGCCGGTGAACATCGTCGAGGAAGGCATCGATGTGGCGATTCGCATCGGCCACCTTCCGGATTCGGGGTTCTCCGCCATCCAGGTCGGCTCGGTGCGGCGCGTGGTGTGTGGATCGCCGGGTTATTTCGAACGCCATGGCGTTCCCCGGACACCCGCGGATCTCAAGGATCACCGTATCGCCGTCTCGACCGGTGCATGGACGTCGCCTCACTGGCGCTTCGCGAACGACCACCACGTGACGATCGACCCCTGGCTCCAGTGCAACACCAACGATGCCGCGATCGCGACCGCCACGGCGGGGCTCGCCTTGACCCGGGTACTTCATTACCAGGTGGGTCCTGCCCTCCTTGATGACCGGCTCCAGGTCGTGCTCGCCGACTACGAAGAGCCGCCGTTGCCGATCCACGTGCTTCATCCGGAGGGGCGGCATGCGCCGGCCAAGGTACGGGCCTTCGTCGACCTGGCCGTGTCGCGTCTGCGCGGGAACCCGCTGCTCCGTTGAGCGAGCGCTTCGTCCCTGCACGAAGTCTTTGCCCTCGATTTGCCATAAACGATCCGCGGATTGCCCCACCCGGGACGCTCCGCCCGCCGCGCATGCCCTTCAAATGGCCATGACGGCGCGCCACCCGGCGCCGGAGGAGAACCCATGAAAACCAAGCCCGACGCCGACAACACCGAACTGGACCGCGACTTCGAGCCGCTGCGCGTCGCCCTTGCCCTGGGCGCGCTGGTCCTGGGCCTGCTGTTCGGCCTGCACTGACGGGAGACGCACGCATGGATCTCTTCGACGACTTCGTGGAACCGGCCATGGAAGGCCTTGGCGCGATCGGCACGCACGGAAGCGCGCCGATCGCCGGGCCGGCGGAACCCGATCCGAACTGGCAGCCTGTGTGATCCGTTCCCCCTGAGACGCTCCTCCCCCGGAGCCTCCTTCACTCCCCCGGCCCGATGGCCAGGGGAGCTTTTTCGTGCGTCTCGTCAGTCGGCCTGTGACTTGTGCGAGGCGACCTGGCCGATAGGCACCAGTTCCGCGTCGCCGACGAACACGTGGCTGTCGTAGCCGTAGAAGTACTCGGCCTTCTGGGTCTGCAACATGCGGCCAAGGGAGAAGCCGCTTTGCAACGGTGCGGCATTGGCGAAGCCCGAGTTGCCATATGGCACCGTTACCCCGTCGATGAACACGCTGCCGCCGAAGTTCGCGGCCCAGGCGATCTGCTGGTATTCGCGATCGAAACGGTGTTCGGCGCGGGGGGCCGCCACGGCGTCCGCGTAGGTCGTCTTCAGCTCCTTCCAGTAGGCATCAGCCTGGGCCAGTTCTTCCGGCGTGACCTGCTTGTACGCGGAGATGAAGGTGGGCTCGTACGAGGGATCGTGCCGTTCGGCCGCCAGCGCCAGCCAGGCGAGGCCTAGCGGACGGTTTTTCTCGGCATGGTCGCCGTTGAAGTACATGACGCCGAGCGCGTACTGCGCGGGCTTGCTGGCCCAGCGAGCGGCGTTTTTCAGGCTTTCCCGAGCCAGGCCATCGTGGCCGCTCCAGTAGTTTCGGGCGGCGGAGCAGAAGTAATAGTCGCCGGGCAGGAAGCGCTCGAGGCCGCCGGGACACGGCAGCAGCGATCTGGAAACGGCGCTTTGCTGGTCTGGCAGCGGTTGCGGGCGTTCGCCGGCGATGGCGGCGAGGGGCGCGGCGAGCGCCAGCGACAGGGTAAGTACGGACAACGTCTTCATGAGCGCATCCTCCGAAAGCCCCCCCGGGCGTACCAACGGTACTACCGTACTCTCTTTGCCGCCTACTTGCCGCCAATGGCCGCGTGCATGCGCCGGATCACGTCGGCGTAGTCCGGCGCATTGAAGATGGCCGAGCCCGCCACGAAGGTGTCCGCGCCGGCGGCCGAGATCTGGCCGATGTTGTCGGTGTTGACGCCGCCATCCACCTCGAGGCGGATCTTGCGGCCGCTGGCGTCGATGCGCTCGCGCACGTGGCGGATCTTGTCCAGCGCGCCCGGGATGAACTTCTGCCCGCCGAAGCCGGGGTTCACCGACATGATCAGGACCATGTCGATCTTGTCCATCACGTAGTCGAGCCAGTTCAGCGGCGTGGCCGGGTTGAACACCAGGCCGGCCTCGCACCCTTCGCCCTGGATCAGCTGGATGGTGCGGTCCACATGCTCGCTGGCCTCGGGGTGGAAGCTGATGCTGCGCGCGCCGGCCTTGGCGAAGTCGGGCACGATGCGGTCCACCGGCTTGACCATCAGGTGCACGTCGATGTGCTCGGTGATGCCGTAATCGCGCAGTGCCTTGAGCACCATCGGGCCGATGGTGAGGTTGGGCACGTAGTGGTTGTCCATCACGTCGAAATGCACCCACTGCGCGCCGGCGTCGAGGACCTTGCGCGTGTCCTCGCCCAGGCGGGCGAAGTCGGCCGAGAGGATGGACGGGGCGATGACGGGGGACTGCTTGGCCATGATGGGTACCGTGGTGTGACGGAAGGTGGTCAGGGTATACGGTAGTCGTTAAAGCGGGCGTGGATGAAATTGTCCTTGTCGCTGCCGCGACATCGCCGACAGGGTCGGCTCCCACCAGAGCAAGGGCCGGTTTCCGCGGCTAGATGGTTTCACGGGTGCCGGACTCTGGTGGGAGCCGACCCTGTCGGCGATGCTCTTACTTGAAACCCCTCTCCGCCTTGATCCGCTCATACGCCGCGTTGATCTCGCTGGCCCGCGCTTCCGCGCGCCGGCGCATGTCGTCCGGAAGATCGCCCAGGCGATCGGGGTGGTGCTCGGAAATCAGCTTGCGATACGCCCGCTTGATTGCCCGGTCGTCCGCATCGCGCTGGATGCCGAGGATGGCGTAAGGGTCCGGCCCCTGCGTGTTCCGCTGCGGCGGCGTGTAGCCGCCACCGCCGCCGTACGAGCGGCCGCTGGCGCCGGCGTTCCAGGCGTAGCCCTTCATCGCCATGAGCGCCATCAGTTCCATGTCGCTGACGCGAAGGGCGAACGCGAGCTGGCGCAGGATGGCCATCTTCTCCGGCGACGGGTTGCCCTCGGCGAGCACCGTCTCGATCACCACGTCGATCACCGGGAAGGCGTGGTCTCGGCGGTGGCCGACCCATTGACGCAGTTCGTCGATGACGGCGGTGGCGTTGAACTCGGGCTGCTTGCCTTCGTTGAACGCCTCGATGGCGACGCGCCGGGCTTCCTGGTCGAGGCCCATGCGCGCCATCAGGCGCTCGGCGATGGCGATTTCCCTTTCGGAAACGCGGCCGTCGGCCTTGGCCACGGCGCCGATCAGGGCGAACAAGGGGGCGACATACCCGCCCTGCGTCGGCGTACGCCGCCGTTGCTGCTGGCGGCTGGCGTCGAACATGAAGCCGAGGGCGCCGCCGACGAGGGCGCCGAGCAGGTTGTGCGTCAGCCACATGCCGAGCACGGCGCCGATGAGAGTGCCGGTGAAATTCATTGAACGGCCCTTGGAGGGTGCGGGGCGGCGGGATTCTGTGCGGAGAACCACTGCGCGAGCTGGTCGAGTTCGGCGTCGGAAAGCGGGCCGGTGGCGGCGCGCATCACGGGAATGTCGCGGCGGCCGTCGCGGTACTGGCGCAGGGCCTCGCGCAGGTAGTCGAGCTTTTGCCCGGCGAGGTTGGGCGCGCCCAGGACCCGCGCCATGCCGTCTTCCCCATGACAGGCCGCGCACAGGCCCAGTCGCGCCGGCTTCGCAGGCGGCGCGGCAAGGACAGGGGTGGTGAAGGCCAGGGCTAATGCCGCGGTCGTGAGGATTCGCATGGCGAGGCTATGGGGGCGGTAACCTAAAATTCTAGCAGGCCGACCCGGCGACCACCGCTACAATGGGCGGATCGATCGCCTACCGGAGTCCCCGCCGTGCCGACCACCCTTTCGCAATCCGACCTGCCGGGCCTGGAGCTCATCCATCGCGGCAAGGTCCGCGACGTCTACGCCCTGCCCGGCAACCGCCTGCTGATGGTGGCGACCGACCGGCTGTCGGCCTTCGACGTGGTGCTGCCCGACCCGATCCCCGGCAAGGGCGAGATGCTCACGCAGATCTCCAACTTCTGGTTCGCCCGCACCGCGCACATCATTCCGAATCATCTCACCGGCGACGATGTCGCCTCGGTACTGCCCGCCGTTGTCGATCCGAAGCTGTACGCGAAGCGCGCCGTGGTCACCAAGCGCCTGAAGCCGGTGCCCGTGGAAGCCATCGCGCGCGGCTACCTCATCGGCTCGGGCTGGAAGGATTACCAGGCCACCGGCGCCCTGTGCGGCATCACCCTGCCCCCGGGCCTGCAGCAGGCGCAGAAGCTGCCGGAGCCGATCTTCACGCCATCGACCAAGGCCGCCGTCGGCGACCACGACGAGAACGTGAGCTTCGACGCCGTGGTCGCCGCCGCGGGCGAAGACCTCGCCAACGCCGTGCGCAAGGCCACGCTGGAGATCTACGCCTTCGCCGCCGCCTTCGCCGCGGAGCGCGGCATCATCGTCGCCGACACCAAGCTGGAGTTCGGCACGGACGAGAACGGCGTGCTGCACGTGATGGACGAGATGCTCACCCCGGATTCCTCGCGCTTCTGGCCCGCCGACGCGTACAAGGTCGGTATCAGCCCGCCCAGCTACGACAAGCAGTTCGTCCGCGACTACCTCGTGGACATCGGCTGGAACAAGTCGCCGCCTGCCCCGAAGGTGCCGGAAAACGTCATCGCCGGCACCGCCGCGAAGTACGCCGAGGCGCTCGACAAGCTGGCCGGCATCCGACTGGACTAAGCTTCCTCTACCGAGAGGCATCACGGAGGGGAACGCCATGCGCGACGCAGCCACCTGGTTCGGCAACTACAGCCGCGATCACCAGAACCCGACCAACCAGCTGATCCATTGGATCTGCGTGCCGGCGATCACCTGGACGGTGGTCGCGCTGGTCTGGCTGATCCCGGTCCCCGGCTGGCTGGGACGGCCGGGGCTCTGGGCCGTGCTGGCGATGTTCCTGGCCTTCTGCTTCTACTATTACCGGCTTTCGCGAAAGATCGGCCTGGCCATGGCAGGCGCTTTCATCGTGCTGGCCCTGGTCACCGACACGATCTACCAGGCCATCGGCTCCACCGGCTTGCTGCGCCTGGCCATCGGCGTGTTCGTGGTGGCCTGGATCGGCCAGTTCATCGGCCACAAGATCGAAGGCCGCCGACCCTCCTTCTTCACCGATATCCAGTACCTGCTGATCGGCCCCGCCTGGCTGATGAGCAAGGCCCTCGGCCGCTTCGGCGTGTCGTACTGACGGACACGCCGTGACCCAGCCCCTCCTGACCTTCCTCTCCGCCGCCATCTGGTGGGTGATCTATTCCAGCGCCGTCGCCGTCGTCCCCGCCCTGATCGTGTGGCTCGCCCTGCGCTGGCTGGAAAAGACGCCCGTGATCTTCAACCGGGCCTACCTGGCCAGCCTGGTCTGGTCGCTCGCCGCCGTGTTGATGGGCGGCCTGGCGATCGCCGCGCAGCACGGCCAGGCACCGGGGCAGTCGATCTTCGTGTTGCCGTGGATGCGCGCTTCGCTGGTGGTCGACATGCTGCTCGGGGCGTGGCTGATCTGGTGGCTGGTGCCGCGGATCGACGCCCGCCGGGTGAAGCCGACCAGCGCCTGCATGGCGGTGGCCCTGGTGATGGTGGTGGCCATGGTGGTCGGCGCGGCCATCCGCCGATAGAAACCTCCTATCGGCTTCATTCAAACGATCACTTGGACTCATGGTTTCGCGTCCCCATAATGAGATGCATTCCCATTGGAGAGTCCGGCCATGGCCAGAAAGATCAAATACGCCGCGACGCACTTCAGCATCGCGTTTTCCATGAGCTACGCCGTAAACCAGAACGTCGCGCTCAGCACGATCGTCGGCATCGCCGAGCCGATCGCCTTCGCCATGGGCCGGGGCGTGTCCCGCGAGGCCCGACGTGGCCTTCCCCTAGCGCGCGCCGCCTGATCCACCGCCTGTGCGGGCGTTGGCGTCGGTGACGGCGCGGGTGAATCCTTCGAACGGGATGTCGGTGATGCCGACCAGCCCGATATGCGCGTTTTCCCCGTCGAGGATGCGGCCGGTCACCGGCTGGTCCACGTACTGGAACCAGTGCGTTCCCACGATGACGCCCGACGCCACGGCGGCGTCGACGAACCGCGCATAGGCCTTGCCGCGTTCCTCCTCGCTGGCCACCGCGGCGACGCCGTTGCCGAAGGGGCCGCGATCCGCCGAACCGAAGTGGAACTCCGTGATCAGCACGGGCTTGTCCATCTTGCGAAAGGCGGCCACATCGAAGCCGTGCTCCGGTAGATCCGTATAGGTGTTGATGCTGGTGACGTCGGCATAGGCCGCGCTGGCTTCTTCCACCTCTGGCGTTCGGACGGCCAGACGGCCGCCGAGGAACAGGTGGTGCGGGTCGGCCTTCTTCAAGGTCTGCGCGACGGTGCGGAAGTATTGGTTCGCATAGAGCTTCAGGAAGGCGATGTAGTCGGCCGCGATCGCCGGATGCGCTTCGTCGGGGTCCGGCGCCTTGAATCCCTTGGCGGCGACCTGCTCCCAATGCGTGGCTGGCACGCCCCACGCTTTCGCGAACGTGGCGGCGTCGCCGTGGGTCTTCTTCAGGTAGTCGAGGAAGGCTTGTTTCGCGGGACTTTCCGGACCTTGCGCGAGGCTTCCCGTGGCGAGTGCCCAGCGGCCTTGCGGCCCCTGCCCCGCCCATGAGAGTTCGTTGTCGGCGAAATAGCCGAGCAGCCATGGATCGTCACGTACGCCCTTGGTGGCTTTCGCCACGGCGGCTTCGGTCGCCTTGGCGAAACGCGGATCGAAAGGATCGGGCATGCGACCCCAATAGTCGAAACCGGCGCCGACGGTGTTGAAGTCACCGTGGATCAGGATGGGCACGGTATAGGCGATGCGGTGGTCGCCGGCGAAGGCCGGATCGCTCCAGTTACCCAGCGTGTTGAACCGCCAGGCCTTGAGACGATCGACCGTGCGCTTGCGCCACGCGGGTTCATCCTTGTCGCTGCCGAACGAACGCGCGACGTTGTTCGCATAGACATCCCACCAGCGCCCGTGATTCATGCCGTTGTCGCGCTGCGAACCCTGGTCGCTACGGCTGTCGCCACTGCCACCGAACGGACCGTTGGCGGCGCCGGGGTCCGCGAACATGTATTCGCGGCCTTGCACGTAAGTGCGTCCGTCGGTGAGGTTGACGGCGTTGACGCCGAGCGAAAAGAAGGCGTGGCCTTCGGGCGTCACCAGCCACCAGCGGCCGCCTTGCTTCTGCGCATGGAACCAGCCGGTGGCTTGCATCGCGGGCAGGTCGGTGCGGCCGCCGTATCGGTCGAGGCCTTTTGGGTCGGTGACTTTCGGGGCGGCGTTTGCTCGGGCTTTCAGGTCCGCATCGCTGGCGATCTTTTCAGCCCAGGTGGCGCGCGTGTACTGGCCGTAGCGGTCGACGATCGCGGTATACGCGTGGCGCAGGTCGTCACTACCGGCGACGTCGTCGAGCTTGCCGAACAGCAAGGTCTGCGGGGCGCCGGGCTGGGGCATCGACAGGGTGACCGAGGTGACGGCGCGCGCGTCGATCGCACCGTCGACCGAGGTGGCGACAATGTTGTCGTCGAATGGCATTGGCGGCCCCACCTGCATGCCGAACGCACGCGGCGAGGTGGCTTGCAGTGGCAGGGACACGGTCTGCGGTGGACCAGGCGGCACGCCCACCGTTGCCGTGAGGTGCCTCGATGCCGAAGTCACGTCGATCATGAGCGTGACCGGCCACGGCATGCCGTTCTGCACGCGCAAGCGCATCGTTCCATCGGCAGTCCATGACCACGTGCCCTTCGTGGGCGTGAGCACGAGCGACGGCTTCGCCGCTGGCTTGAACGTCACCGCCACCAACTCCTCCCCTTCCGCACTCTTGCGCACGGTAGGGTCGAGCGCGGCGTCCTGCGCCGCGATGCGCACCTCGCCGGACGGATGGACGAGATCGACCGCTGTCGCGGCGGCTACGCCCGCGGCGAAAACAGTCGAGGCGATCAGCACGAAAAGGATGATTGGCCGCATCGCCACAATCTGCCACGCCAGACGTGAATATGTCCCGATCCAGCCACGACAAATGCCGTTGTGGGAGCCGGCTATGCCGGCGATCCCGCGGCAGCGGGCCAGATTACCGCTGCGCGCATCGCCGCTGAAGCGGCTCCCACAACACTGCCACCTCACCGTTCAAGCCACGGCCCGGCGACGCCACAGGTAATACACCGGCACACCAACGGCGATGATCACCAGGCTCATCCCCGCGTCCGCGGGCGCCGTCACCGCGGTGGCGGCGATCACGCAGAGCACCGTCGTGGTGAACACCAGCGGCAGCCACGGATAACCGGGCACCAGATACGGCGACGGCTCAGACAGCAATTTCTTGCGATACCAGAAGATCGTCGCGATGCCGAACGCATGCGACAACCACTCGCCCACGGTCGTGTAATTGAGCAAGGCATTGAAGCTGCCCGAAAGGATCAGCACGATCGCCCACGCGCCGAGCGCCACCAGCGCGAACTGCGGCGCACCCGTGCGTGCATCGATGCGCGCGATGGGGCGGAAAAACATGCCATCCGCGCTCATCACCTGCAGCACGCGCGCGCCGCCCGCGATGGCGATGCTGCAGTAGCCGAAGGTGGAACAGGCGATGCCGACGGCGATGATCATGGCGCCGGATTCGCCGAACACGCGGCGCATCAGGTCGGCGGCGGGCGCGGTGCTCGCGGCAAGACCGTCGTGGCCCAGGCCCGCCATGTAGGCGATGTTCACCAGCACGTAGCACACTACCACGCTGGCCATGCCGAGCCCGAGGGCGCGTGGCAGCGTTCGCTGCGGATTGCGCACTTCGCCGGCCAGGTCGTTGAGGTAATGGAAGCCGCCATACGCGAACATCGCCGGCAGCAACGCGCCGATCACCGTGCTTGCCGGTACGTCGTGCGTGGGATCGGCGACGAAGGCCAGGCCGAGGTGGCCACGGGCGAGGAACAGACCGACCACGATCAG
Organism: Luteibacter sp. RCC_6_2; assembly: GCF_041360655.1. Classification (NCBI taxonomy): domain Bacteria; kingdom Pseudomonadati; phylum Pseudomonadota; class Gammaproteobacteria; order Lysobacterales; family Rhodanobacteraceae; genus Luteibacter; species Luteibacter sp. RCC_6_2. The sequence goes on along the minus strand of NZ_JBFUPQ010000014.1, from coordinate 10,685 downwards.
CAGCGCGACGGCGGCGAGCTTCAACACGGTGAAGGTGTTCTGCACCCAGGCGCCGGCGCGGATACCGAACAGGTTCACCGCCACGATGAAGCTGATGGCGCCGACCGCCAGCGGCTTCACCCATTCGTGCGGAAGTCCCATGGCGCGGCACGCGTAATCGGCGAAGGTGGTCGCGACCGCGGCGACACTGCCCGGGTAGTTGATCAGCGCCATCGTCCAACCGAACAGGAAGGCCGGCAGCTGGCCGAACGCTTCCCGCAGGTAGACGTACGTGCCACCCGCTTGAGGACGCCTGGCCCCGAGCTCGGCGTAGCAGAGCACCCCGGCTAGTGTGAGCAGGCCACCGAGCGTCCACAGCGCGATGACTTCCGTGCCGGAGCTGGTGAGTTGGGCGACGGTGGCCGGCGTGCGGAAGATGCCCGCGCCGATGACACCGCCAATGACGATCATCGCGGCATCCCAGATGCCGAGGCGACGGAGGTAATGGGCTGGCTGAGGGGCTGGCATCCGCCGACCATGCCATAACCGGCGATGCAGGGCGATATGGCCGTGGTCACGGGCCGGCTGTCCCTTGTGGGAGCAGCGACTTAATGGGAACCGCCCCATGTGGGAGCCGCTTCAGCGGCGATGCCTCTTCAAGGGTGCCGTCCCCTTCCATCTGGCAGGACATCGCCGGCATAGCCGGCTCCCACACAGAGCGGACCTAGAGCCAGGCGGCATTCCAGTAGGGGTAGTCGCCGATTCGATCGACCAACCCGGCGCGCAGCGGATTGGCAACGATATATCGCGCCGCTGCCTTCACATCGTCGTCCTTTCGAAGGGCACGATCATGGAACGACTTCTGCCAAACCGGGGAAACACGACCCGTCGAGCGCTTGATCGAGCTGGACACCATGGCTTTGTATCTCGCAACCACCCGCGAGATATCTCCATCGTGAAGCTCGATCAGTCCATGCCAGTGATCAGGCATCAATACCCAGGCAAGACAACGAGCATCTTTCCAGGCCTTGGGGGAATGACAAATGCGGGAGGCACGGCGCGCGAAGGCAATATCGCGAAACAACGGAGCGCGATTCCACGTCGTGGTCGTTACCAAATAGATGCGACCGGGTTCCGATACCCGGCCGTGGCGAAGATCGCGGGAATGAGGTGGCGAAAGCATTCATCGACCATGCCCGGCCGCGACGGCCCGCGATGCCGTACGGCACCGCGGGCGTCGGTAGGTTATTTCTTCTTCGGGATGTACAGGTCGGTGATCGTGCCTTCGTACACCTCGGCCGCCATGCCGACGGATTCGGCGAGCGTGGGGTGCGGATGGACGGTACGGCCGATGTCGCCGGCTTCGGCGCCCATCTCGATCGCGAGGGCTAGCTCGGAGATGAGGTCGCCCGCGTGCGGGCCGACGATGCCGGCGCCGACGATGCGGTGGGTTTCCTCATCGAACAGGAGCTTGGTGAAGCCTTCGGTGCGGTCGATGCCGATGGCGCGGCCGGAAGCCGCCCAGGGGAACTTGCCTACGCCGATCTTCAGGCCCTTTTCCTTCGCCTCGCGTTCGGTCACGCCGACCCAGGCGATTTCCGGGTCGGTATAGGCCACCGACGGGATCACGCGCGCGTCGAAGAAGCTCTTCTGGCCGGCGGCCGCTTCGGCGGCGACCTTGGCCTCGTGCGTGGCCTTGTGCGCCAGCATCGGCTGGCCCACGAGGTCGCCGATGGCGAAGATGTGCTTCACGTTCGTGCGCATCTGGCGGTCGACGGGGATGAAGCCACGCTCGCTGACTTCCACGCCGGCCTTGTCCGCGCCGATCTTGTTGCCGTTCGGCGAACGGCCCACGGACACCAGCACGCGATCGTAGACGGTGGTCTCGGGAATGCTCTCGCCGTCGAAGGTGACTTCGATGCCCTTCTTCGTGGCCTTCGCCTCGACGACCTTGGTCTTGAGGTGGATGCCCTTGTAACGCTTGGCGATGCGGCCCTGCAACGGCTTCACCAGGTCGAGGTCGGCACCCGGCATGAGCTGGTCGGCCAGCTCGACCACCGTGACGTCCGAGCCGAGGCCCGCGTACACCGTGGCCATTTCCAGGCCGATGATGCCACCGCCGACGACGAGCAATTTCTTCGGCACGTCGCGCAGTTCGAGCGCGCCCGTGGAGTCGATGACGCGCTCGTCGTCCCAGGGGAACGAAGGCAGCTTCACCGACTGCGAGCCCGCGGCGATGATGGCGTTCTGGAAGCGGATGAGCTTCGTGCCTTCGGCCGTCTGGACTTCCATTTCATTCGGCGAGATGAACATGCCGACGCCGGTGACGGTGCGCACCTTGCGCGCCTTCGCCATCTGGGCGAGGCCGCCGGTGAGCTTGCCGACCACCTTTTCCTTGAACGAGCGCAGCTTGTCCAGGTCGATCGTCGGCTTGCCGAACGTGATGCCATGCGCCTCGATGGCGGCGGCCTCGTCGATCACGGCAGCCGCGTGCAGCAGCGCCTTCGACGGGATGCAGCCCACGTTGAGGCAAACGCCGCCCAGCGATTCGTAGCGTTCGACCAGCACGGTATCGAGGCCGATGTCGGCGCCACGGAACGCCGCGGTATAGCCGCCCGGGCCCGAGCCTAGGACGACCAGTTGGCACTCGATGTCCGCCTTGCGCCCGGAGTCGCCCGCCGCTTTCACGCTGGCGGTGGGCACGGGGGCCGGCGCCGCGACGGTCTGCTTCGGCGGTGCCGGAGCGGGCGACGGTACGGCGGGCGCGGGAGCGTCCTTCGTCACGGCCTGGCCGACGACCTTGTCGGCCTCCGGCTTGCCCGCGTCACCCGCGGCTTCGATCAGGGCGATGACGCTGCCGTCGTTCATCTCGTCGCCGACCTTGACCTTCAGTTCGACGATGGTGCCCGCCTGCGTGGCCGGGACGTCCATCGTGGCCTTGTCGGACTCGAGGGTGATGAGGCTCTGGTCTTTCTCGACGGTGTCGCCGACCTTGACCAGGATCTCGATGACCGGCACGTCGTGCGAGCCGCCGAGGTCGGGAACCTTCAGTTCGATGGTGTTAGCCATGGTGCGCCCCCCGTCAGAGCAACAGCCGGCGGATGTCGCCGAGCTGGTTGGCGAGGTACACCGCGAAGCGCGCGGCGAGCGCGCCGTCGATCACGCGGTGGTCGTACGACAGCGACAGCGGCAGCATCAGGCGCGGCGCGAATTCCTTGCCGTTCCAGACCGGCTTCATCTGCGCCTTCGACACACCGAGGATCGCCACTTCCGGCGCATTGATGATCGGCGTGAACGCCGTGCCACCGATGCCGCCGAGCGAGGAAATGGAGAAGCAACCGCCGGACATGTCGTTCGCGGTGAGCTTCTTGTCGCGCGCCTTCTTCGATATCTCGCCCAGTTCCGCGGCGAGTTCGAGCAGGCCCTTCTTGTCGGCGTCGCGGATGACCGGCACGACGAGGCCGTCGGGCGTGTCCACGGCGATGCCGATGTGGAAGTACTTCTTCAGCGTGAGCTTTTCGCCGGAGGCGTCGAGCGAAGCGTTGAAGGTGGGGAATTTCTTCAGCGCCGCGACTACCGCCTTGATCTGGAACACCAGCGGGGTGATCTTCAGATCCTTGTTCTCTTCGCCCAGCTTCTTGCGGAAGGCTTCCAGCTCGGTGATGTCGGCGTCTTCGTACTGCGTGACGTGCGGGATCATCGCCCAATTGCGGGCGAGGTTCGCGCCGGAGATCTTCTGGATGCGCGACAGCGGCTTTTCGTCCACTTCGCCGAACTTCGAGAAATCGACCTTCGGCCACGGCAGCAGGTTGAGCCCGCCACCCGCGGCGACGGTGCCGCCCGCGGCCACCGGCGCGCCGGCGGTCATCACCTGCTTCACGTAGGCGGACACGTCTTCGCGCTGGATGCGGCCACCGCGGCCGCTGCCCTTGACCTGGGCGACGTCGACACCGAGCTCGCGCGCGAAGGCGCGCACGGCCGGGCTCGCGTACGGGACGGCGTCCGGCATGACCACCGATGCGTCGAACGACACCGGCGGCGTGCGCGGCGCACCGCCCACCGGCACGTCGGCCGACGGCGCGGGCGCGGCGGCGGCTTCGCGTCGCGGTGCTTCGGCAGGCGCTTCGGAGACGCCCGGCTTCTCGCCGGACGGAGCGGGCTGCTCGTCGGCGGCAGCGGCTTCGCCGCCCTCACCTTCGAGGATCGCGATGACGTGGTCGTCGTTGACCTCGTCGCCGACCTTGACCTTCAGTTCCTTGATCACGCCGGCCGAGGGCGCGGGAATGTCCATCGTGGCCTTGTCGGACTCGAGCGTCATGAGGCTCTGGTCCTTTTCGACGCGGTCGCCCGCCTTGACCATGATCTCGATGATCGGCACCGGCTTGCCGCCGATGTCGGGAACCTTCACCTCGACCGGACCGGAGGACTTCGACGCCGACGGCGCCTTGGCCGCGGCGGGCGCGGGCGCCGGAGCGGCAGGAGCGGGCGCCGGAGCGGCGGCCTTCGGGGCCTCCGCCTTCGGTGCTTCGGCCTTGGGCGCCTCGGCCTTCGACTGCGCGGCCGGGGCATCGCCCTCGGCTTCCACCAGCGCGATGACATGGCCTTCGTCGACTTCGTCGCCGACCTTGACCTTGAGTTCCTTGATCACGCCGGCGAACGGCGCCGGGACTTCCATCGTGGCCTTGTCGGACTCGAGCGTCACCAGGCTCTGGTCCTTCTCGACGCGATCGCCGACCTTGACCATGATTTCGATGACGGGGACCGCGCTACCACCGATATCGGGGACGCGGGCTTCTTTGACGTCGGCCATGGAACCTCCTAAAAACAGGCGCTTGCGGGCGGACGAACCCGCTGGCGGGGGAATGACGGGCGCCGTGCTGCGGCGCAACCGGTCGATTGTAATCCCTAGGCCCGCCGGATGAGCCGTTTTTGCTCGATTCAAACGCTCGTTTGGGAGGATTTCCGCTTTGCGGAGCCGGTTCCAAAAGGTCGGAGCCGGTTGGTAGGAAGCCGCTTACTTTGGTGGGAAGCCGCTTAAGCGGCGATGGGTGCTCGCCATGGCCCGGCCCGCTGCCGCGGGATCGCCGACAAAGTCGGCTCCCACCCTTTCCCCTTTACCTCATGGGCTGCAGCGGATTGCGTTCGCCCTCGGATGGCGGCCCCACGAGACGGATCTCGCTCTGCGGGTAAGGGATGGTGATGCCGGCCTCGTCGAAGCCTTCCTTGATCCGGCGCAGGAGCGTCGTCTGCGCTTCCCACATGTCGGTCGTGGCGGTCCATCCACGAATGACGAGGTTCACGCTGGAATCGCCCAACGCTTCGGTCCACACGCCGGGCGCGGGGTCCTTGAGGATGCGAGGGTCCGCCGCGAAGAGATCCTGCACCACCTGCATGGCCTTGCCGATGTTGTCGCCATAGCCGATGCCCACCTTCAACTCGAAGCGGCGCGTGCCACGCACGTTGTAGTTGATGATCGCGTCGCCACCCACCTTGGCATTGGGCACCACCGCCTGGCGGTTATCCGGCGTGATCAGGTAGGTGTGCATGAGGTTCACGCTTTCCACGGTGCCGTCGATGCCGCCGAGGCTGACGAAATCGCCCACGCGGAACGGACGGAACAGGATCAGCAACACGCCCCAGGCGATGTTGGACAGCGAGCTGTTGAGCGCGAGACCGATGGCGAGGCCGGCGGCGCCCAGCGCGGCGATGAACGACGTGGTCGGGACGCCGACCGTGCCGAGCACGTTGATGAAGAGCAGCGCCAGCAGCACGCCGTAAATGAGGTTGCGCAGGAACAAGGCCAGCGTGAGGTCGACGCGCGCGCGTTCGAGCGCACGGCGTCCGAAGTTGGCGATACGGGCGGCGAGCCAGAAGCCGACGACCAGGAGCAGCAGTGCCAGCCCGATGCGGATGGCGTAACTGACGATGAGGACGCTCATGGCGTGTTCCACGCCGAGTCGTTCGAGGAGATCCGTCATTTCCCTGCCCTTGTGCGATGAAAAAGCGCGTCGAGGCTATCAGGAAAAAGATGAATGCGTGGTAGGCGACAAACCCCGGCAGAGCCGGCTCTGTGTGGGAGCCGGCTTGTGTGGGAGCCGGCTCTGCCGGCGATGGGTGCTTGCCGCAGACTGGCCCGCTGCCGCGGGATCGCCGACAAAGTCGGCTCCCACAGGACGGCGGCTCCCGCAGGTCTGTTCCTACCGGTCTGTACCTGACCGGTCTACTCGATGCGGTTGTGGGAGCCGCTTCAGCGGCGATGGGTGCTTGCCTCGCACTGGCCCGCTGCCGCGGGATCGCCGACAAGGTCGGCTCCCACCAGGTCACGGCGGCTCCCACCAAAAAAGACAGGGTGGGGCTCCCCATAAAAAAAGGCGCCTTGCGGCGCCTTCTTGTTACGGGGTGGTGTCTGCCGGGGGTTTTGCCGGGACTTGCGCCGTTTGTGGGGCGTCGATCTTGCGGCCGCCGTACGGAAGTACTTCCGCGGCGATCTTGGGATCGGCCTTGATCATCGCGACCTCGTCGCCGACGATGTGGGCGGCTTCGTCCAGCGGCGTGTCCTTGGCCTTCTTCGCTTCGGCTTCCTGCTTGATCTCGGACTTGATGCTGCGCTCGTTGGCGTTGAGGCCGTCGTCGGCCGTGTTGCCGTCGTCGCCCAATTCCGCCGGGCTGCCGTCGCCGCCGAAGATCGCCTTGCGGCGGTTGCGGAAATCGGTCTGGATCGCGTCGTACTGCTTGCGCTCGGCCTGGCGCGCCGCGAAGTTCAGCGAGATGTCGGTCTTGTCGCGCAGCTTCTGGTACTGCGCCAGCTCGTCGAGCATCAGCTTCCACGCGGGCGAGGTGGCCACGCGCGTTTGATGCTTCTGGTTGAGCGGACCGATGATCGGCTTGAGATCGGCCACCGGCTTGTAGTCGGCGGGATCGATGTGACGCCACGGCAGCGCATTGTCGTAGGTGGACTCGCCGAATTCCTTGGCGTCTCCATTCTGCGGGAACTGCACGTCGGGCGTGACGCCATGCAGCTGCGTGCTGTCGCCGTTGATGCGGATGAACTCGGCGATGGTCATCTTGAGTTCGCCGTACTTGGCGTCCTCACCGGTGGTGGCCTTGCCGAAGCGGTCGAGGTCGACCAGGTTCTGCACGGTGCCCTTGCCGAAGGTCGGCTCGCCGATGATGATGCCGCGGCCGTAATCCTGGATGGCGGCGGCGAAGATCTCCGACGCCGATGCCGAACCGCGGTTGACCAGCACGGCCATCGGACCGTCCCACGCCATGCCCGGCGCGTCGTCGCCCTGGGCGTCGACCTGGCCGCGCGCGTCGCGCACCTGCACCACCGGGCCGGTGTCGATGAACAAGCCGGTGAGTTCGGTGGCTTCGTTGAGCGAACCGCCGCCGTTGTTGCGCAGGTCCATGATCACGCCTTCCACCTTCTGTGCCTTCAGCTCGGTGAGCAGCTTGGACACGTCGCGGGTGGCGCTCTTGAAGTTGGCGTCGCCGTTACGGCGCGCGCCGAAGTCCTGGTAGAACGTGGGCAGTTCGATCACGCCGATCTTGCGCGTGACGTCGCCGTCCTTCACGTCGATGACCTTCGACTTGGCGGCCTGCTCTTCCATCGTGACCTTCTTGCGCACGAGGGTGACGATCTCGTGCTTGCCGTCCACACCGGCATCGGCGGGCAGGGTCTCGATGCGGACGGTGGTGTCCTTCTTGCCGCGGATGAGCTTGACCACGTCGTCCTGGCGCCAGCCGACGACGTCGACCATGGGGCCGGTCTCGCCCTGGCCGATGGCGACGATGCGGTCGCCGGGCTTCATCTTGCCGGACTTGATCGCCGGACCGCCCGGGACGAGTTCGCGGATGGTGGTGTAGTCGTCGCGTGCCTGCAGCACCGCGCCGATACCTTCCAGCGACAGGCGCATGGCGATGTCGAAGGCGTCGGCGGCGCGGGGACCGAGGTAATCGGTGTGCGGATCGGTGGAGTTGGCGTACGCGGTCATGAAGGCCTGCGTCGCGTCCTCGTCGTCGAGCTGGCGCACGCGTGAGATGTACGTGGCGTAGCGCTTGTCGAGCGTTTTACGGATGTCGTCGTCGTTCTTGCCGGCCAGCTTCAGGCGCAGCCAGTCGTTCATCGTGCGCTTGCGCCACACGTCGTCGAGCTCGGCCTGGTTCTTCGGCGCGGCGGCCTTCTTGCGATCGAAGTTGAAGCTCTCGTTGCCGCTGAAGTCGAAGCCCTGCTTGAGCAGGCTGCGCGCATAGTTCATGCGATCGACGGCGCGCGTGACATACAGGTTGAACACCGAGAACGGACCGGAGAGATCCTGGTTCCAGATGGCGTCGTCGAACTGCGTCTTCAGCGGATCGAACTTGGCGAGGTCTTCCTGCGTGAAGAAGACCTTCTCGCTATCGAGCGACTCGATGTAGGCCTTGTAGATCTTGGCCGACATGGCGTCGTCGAGCGGCTGGGCCTGGTAGTGGAACCGGGTGAGGAAGCGCGCGGACAGCTGCGACGCCTGCGCTTCGGCCTGGGTCGGCTTCAGCGGCAGGCTGGATTCCTTGCGCTGCGGCTCCGGCGAGGTCGCCGCTTCCGAGGCGTCTTTCGGTTGCGGCGCCGACTTGCCCGCCGGCGCGGTCGTGCCCGGCTGCTGCTGCGGCGCGGCAGCCTGTGCCTGGACACCCGCGGCCGACAAGGCCAGCAGGAGAGCGATCGCGGGGCGAAGAGTCATGTAATCGGAGCCTCGGAATGCGTTGGGGCGTTTATTCGACGACGCCGGCGGCGTGAGCCATCAGGTCGGCATGGTAGGAGGATCGCACCAACGGACCGGAAGCGACATGGGAGAAGCCCATTTCATCGCCCGCGACGCGCAGCGCCTCGAATTCGTCCGGCGTCCAGTAACGGACCACCGGATGGTGGTGCGCCGTCGGCTGCAGGTACTGGCCGATGGTGATCATGTCGACGTCATGGGCGCGTAGATCCCGCATGGTCTCCAGCACCTGCTCGAGCGTCTCGCCCAGGCCCAGCATGATGCCGGACTTGGTCGGCACCGTCGGGTGCTGCGCCTTGAAGTTCTTCAGCAGATCCAGCGACCACTGGTAATCGGCGCCCGGACGGACCTCGCGGTAAAGGTGCGGGACCGTTTCCAGGTTGTGGTTGAAGACGTCCGGCGGGAAATCCTTGAGGACCTCCAGCGCGCGCTCCATGCGGCCCTTGCCGCGGAAATCCGGGGTGAGGATCTCGATGCGGATGTCGGGGCTAGCGTGGCGCACCGCGCGGATGCAGGCCGCGAAATGGGCGGCGCCGCCGTCACGGAGGTCGTCGCGGTCCACCGAGGTGATCACCACGTACTTCAGGCGCATGTCGCGGATCGTCTCGGCCAGGCGAGCCGGCTCGAGCGGATCGGGCGCCAGCGGACGGCCGTGGGCCACGTCGCAGAACGAGCAGCGGCGGGTGCAGACCTCGCCGAGGATCATGAAGGTGGCGGTGCCCTTGGAGAAGCACTCGTGGATGTTCGGGCAGCTGGCTTCCTCGCACACCGTGGTCAGCGAGTTCTCGCGCAGGCGCGCCTTCAGCTGCTGCACGGCGTTGCCCTGGGGCAGGCGCACGCGGATCCAGCTCGGCTTGCGCAGCACGGGCTGGTTGGCGTCGAAGCTCGCGCGGTTGAGCGCGATCTTGTCGTTGCCGAGCATCTTCTCGCCGGGCTTGTCGACGACGGCGATGGGGATGCTGCGGGAGGGGGAAAGGGAGGATTGGCTCATAGGGCTACTGCCTCAGACCGCAAGGCGGGCGGGGAGTTCGGGGAGGATGGGCGCGGCGTCGACGGCGTGGAAACCGAACTGCTTGCAGAATTCCTGTACCAGGACGTCTTCCACGTCCGCCAACCGCGACGGACCGCCCAAGTCTAGCACCTGGGTGACTTCCAAACCCTTGTAGCCGCAGGGATTGATCCGGTGGTAGGGCTCCAGGTCCATGTCCACGTTGAAGGCCAGCCCGTGGAAGCTGCAGCCGCGGCGGATGCGCAGGCCCAGCGCGGCCACCTTGGCGCCCGCCGTGTAGACGCCGGGCGCGCCCTCGCGGCGCTCCGCGCCGATATTCCATTCGCCGAGGGTGTCGATGATGGCCTGCTCGATGCGGTGGACCAGTTCACGCACGCCAACACCCACGCGGCGCAGGTCGATCATCGGGTAGGCCACGATCTGGCCGGGGCCGTGATAGGTCACCTGGCCGCCGCGATCGACGCGGACGACGGGGATGTCGCCCGCCGCCAGCACGTGCTCGGGCAGGCCCGCCTGGCCCAGCGTGAACACCGGGTCGTGCTCCAGCAGCCACAACTCGTCGACGGTGTCGTCGGTGCGGTTGTCGGTGAAGGCGCTCATGGCCTTCCAGGTGGACTCGTAGGGCACGCGCCCCAGCCGGCGGACGTTGAGCGGGAGGGTCATGGGAGCGAAGGTCGGAGGGGATTCGGGGGAGTTGTGGGCGGGGGCCTGGGGTTACAAGAGTAAAACCTGTGGCGCCTATCGCCGGCATAGCCGGCTCCCACAAGGGCAACGGCTGGCACCTTGCGCCAGTCTGGTGGGAGCCGGTTATACGGGCGATCCCGCGGCAGCGGGCCAGTCCGCCGCGAGCCGGTTCTTGCCCGGTGGGAGCAACTGTCTTTTTCCTTTGGCTCCTCAAGGCGCAGTGGATCGCCAGCCGACCTGATCACGGACCATGG
>NZ_JBFUPQ010000013.1:0-139198 GCF_041360655.1 Luteibacter sp. RCC_6_2 | reverse complement strand
TGGTCCGTGATCAGGTCGGCTGGCGATCCACTGCGCCTTGAGGAGCCAAAGGAAAAAGACAGTTGCTCCCACCAGGTCTCTTCCTACCTGCCCACTCGATGCTGTTGTGGGAGCCGCTTCAGCGGCGACGGCGGTCAGACCTCTTCGGTGCGGGTGACCTTGGCGCGGCGCATCAGCCATGCCACGCCGCGAAGATCGGCAAGGCCGACCCAGAGGCGGTCGAGCATGCCGTATTTCGAGGTGCCCGCCGTGCGCGGACGGTGGCCCACCGGCACGCTCTGGCTGGCGAAACCCGCGCGCTTGACCAGGGCCGGGAGGTATCGATGCATGTGGTCGAAGTAAGGCAGGCGCAGGAAGGTCTCGCGCTCGAACAGCTTGAGGCCACAACCGGTGTCGGGCGTGTCGTCCTGGAGCATGCGCGAACGCACTGCGTTGGCGACCTTCGACGAGATGCGCTTGTTGAAGCTGTCGCGCCGCGTGACGCGCCAGCCGGCGAACAATTTCAGTTCCGGCGTGGCGCCCTCGCGGGCGGCCAGCAACTTGGGGATATCGGCCGGATCGTTCTGGCCATCGCCATCGAGCGTGGCTATCCACGGCGCACGGGCGGCACGCACGCCATTCCACACGGCCGTGCTCTGTCCACTGCGGGTGAGATGGCGGACGATCCGCAGTTCCGGATACTGCGCACGGGCGGCGGTGAGCACGGCCACGCTGTCGTCGGTGCTGTCGTCGTCGACGTAGATGATCTCGAAGTCGATCCGTCCACGCAGGGCCGAGGCGATTTCGGCGAGGAGGGGCGGGATGTTGTCGCGCTCGTTGAAGACGGGCACGACCACGGCGAGATCGGTCATCGCGGTTCCTGGGACAGGAGATTCGGGGCGGCATTATCGCCCAACCCGCGCCGGATGGGGCCGCCGCAGCGGGAATCGTTCAGATCCGGCCGACGGTCTGGCCTGTCGGACCCTCGATCGCGGCTCGCCAGCCACGTTCCACCGCATCCCGCGTCTTCCGGCTCGCACCCTGTGCCATGACGACGAGCGTGCCGCCACTGAGCGCCACCTGACGGCCGTCCCAGCCGTCGCGATGGAACTCGGTGGTCTTGTCGACCATCTTGCCCGGCATGTACAGCGCGACCACCGGCTCGTCGTTCATGCGGGTGACGACATGCACCGCCGGGTAGGGGCCGACCGTGCAGTCGTGCACGTAGGTGACGCCGACCGGAGCGGGGCCCTTGAGCCGGGTGGCTCGACCGACGAAACCGGCCTCGACCTGGGCGTCGGTCATCGGCTCGGTCAGGCTCATGGCATCCATTTCCTCCGGCATGTGCGCCACGGCGAGGGCCGGCAGCGAGTTGAGGTCGGCATGGCGCCAGAGCATCCCGACGCCGGCGAAGGCGATCAGGACCGACGCGGCCATCGCCATCCAGGCACGCCGCCGCCCCACCTGGCGGTGCCGTTCACCGGTGGCCTGGGCCAGCAGGATGCGATCGGCGAGGCCTTCGGGCACCGGCACGGCAAGGGCGGCCTCGAGATCGTCCTCGAAGCGCTGGGCGCGCTGCCAGAACGCCGCGCATCCGTCCTTGCAGCTGTCGCGGTGGGCGAGGATCTCGGGATCGCGCGAGCGGGGCTCGGCGCCGATCCGGCGGCGGAATTCGAGGCAATTCATTTCCGGCCCCCCTCGGCCACGGCGCGTCCGCCGAGCAGGTCCTTCAGGCGCTGGCGGGCCCGGAACAGCTGGGTCATCACCGCGCCGGGCTGCTGGCCCGTGCTCTGGGCGATCTCCTCGCAGGTCATGCCGCCGAGCACCTGCATGGCGAGCGGATCGCGGTATTTTTCCGGCAGTTTCAACATGGCCTCGCGCACCTGCGCGGCGTCGCCGCTGCGTTCGGGGCTGGCGAAGGCGGCGTCTTCGGGCACGTTGTCATCCAGTTCCACGGTGTCCAGGCGCTTGCGTTCGTAGAGGCGCGCGTGCTCGCGGCGCAGGATGGTGATCAGCCAGGGCTTCGCCAATTCGGCGTCGCGGAGGCTGTCGAGGTTTTTCCACGCACGCAGGAAGGTCTCCTGGACGAGGTCCTGGGCGACCGTCTCGGAACGCGACAGCCAGAAGGCGTACCGGTAGAGGTCCGCCGACAGGGCGCGCACCATGGCTTCGTACTGGCGCTGCTTCGGATTCACACCCTCATGGACCGGCGCCATGCGCATTTCCTTACAGGTCGCGCTCAGCGGACCTTGGTGAGGATGCCATCCAGCTCGTCGAGGCTGTGGTAGTGGATGACCAGCTTGCCCTTGCCGCCGCGGCCATGGGCGAGTTCGACACGGGTGGCGAAGCGTTCGGCCAGTTCGCGTTCGAGATTGGCGATGTTCGGATCGATGGCCGCCGACTTGGCCTTGCCCTTCGGCGCCAGCTGGGCCTTGCGTGCGGCTTCCTCCAGCTCGCGCACCGTCCAGCCGTTGCGCGCCGCTTCCAGCGCCAGGGGCTCGGCGATGGTCGCCGGCAAGGTGAGCAGCGCGCGGGCATGGCCCATCTCCAGCTTGCTTTCGTCGAGCAGCTGCTTGATGGAGGCGGGCAGTTCGATCAGGCGGAGCAGGTTGGAGACCGCCGCGCGCGAGCGGCCGACGGCATCGGCGGCCTGTTGGTGGGTGAGGTCGAATTCATCGATCAGGCGCTGCAAGGCCTGGGCTTCCTCGAGCGGCGTGAGCTCCTGGCGTTGGATGTTCTCGATCAGCGCCATGGCCAGCACCGACTGCTCGGGCACGTCCTTCACCAGGGCGGGAATCTCGCTCATCGAGGCACGCTGGGCCGCGCGCCAGCGGCGTTCGCCGGCGATCAGCTCGTAGCTGTTCTTGCCGATCGCGCGGACCACCACGGGCTGGATGAGTCCCTGGGCCTTGATCGAGGCGGCCAGTTCGTCGAGCGCCTCGTCGTTCCAGTGACGTCGCGGCTGGTACTTGCCCGCCTGGATCTGATGGATCGGCAACAAGCGCAGTTCGCCTTCCTGCTCGACGATCGAGGGGGCGGCGTCGGGACCCGCGCCGCCGCCGAGGAGGGCGTCGAGGCCACGGCCGAGTCCACGTTTCTTCGCTGCTGCCATGGGTGCTCCTTAAGGGGTCGTCGGGGTCGCGCCGCCGGCATCGGGCGCGACTTCGTCGAGATCGTTCGCGAGCTCACCGGCATCCTGCGCGTTCATCGCGCGCTCGCGGCGGATGATCTCGCCGGCGAGGCCGATATAGGCGATGGCGCCACGCGAACCGCGGTCGTACAGGTGGATCGGCTGGCCGTGGCTGGGCGCCTCGGCCAGGCGCACGTTGCGCGGGATGATCGAGCGAAGCACCTTTTCGCCGAAGTGCTGGGTGAGCTGCGCCGATACCTCGTTGCCGAGGTTGTTGCGTACGTCGTACATGGTGCGCAGGAGGCCTTCGACCTCCAGCTTCGGATTCAGGCGCTGGCGCACGGCGGCGATCGTGTCGAGCAGGCTCGACAGTCCTTCCAGGGCGAAGTACTCGCACTGCACCGGAATCAGCACGCCGTCGGCCGCGGTCAGCGCATTCAGGGTGAGCAGGTGCAGCGAGGGCGGGCAGTCGATCAGGATGGTGTGGTACCCGTCCGATATCTTCGCCAGCTGCTCTTTCAGGCGATGCTCGCGCGCCAGGCCGTCCATCAGCTTGAGTTCGGCGGCGGTGAGGTCGCCATTGCCCGGCAGCAGGTCGAATCCGGCCTCGGTGCGTACCAGCACGTCGCCGATGTCGGCTTCGTCCAACAGCACTTCACAGCCGTTCGGCTTGGCCTCGTGCTTGTCCACGCCCGAGGCCATCGTGGCGTTGCCCTGCGGATCGAGATCGACGAGCAGCACCTTGCGCTTCGCGGCGGCCAGGGCCGCGGCGAGGTTGACGGAGGTGGTGGTCTTGCCGACACCGCCCTTCTGGTTGGCGACTGCGAGGATGCGGGCCATGGAGTACCGGTAGCTACCGTGCGCGGAAAGGGCGTTAGCGTAGCATCTTCAATGGAGCGGTCAGGCCCGGCGGATCACCACCAGGTGCCGCTCCCCGTCGACGCCCGGCACGCCCAAGGCGTGAATCGCTTCCACGCGGAACCCCTCCGGCACGCCATCCAGTTCCTCCGCCGGATGCTTGCCCTTCATCGCGAGCCAGACGCCGCCGGGCGCCAGCAAGTGGCCGCCCCAGCCGAGCATGTCGGCCAGGGAGGCGAAGGCCCGGGCCGTGACGCACTCGAACGTGCCCTCGACGTCCTCGACACGACTCTGCAAAGCCTTGGCGTTGACCAGCTTCAGCGAGCGGATCGCCTCGCGCAGGAAGCGGACCTTCTTCCCGTTGGAGTCGACCATGAGCACCTCTCGCGCCGGTTCCGCGATGGCCAGCGGGATGCCGGGCAGGCCGGGGCCGGTACCGAGATCGGCCAGGGTGCGGCCGTGGACATAAGGAAGGATCGCCAGCGAATCGAGCAGGTGGCGGGAGACCATCTCGTTGGCGTCGCGCACGGCCGTCAGGTTATAGGCCGAGTTCCAGCGCTCCAGCAGCTCCCGGTAATCGAGCAGGCGGTCGACCGCCCCATCGGGCAGGGTCGCACCCAGGGCGGCGATGCCGCGTTCGAGTTGGGCTTGCAGGGCTTCGCGCGCGGTCATGCGGCACCAGGGTGAGGCGAGGGCGCAAGAGTATGGAAGCGCCGGCGCGAAGGCGCCAGCGCGGAGGATCAGGCGGCGTCGAGTTCGACGCGGGTCACCAGCATGCCGCGCGCACGGAGCGAACCATTCACGGCGTGCTTGAGTTGGGTGCCGACGGCGCGGCGGTCGGCCGGGCGGCCCGTGTCGGTGTCGCGCAGGGCGGCGACGACATTGCTGCGGATCAGTTCGGGCGCCTCGTCGATGACTTCGTCGGCGACTTCCGGTTCGAGCACCTGCCAATAGACCGTGCCGCCTTCGAAGCGAAGCACCTGGCCGCCGAGGTCGATCTTGTGGAAGACGCGATCGAGCACGGGAAGCACGACGTGGGTACCGGCGGTGAGCAGCGCGGGCGAGCGGCCGAAGCGGCGCACGCTGTAGACCTGGCCTTCCGGAATGCGACGAACCGATGCCGCCGCGAGAGCGAAGGCAATGAGGGTCGTGGCAATGAGGGCGGTGGTCAACATGGCTGCTACATCAATCGGTTATCGGCTTTTCCTGTCGCATCGCGCAGCGAGACGCTGCATCGCGATGATCGTTGGGGTGTTAATCCTAATTTAACAGAGGGGGTTAACGCTAGTTTTACCAACGCCCCCTATTCAGTTAACGGACGGGTTGGTCAAAACTTGAGCAACCCAAGGCCAACTGGCGCAAGTTTGACCGGCTAGTGGCAAATGATAATAATTATCAATCAGTCCTTGTCGCCGGTCCTGCCCATGAATCTCCTCGGCTGCGTGGCAGCTTTCATCGCCATGGCCCTCGCCTATCTGGCCTCGCGGAACCAACGGTTGTTGCGGCGGCCACTCGGGCGCCCTGCCCGTCTCGGTGCCGGCGCGCTCGCCATCGCGGCGCTGGCCGCCTGGATCGTGGGGGAGACGTCCCTTCCGGGCATTTTCTCGGCGCTGACCGCCCTGATGCTGGGCGGCGTCGCCCTGCCCTACATCACCTGGCTGTTCCGCCCGGCCACCGAACGGAAGCCACGTTGATGCTCGCCAAGACCTTCGCCGGCATCGTGCTCGGCCTCCCGTTGTCCATGGCCCTGGTCGCGGTGGCGATCTGGCTCTGGCCACATTCGAGCGAATCGGTGGTCATCCCGATGATGGTGATCTTCTTCCCGCTGTGGATCGGGATCATGGCCGCCACCTTCCTCTTCCGCACAGGCGTCCGAGCCTGGGCATGGCTGGCCGTGGCCAACCTTGCCGCGTTCGCCACGCTGTTCCTCGCCAAGCACACGATGCCGGGGCTCTGACCGATGAAAGCCTCCACGCTGCGCACCTTCACCACCGTCCATACGTGGACCGGCCTGCTGGCCGGCTTCGCCCTGTTCATCGCGTTCTACGCCGGTGCGCTGACCATGTTCCATGAAGAGATCGACGCCTGGGCGGTGCCGCGCACCGAGATGGCCCGTGCGGACACCATGGACCGCGCGCACGCCATGCTGGCCGACATCGTGGCGAAGCATCCGGCCGCCCGCGAGCAGATCGGCGTGACCTACCCGGCCGACCATCCCTCGCACGAGGTGGCCGCGTACTGGATGGAAAAGAACGGCGAGTGGAAGACCCAGTCGCTGGGCGAAACGGCAGCACGCGATTCGGAAGACCACGAGCACGGCCTCGCCGATTTCGTCTACGAACTGCATTACGACCTCGGCATTCCCGTCGTCGGCATTTATCTCATGGGCGTCGTCAGCGTGATCTACGGACTGGCGTTGCTGACCGGACTGTTGATCCACCTGCCGAACCTCGTGCGCGAACTGTTCGCGCTGCGTCCCGGGCACAACCTCAAGCGCCTGTGGCAGGACGCGCATAACGTGATCGGCATCCTCAGCCTGCCCTTCCACATCATCTTCGCGATTACCGGCGCATTGCTGTGCCTCACCCTCGTGATGCTGGTCGCGTTCAACACGGCCATCTTCGACGGCAAGCTGATGCCTGCCTTCGAACGCATGACCAGCGCCTTGCCGGCCACGCAGGACAAGGGCGGCACGGCGGTGATGCTTTCACCCGCCGAACTTGGCGCGCGTGCACGACAGGCCGCACTCGCAGCGGGTGCCGCCAACTTCGAACCGGATTACATGCGTTACGTGCACTACGGCCGGCAGGGCGCCGCGGCGGAAGTGCGCGGCACTTCGACGAAGACGCTCGGTGAATACGGCATGGTCTCGCTCGATGCCGCGAGCGGGAAGGTTCTCGGCATGCAACTGAGCGGTGCGCGCGATGCGAACCACGCCACGTACTCGGCGATCTTCGGCCTGCACTTCGGCAGCTTCGGCGGGTTGCCGCTCCGCTGGCTGTACTTCGTGCTCGGCCTTGCCGGTGCCTTCCTGTTCTACTCCGGCAACCTGCTCTACATCGAATCACGACGCAAACGGCGCCAGGCCGACCAACCGTTGAAGGTGCGCGCGATGGCGACCGCCACCGTCGGCGTCTGCATCGGCGCGTGCTTCGCGATCTCGACCACCTTCCTGGCGAACCTCCTGGGTCCGCTGTGGGGTGCTTCCCCGACGGCCATCGTCCAGCCCGTGTGCTTCACGGCCTTCGCCGCCGCGATCCTCTGGACCTTCTGGCGCCTGCCCGCCAGGGCGGCGGTGGAGTTGCTCTGGGCCACCGCCTTCATCAGCGTGGCCGTCGGCGTGCTCGACGCGACGATCCATGGGGAGCGCCTGCTACGCACGCTCGGCGAAGGCCGCTTCGCGGTGCTGGGGGTCGATGTGGTCGCGATCGCGATGGGTGTGGGGTTTGCGTGGCTGGGCTTCGCCACGCGCCGTCGTGCCATTGAAGGGGACCCGTGCAGCGTGTGGTCGTCGCGGCGCCCGGGCAGCGAACGAGCCGCCCGCGAGTTGCAGGAAGCGTGAGCGAATTCGGCAAATCCATGTAACGCGCGTTACGTGGTTCCTGACGCGACAGCTATTTACTTCCGTGAAGAGTTTGTCTGCATTTGCTGTTGCGACGCCACAATTTCTTGCGTACCACTCAAACCGCTGACGGCACACGTATTTTTAACGGGTGCCGCTAAGTGGTATCGCGTGTTCGCGTAGATCCTACTGCGATGCAGCAAACGGTTGATTTCGCACGCTTTACAAGGCCGTGTGAAAACGTTTACGTTCCGCGCCGTCAGGCCCCGGGAGGGCTGGTCAAGGGCGATAACCACGTGAGTGTGACGATCAAAGACGTCGCGAGAATGGCCAACGTATCGGTGGCTTCCGTCTCGCGTGCCCTCAATGGCCACGGCGGCGTGACGGCGGAAACCCAGAAGCGCATCCGCGAAGTCGCGGCCCGCCTTCGCTACGTGCCGCATAACGCGGCGCGCAGCCTCATCACCCGCCGCACGCAGACCATCGGCGCCCTGCTGCCCGACCTGCATGGCGCCTTCTTCTCCGAGCTGATCCGCGGCATCGACCTCGCCGCCCGTGCGCGTGGTTTGTACATGCTCGTTTCCAGCTCGCATGGCGATGCCACGGAAGCGGCGATCGCCCTGCGCGCGATGCAGGGCCGCGTCGACGGCCTGTTGGTGATGTCACCCCACGCCGACGAGGCCTTCCTCGACGAGAACCTGCCGATCGTGCTGCCGACCGTGCTGATCAACAGCCACGTGCGCTCCGATCGCCATGCCTCGCTCGACGTCGACGATTTCGGCGGCGCCCGCGCCATGACCGAGCACCTGCTGGGCCTCGGTCGCAAGCGCATCGTGTTCATCGCGGGTCCGCAGGTGAACCACGACGTGCAGGAGCGTGCCCGCGGCTACCGCGAGGCCTTGGCGAAGGCCGGTCTCGGTGAGCGTGCCGTGATCCTGCCGGGCGACTTCACCGAAGAGTCCGGCTATCACGCGGGCAAGCAGGCGCTGGCGATGGTGCCGCGCCCCGATGCGATCTTCGCCGCCAACGACATGATGGCGATCGGCTGCCTCTCCGCGCTTTCCGAAGCGAAGGTGCGCACGCCCGACGACATCGCCGTGGTCGGCTACGACGACATTCCCATGGCGCGCTACGTGACGCCACCGCTTACCACCGTCCGCATACGCATCGCCGAGTTGGGCGAGGCGGCGCTGGAACGCCTCGTCAAGATGATCGAGGCACCCGAGGACGCCGCGCCCGAACCGCGCGTCGTCGTCGGCACTGAATTGGTCGTGCGCGCCTCGTGTGGCGGCGGCGACACGGTACGACGACGGGCCTGACGCCCCGTCGGAACGCACGGCTTGCCGGGCCGTGGATGGGACTCCCCAGGACGGCGTCATTCTCAGGACTTCGCTCGACGCGAGACACGGGGGCATAACGCTCCGAGAGTGGTTCAACCACCGCGATACGACAGCCATGTCGACTCCGTGGATCACACACATAGAAAACATTTGGGAGAGGGGAACAATGAAAGCCTCGATGCAGTTGAAGAAGAAGATCCTCGCCGGCGTGATCACCGCGACCGTCGCCGCCGCCATGGTGTCGCCGCCCGTATTCGCGCAATCCGCCAATGCGACCCTCCGCGGCAAGGCTTCGCCTGGCGCGAACGTCACCGCGTTCAATCCGCAGACGGGCCTGACCCGCCACGCCAAGGCCGGCGCGGATGGCATGTACATCATCAACGGCCTGCCGCCGGCGACGTACAAGGTCGACGCGGGTCCGGGTACCGAGCAGACGGTGACGGTGACCGTCGCTTCGACCGCGACGCTGAACCTCGCCGCCGCGGCTCCCGCCGCCGGCGACGTCACCGCCAACGCGGCGAACGCCGCATCGCTGGAAGGCGTGACGGTGAGCGCGACGACGCTGACCGAGGTGAGGACGCCCGAAGTCGCCAAGACGATCTCGCTGCGCCAGATCCAGACCATTCCGCAGGTCTCGCGCAACTTCCTCGAATTCGCCGACACCGTGCCGGGCATGGTGTTCAGCGTCGACGCGCAGGGTCATACCTCGCTGCGCGGCGGTGCGCAGAACAACAGCTCCGTCAACGTCTTCATCGACGGCGTGGGCCAGAAGAGCTACGTGAAGGAAGGCGGCGTCGCCGGCCAGGTCAACAGCCAGGGCAACCCGTTCCCGCAGCTGGCCATCGGTGAATACAAGGTCATCACCAGCAACTACAAGGCCGAGTACGACCAGGTCTCGTCGGCCGCGATCACGGCGGAGACCAAGTCGGGCACGAACGAGTTCCACGGTGAAGTGTTCGATACCTATACCTCGGACAAGTACCGCAGCCGCACGCCGGCCGAGGAAGACGGCGACAAGGCGCGCTCGTTCGAGAAGGAATACGGTTTCGCGCTCGGCGGTCCGATCATCAAGGACAAGATGCACTTCTTCGTGACCTTCGAGCAGAAGAAGTTCGATACGCCGATCACCGTGACGCCGGGTTCCGATGTGCCCGCGTCCGCCGTCGGCCTGCTTCCGGCGGCCGCGCAGGCGGCGCTGGGCCCGGCCAACCTGCCGTTCGACGAAAAGCTGTACTTCGGCAAGATCGACTGGGAACTGACCGACCGCGACCGCATCGAGATCAGCACCCAGGTCCGCCGCGAGACCCAGGCCGACAACATCGGCGCGGGCCAGTCGCGCGAGCAGTCCATCACCACCGAGAACCACGACACCCGCGGCACCTTCCGCTGGCAGCACAGTGGTGACTGGTTCTTCAACGAGTTCAAGGCCTCGTACGAGAACTCGTCGAACGACCCCCTGCCGCTGAACTACGGCAACGGTTACAACTACACCTGGCGCCCGAACAACGACGCGGCCATCATCGGCATCGGCTCGGCATCGGCATTGGCCACCCAGATCAAGGGCCAGGAAGGTCCGATGATCTCGGACGACTTCACCTTCAACGACCTCACCTGGCACGGCGACCACGTCGTCAAGGTCGGTTACAAGTACAAGGAAGTCACGCTGCACGCGCAGGATGCGCAGAACACCAACCCGCAGTTCTTCTATAACGTCGATCAGAACGGCACCAACGAGCTGCCTTACCGGGCGCAGTTCTCCAACCCGGTGGCGGGCCTGAATTCGATCGCCGAGACCAACAGCAAGCAGTACGGCGCGTACATCCAGGACGACTGGTCGATCAACGACCACCTCATCCTCAACCTCGGCGTACGCTGGGATAAGGAAAAGACCCCGTCCTACCTCGACTACGTCACGCCGCAGAACGTGATCGACGGCTTCAACTCGCTCGATCCGAACGCCCAGGGCCAGTTCCCGGGCCAGACCTATGCGCAGACGCTGGCCAAGGGCGGCATCAACTACCAGGACTACATCGGCAACGGGCATAACCGCCACGCGCAGAACCAGTGGGCGCCGCGCCTGGGCTTCTCCTACGACCTGTTCGCCGACGAAGCGCACGTCATCCACGGCGGCGCGGGCCGCTCGTACGATCGCAACCTCTACGATTACCTGCAGCTGGAACAGACCAAGTCGGCCCTGCCGTACCAGGAGATCTTCTTCAACATTCCCGGTCGCAGCTGCAACGTCGGTCCGAACACGAACTGCGTGAACTGGGACCCGTCCTACCTCAATGGCCTCGAGAACCTGCAGGCGCTGGTCGCCGGCTCGAACAAGGGCCAGGAGGTCGACATGATGAACAACGACCTGAAGGCTCCGTATTCGGATCAGTTCAGCATCGGCATGTCGAACAAGATCGGCGACTGGAACACGGATGCGACGATCACGCGCGTGCTTTCGTACGACGGCTTCGCCTTCACGCTCGGCAACCGCTATCCGGACGGCTCGTTCTTCCAAAACGGTGGCCAGCCCTGGAACAACGGCGTACCGGGCTTCGGTTCGATGATCATCGGTAACAACGGCATCCGCACCCGTACGACCCAGGTGCTGCTGTCGGCCGACAAGCCGTATACCCGCGAGTCGGGCTGGAGCGCGAACTTCGCATACACCTATACGCGCGCCAAGCAGAACCGCGATATCAAGGAACACTACTCGTTCGACGAGGCGACCATCCAGGATTACCCGTTCGTCACCTCGAACGCGGCATCGAAGCATCGTTTCGTGGCGACCGGCTCGCTGGATGGTCCGTGGGGCTTCACCTTCTCGGCGAAGCTGACCCTTGCGACGCCGCTGCCCTGGAACGGTACGTACGGTTATGGCTCGCCGTACATCTTCCCGACAGGCGAGGCCAATCGCCCCGGCGCATTCACGCCGCCGGGTTCGAAGTTCCTCGTCGGCGGCAAGATCTGGGGTTATCGCGACATCGACTTCCAGGCCACGAAGGACTTCGTACTCAACGAGAACGACCAGACGAAGTTCTACATCCGCTTCGACATCCTGAACGTCTTCAACTGGAAGAACCTGGTCGACTACAACACGAACTTCGGCGCCAACGGCATTCCGGCGACGGGTACGCCGGTCGTGTTCAACAAGAAGGGCAACATCCAGTTCGTGCCGCGTACCGCCCGCTTCACGGCTGGCTTCAAGTTCTAAGCGCTCCAGCGGCGCATCCGGCACGCATGGCCGGGTGCGCCGTACTTGGCGCCCGCGCGTCTCCCCGCGGGCGCATTTCTTAGCCTCTGCACCAGCGGTCCAGCGATGAACAACGGCATCACCCATATCGTCGTCGTCGGTGGAGGCACCGCCGGCTGGATGGCGGCATCCGCGCTGGCTCGTGTGCTCGGCCGAAAGGTGACCGTCCGGCTTGTCGAATCCGACGAGATCGGAATCGTCGGTGTCGGCGAAGCCACCGTTCCGCACATCAAGCTCTTCAACAACCTGCTGGGACTGAACGAAGCCGACTTCGTCGCCCGTACGCAGGGTACGTTCAAGCTCGGCATCCAGTTCCGCGACTGGGGCAGGCTGGGCGACTCCTATATCCACGGTTTCGGCGTGATGGGCCACGACATCGGCCTGACGCCATTCCATCAGTTCTGGCTCAAGGGCCGGCAGGCGGGCCACGCCGCCGACCTGGGCGACTATTCCGTCAATACCGTCGCCGCTATCCGCGGCAAGTTCATGCCCGCGCCGGTCGACGTACCCGCGAGCAATCCCCTCGGTGGCATCGCCTACGCGTATCACTTCGACGCGTCGCTCTATGCCCGTTACCTGCGCGAATACGCCGAAGTGCGTGGAGTCCGGCGCAGCGAGGGCAAGATCCAGAACGTCGAGCTGCATCCGGAATCGGGCCATGTCGCCGCGGTGCTGCTCGCCAGCGGCGAGCGCATCGAGGGCGACCTCTTCATCGACTGCTCGGGATTTCGTGGGCTGCTCATCGAAGGCGCCCTGGCATCCGGTTACGAGGACTGGAGCCACTGGCTTCCGTGCGACCGCGCACTGGCCGTACCGTGCGCGCGCGTGGAAGCGCCGACACCGTATACGCGTTCCACCGCGCGCGAAGCGGGCTGGCAATGGCGCATCCCGCTGCAACATCGCACAGGCAACGGCTATGTATATTCCAGTCGCCATATCGGCGATGACGAGGCCGCCGCGAAGCTCCTGGCGAACCTCGACGGCGACCCCCTCGCGGACCCGCGCCCGCTGCGCTTCGTCACCGGCATCCGCAAGAAAGCCTGGAACAGGAATGTCGTTTCGCTAGGACTCGCCAGCGGATTCATGGAACCGCTGGAATCGACCAGCATCCATATGATCCAGGCCGGCATTTCGAAGCTGTTGCAGCTCTTCCCGTCCGATGGCGTGATGGACCCTGTGCTGGTCGACCGCTACAACGCGCAGACCCGCTTCGAGGCGGAGCGCATCCGCGATTTCCTGATCCTGCATTACAAGGCCACCGTCCGCGACGACTCACCGTTCTGGAACGATTGCAGGAACATGTCGATTCCGGCTTCGTTGCAGGAGAACATCGACCTGTTCCGCCACAGTGGCCGCTTCTTCCGCACCGCCGAGGAAATGTTCGCCGTGGTCAGCTGGATCCAGGTGATGATCGGCCAGGGCATCATGCCGAAGGGTTACGATCCGTTGGTCGATCAGATGCCCGATGAGGATATTCCCAGGTTTCTGGCCAGCATCCGCGACGTCGTCTCGAAGAACGTCGACCTGATGCCCACCCACCAACAGTTCATCGACCGCGAATGCCGCGCACCGCAGGTGGTGTGATGGCCTCCGCGATTGCCAGGGGACGAGCCGGTACGTATGGTTCCCTTTCGACCAAGGCCCTCCGGGGCCTTTCTCCGACCCTCTGGCGTAAACGTTTACACAGCTAGGACCCGCGTCATGCAAGCCAAAACGATAAAGCGACTCTCCCTCGCCCTCGGTGTCGTCCTCGGTGTCGTCCTCGCCATGGCCGCGCCGCTGGCCATGGCGGAAAAGGAAACGCCCAAGCCGAAGCGCGTAACCGCGGTGGCGATCAAGGACGTCCATCCCGTGCCGCCGATGATCGCGGATCTGGAAAAGCGCACCTTCCAGTGGTTCTGGGACAGTGCGAATCCGTCCAACGGCCTCATTCCCGACCACTATCCGACCAACTCCTTCGCATCGATCGCCTCGGTGGGCTTCGGCCTCACCGCATACGGCGTCGGCGTGGAGCGTGGCTACATCACGCGCGAGCAGGCGGTCGACCGCACGCTGGCCACGTTGCGCTTCTTCCACGATGCGCCGCAGAACGATTCCGAAGACGACGCCACCGGCTACCACGGCTTCTTCTATCACTTCCTCAACATGGAAACCGGCAAGCGCCATGATCGCTGGGTGGAAGTGTCCACCGTCGACACGACGCTGTTGCTCGGCGGCGTGCTGTTCGCACAGAGCTACTACGACCGCGACGATGCGAAGGAAAAGGAAATCCGTGGCCTCGCCGACGATATCTACCGTCGCGTGGAATGGACCTGGGCGCAGAACCACAAGCCGTTGATCAGCATGGGCTGGACGCCGGGCGGCAAGCAGATTCCGCACGACTGGGCCGGTTACAACGAAGGCATGCTCGTTTACATCATGGCGCTCGGCTCGCCCACCCACCCGGTGGGCGACGACGCCTGGGCCGCCTGGACGAAGACCTACGACAAGACCTGGGGCGAGTTCCACGGCCAGACCTTCCTCAACTTCGCGCCGCTGTTCGGGCACCAGTACAGCCACACCTGGGTGGACTTCCGCGGCATTCGCGACGCATGGAGCCGGACGCACGACATCGACTACTTCGAGAACAGCCGCCGCGCCGCGTATTCTCAGCAGGCCTATGCGGTGGCCAATCCCGGGGGCTGGACCGGCTATGGCAAGAACGTATGGGGCCTCACCGCCAGCAACGGTCCGGGCGGCCTGATCGTGAAGCAGGGCGACAAGGAGCGCACCTTCTCCGGCTACACCGCTCGCGGCGCCGGCCTCGACTACATCTCCGACGACGGCACCATCGTACCGACCGCCGCGGGCGGTTCCATCGCCTTCGCGCCGGAGATCGCGATTCCCGCGCTGGAGGAGATGAAGAAGAAGTACGGCCAGTACATCTATACGAAGTACGGTTTCGTCGACGCCTTCAACCTCAGCTTCCACACGCAGACCGAACTGCGCACGGGCAGGTTGATCCCGGGCTTCGGCTGGGCCGACACGGTGCATCTGGGCATCGATCAGGGACCGATCGTGCTGATGATCGAGAACTACCGTAGCGAGTTCGTCTGGAACGTGATGAAGAAGAATCCGTACATCCGCAAGGGCCTCGAACGCGCCGGCTTCACCGGCGGCTGGCTCGATGCCGATACGGCAGCCAACCTATGGTGAAGCGCGTGGCGCGCGTCCTGCGCATAACCCTGGCATGGGCGCTTGCCGCTGCCGGGGTCGCCGGCTGCGCGAAGCAGGAAGAGGGCACGCGGACCTTGCAGTTCTGGACGATCGGTCGCGAAGGCGAGGCCGTGGCGAAGCTGCTGCCCGCGTTCGAGGCCGAACATCCGGGGCTGCACGTCGAAATACAGCAGCTGCCGCTCACGGCTGCGCACCAGAAGCTGCTCACCGCGTACGCGGGCGACTCGACACCGGACATCACGCAGCTCGGTAACACGTGGATTCCGGAGATGGTGGCGCTTGGCGCACTCGAACCGCTCGATGCGCGTGTCGCCGGCTCGAAGGTCGTCGACCGCGACGATTACTTTCCCGCCATCTGGTCGACCAATGTCATCGACGGCACGCTCTACGGCGTGCCCTGGTACGTGGATACCCGCCTGCTTTTCTACCGCAAGGACCTGCTCGCGAAGGTGGGTTACGACCACCCGCCACGCGACTGGAACGAATGGCAGGCGATGATGGCCCGGCTGGCCCAGCCGCAAGGCAAGGCCTATGGGGTGTTGTTGCCCACCAATGAATTCGAGCAACTGCTGGCGCTGGCCTTGCAGCAGGACGATCCGCTGCTGCGCGACGGCGGACGCTACGGCAACTTCCGCAGCCCCGGGTTCAAGAAGGCCCTGGCCTTCTACGTTTCGATGTTCAAGGACCAGCAGGCGCCGATGATGACCAACGTCGGCATCGGCAACCCCTGGGCCGCGTTCGGCCAGGGCTTCTATGCGTTCTATCTTTCCGGTCCCTGGAACATCGGCGAGTTCCGCAAGCGCCTGCCGCCCGAGCAACAGGGCGAGTGGGGCACGGTGGCGCTGCCCGGCCCGAACGGTCCGGGCGCGTCGAACGCGGGCGGCTCCAGCCTGGTGATCTACCGGGCGTCGAAGCACAAGGACGATGCCTGGGCGCTCATCGAGTTCCTGTCCCGTCCGGCGATCCAGGCACGGTTTTATGAAATCCTGGGCGACATGCCGCCACGCCGTTCCTCGTGGCTGGCGCCGGCACTGAAGGACGACGACAAGGCCACGGCGTTCCGCGACCAGTTGGAACGCGTGAAGCCCACGCCGCCCGTCGCCGAATGGGAACGCATCGTCACCGAGATGCAGCTGGTCGCGGCACAGGCCGCGCACGGCGATCTCACGATCGACCAGGCCGCCGAGGAGATCGACCGGCGCGCCGACCGTCTCCTGGAAAAACGCCGCTGGATGCTGGACCACGGCCACAAGGCAACACCATGAATACCACCCGTGCCGCCTGGCTCTTCGTTACCCCCGCGCTGATCATCCTCGGGCTGTTCTTCCTGTTGCCGGTCGTCGCGGCATTGGTCCTGTCCGTCACCGATTACGATCTCTACGCGCTGGCGGACATCCGCAACCTGCGTTTCGTCGCCCTGCAGAACTACTGGTCGCTGCTGCAGCGTCCGCTGTTCTGGTCGGCGTTGGGCCATACCGTGTATTTCGTGGTGGTGGGCGTGCCGTTGTCGCTGATCGCCTCGCTGGGCGCGGCGATGCTGCTCAATTCACCCCTGGCCCGCTTCAAACCGTTCTTCCGTACCGCGCTCTTCGCACCCGTGGTCACGACGGTGGTGGCCGTCGCGGTGATCTGGCGATATCTGTTCAACACCAAGTACGGCCTGATCAACTACGTGCTCGACTCCATCGGCATGCCCACCGTGGACTGGCTCGGCGATCCGCACTGGGCGATGCCCACCATCATCCTCTTCGCCGTGTGGAAGAACTTCGGCTACAACATGATCATCTTCATGGCCGGCTTGCAGGCGATTCCCGGGGACCTGTACGAAGCCGCGCGCATCGACGGCGCCTCGGCCATCGCGCAATTCCGCCACATCACGCTGCCGATGCTGAAGCCCACGATGGTGATGGTCGGCATCCTCACCGTCTCCGGCTACTTCCAGTTGTTCGCCGAACCCTACGTGATGACAGAAGGCGGGCCGCTGCAAAGCACGACCTCGGTGCTGTACCTGATGTATGAGGAAGGCTTCAAGTGGTGGAACCTCGGCTCGGCTTCGGCGGTGGCCTTCATCCTGTTCGTGATCATGTTCGTGGTCACCGCCGCGATGCTTCGCCTGTCGAAACGGGGAGAAGCGGCATGAGCCCACGCATGGCGAAAGCCCTCATCAACGGTCTGCTGATCGGTGGCGCCGCGATCGCCATCGCGCCGCTGCTGTACATGGTCTCGGTATCGTTCATGCCGCAGGGACAGGCGAGTTCGCTACCGCCGCCCGTGCTGCCGACCCACGCCACGCTGGACAACTATCGCCAGCTCTTCCTCAACGCCGGCATGGGCCGCTACCTGTTCAACAGCCTGCTGATATCCACGGCGATCACGGTGATCTCGCTCGCCTTCAACCTGATGGCCGGCTATGCCTTCGCCAAACTGGAATTCAAGGGGCGCCAGCGTCTCTTCCAGGTCTTGCTCGGTGCGCTGGTGATCCCCGCGCAGGTGGCGATGCTGCCGTTGTTCCTGCTGCTGAAGTACATGGGCCTGGTGAACACCTATGGCGCGGTGATCGTTCCCGCGCTGGCGACGATCTTCGGCATCTTCCTCGTCCGCCAGTACGCCAGCGGCATTCCGGACGACCTGATGGAAGCCGCGCGCATCGACGGGGCAGGCGAGTTCCGCATCTTCGCCACCATCGTGATGCCCTTGCTCAAGCCGATCATGGTCACGCTCGCGATCTTCACCTTCCTCGCCGCGTGGAACGACTTCATGTGGCCGTTGATCGCGCTGACCGGACAGGAGCATTACACCCTGCCCATCGCACTGGCGTCGCTATCGCGAGAACATGTGCAGGACAGCGAGCTGATGATGGCCGGCTCGGTCGTGACCATCCTGCCGGTGCTGGTGTTGTTCCTCGCCTTGCAGCGCTACTACCTGGAAGGCCTGCTGCTGGGTAGCGTCAAGGGTTGAGCATGATGCAGAACCATACTGATGATGCCTCTCCCATGTGCGTCACCCTGGCGGGGACCTCACTTGTGGGAGCCGCTTCAGCGGCGATCCCGCGGCAGCGGGCCAGCCTCGGACAAGCACCCATCGCCGCTGAAGCGGCTCCCACGAGAGCGATGGCGGCGGCTCTTCTGGGGCTGCGCCGGAGCTTGTCCGCACTATTCATCGCTGGCGTCTCCGTTGCTGCTCCCGCGACAGCGTCGGCATCTTCAGCCCCCAAGGTGCTCGACAACTTCGATTCGACCAATGGCTGGCAAGCGACCCACACCGACGACGTCTCCGCCACGCTTCGCGCTATGCCCGGAACGACCGGCCAAGCGATTTGCCTCGACTACGATTTCAACGGGGTATCGGGCGCGGCGTCCATTCGCAAGACGCTGCCCGTCGATTTTCCCGACGGTTTCGCACTGAGCTTCGACGTGCGCGGAACCATGCCGCCGAACACCTTGCAACTCAAGCTGATCGACGACAGCGGCGACAACGTGTGGTGGTTCCAGAAACCGTCCTTCGTCCCGCGCGATGCCTGGCAGACGATCGAAGCCACGAGCCGCCAGGTCGAATTCGCCTGGGGGCCGGTGAAGGACCGCACGCTGCGACATACGCGCGACGTGGAATTCATGATCTACGCCGAGGCGCAGCCCAAAGCCAACAAGTCTTCAGCCAGCGGCACCCCTGTGGGAGCCGCTTCAGCGGCGATCCCGCGGCAGCGGGCCAGCCTGGGGCAAGCACCCATCGCCGCTGAAGCGGCTCCCACAACAGCTTTCACAACGGGCCCCGTGGCGCCTGGTGCCAACAAGGGTGAGGTTTGCTTCGACAACCTTCGCCTCGTCGCACGCAAACCCGAAGCCGTGCCCGTTCCACCGCCCACGCCCAATGCCGTCTTCGAAGCGCGGGCGAAGCAGGTACGCCGTGGCCTCTATCCGCGCGGCTTCTCCGGCGAACAGTCCTACTGGACCATCGTCGGCGTGGATGGCGGCAGTCGCGACTCCGCGCTGATCTCCGAGGACGGCGCCGTCGAGGTCGTGCGCGGCGGCTTCTCGATCGAGCCGTTCCTGATCGATGGCCGCAAGCTCATCACCTGGGCCGATGTGAAGACGAGCCAGTCGCTACGCGATGGTTATCTTCCCATCCCTTCCGTTCGCTGGCAGGCAAGCGAACTCGCGCTGACGACCACCGCCTTCGCCCAGGGCCCGGCGGGTGCGTCGCAGCTGGTGGTGGGCTATCGCGTGGAGAATGGCGGCGACACGGCCCGCGATGTCACGCTGGCCCTGGCGGCGCGGCCTTCCAGGTCAATCCGCCCACGCAGTTCCTCAACGCACCCGGTGGCATCAGCCGTGTCGACGATCTCGCATGGGACGGCAGGACACTTACCGTCAATGGCGCACGCAAGGTGATTCCCCTGCAGGCGACGACCGACTTCGTCGCCAGCACGAATGAGCCGACGACCCTGAGCGAACGCCTGGATGCGGGTGAACGGCCATCGACGAAAGAACTGCATGACGACGGCGGCTTCGCCCAAGGTGCGTTGCTTTATGACCTGCACGTGCCCGCGCATGGCCACGTGGATCTCGGCGTCGTCGTTCCGGTGAAGCCGGACGACGTTGTCGCGATACCGAACGATGGTGGCCGTTGGCTCGCCGATCATGCCGATGCGGTCGCGGCTTCGTGGCGCGCCAAGCTGGATCGTGTGACGGTCACCGTACCCGGCGAGGCACGGCCGATCGTCGACACGATGAAGAGCGGTATCGCGCAGATCCTGATGTCACGCGACGGTCCCGCCTTGCAGCCCGGTACGCGTTCCTATTCGCGGACATGGGTTCGCGATGGCGCCATGATGCTCGAGGGCTTGTTGCGTACCGGCCATGAGGACGTCGCCTCTGAATTCATCCGCTGGTACGCGCCACATCAGTTCTCCGACGGCAAGGTGCCGTGCTGCGTCGACGCACGCGGCTCCGATCCCGTTCCCGAGAACGACAGCCACGGCGAACTGATCTTCAGCGTCGCGGAGCTCTGGCGCTACACGCACGATCGCGCGACGGTGGAGGCGTTGTATCCGCACGTACGCAAGGCCGTGGCTTATATGGATCGACTCCGTGCGAGCGAGCGCGTGCCGTCGCGACGGGATGGACCGGACCGCGCTCTTTACGGCCTGATGCCCGCATCGATCAGCCACGAGGGCTATTCGACCAAGCCGATGCATTCGTACTGGGACGATTTCTGGGCGCTCAAGGGCTACGACGATGCCGTCGAACTCGCGCAGGCACTTCACCAGCCGGACGACGCGAAGCGTTTCGTCGCGTCGCGCGACCAGTTCCGTGGCGACGTGCATGCGTCCATCGCGGCGGCGGTGAAAGCCAAAGGCATCGACTTCATTCCCGGCTCGGCCGAACTGGGTGATTTCGACGCGACCTCGACCACCATCGCACTGTCGCCGGGAGGCGAGCAGTCGCGGTTGCCGAAGGCCTTGCTCGACAACACCTTCGAGAAATACTGGCGCGGCTTCGTCGCGCGCCGCGATGGAAAGACCGCGTGGAAAGACTACACGCCGTACGAACTGCGCACGATCGCCAGCTTCATCCGGCTCGGCTGGCGCGACCGGCTCGATGAACTCGTCGCCTTCTTCTTTGCCGATCGTCGGCCCGCCGCATGGAACCAATGGGCCGAAGTGGTCGGTCGCGATCCGCGTGAACCGCGTTTCGTGGGCGACATGCCGCATGCGTGGATCGCCTCCGACTACGTGCGCTCGGCGCTGGACATGTTCGCCTACGACCGCGAGTCCGATGATGCGCTGGTGATTGCCGCCGGCGTGCAGCCAGGCTGGCTGGAAGGCGAGGGCATTGCGGTCCGCGACCTGCGCACGCCTTACGGGTGCTTCGGTTACACGCTGAAGGCGAAAGGCGGAGAAGCGGTGCTGGAGATCACGCAGCCGGTGGACGTGCCGGGCGGAGTCGTTCTTTCGTTGCCGTCGGGCGAGGTGAAAGTTCCGGCCGGGGCGAAGCACTTGCGGACCAGGCTATAGCTTCTAAAGCCCCGGTTAGCCGCTTCACCATGGGAGCCGCTTCTCTTGTGGGAGCCGCTTCAGCGGCGATGGGGGCTTGCCTCGAACTGGCCCGCTGCCGCGGGATCGCCGACAAGTCGGCTCCCACCAGGTGACGCCTAGTGCGTGGCGACGCGGGTGCGCAAAAGCGCATCGACCGCCTGTTGCCACTCGGCCGAGCCCGGCGATGCCTGTGGGGCTTCCTGTCCGAGTTTCGTGTTCACCGCCCGGTTCCACTCGTCGGAACCCGGCGTGGGCCCGTGTCCGTCGTCACTGACCGCCAGCGTCTTGTCGACCCAGGCCAGCCATTCAGGCGAGCCGAGCGCCGGGTTTGCCGGTGCCGTCTTGCCCGGAGCCGGCGACGCGGCCGTCACGGCCGCCGCGGGCGATGCCTCGGGGGCGGGGGGTTCGGAATGCGAGCACGCCGCGATGATGAACGCGGCGGTCAACGGTATGACGGTGAGCAGAAAGCGCATGTGCAATGAAATCCTCGCGACGCGTATGGGTGCGATCCTACGAACCCTTCCCCGTCCGGCGCCTAAACGCCCCGGGGAACTTGTTGAATCCGTTCAGCTTCGCGCTGCGACTTCGTCGATATGTCGGAGCAAGTCGGCCGGGTCCTCGAACACGCGGTAGGCGCCCGCCCGCTCGAGTTCGTTCTCTCCGTAACCTCCGGAGAGCAAGCCAATGCCGAGTGCCCTGGCCCGCTGGGCGGCGAGCATATCCCAGATCGCGTCGCCAATGACCATGGCGTCCCGGATATCCGTCCCCAATCGCTCGGCCGCGGTGACGAAGAGATCCGGATCGGGCTTCGCGTGGCGAACCTGGTCGCGGGTCACCACCGGTATCTTGTTGGGGTCGACGCCGAGGGCCGCGATATTGTGCGCCGCGGTCTCCATGCGCCCGCTGGTGGCGATGGCCCAGGGAATCTTCGCGTCCGTGAGCCATGCCAGCAGTTCGACCGCGCCGGGCAACGGCTTCACCGCACCGGCCTCGGCCAGCCTGCCGTAGGCGGCGGCATGATTGCGGCGCAGGCGGTCGATCCGGTCCGGCGTGATCTCGGTCCGCGTCTCGCGCAGCAGGATGTCGGTGAACAAGCCCCCGCTCATGCCGATCTTGCGGTGGATTCGCCACACGGAGAGGTCGATCCCCTCCATGTCGAGCGATTCCTTCCATGCGAGGACATGCTGGTAGACGCTGTCGACGAGGGTACCGTCGAGATCGAAGAGGAAGGCATGCTTTTGTCTGGACATGCCCGGCAGGGTACGGCGGCAAGGGTGAACCTGACAACCGCCGCCTCCCCGTTACGTTGTTCTCACGTCAGAACTTTCCCGCGCGGAAGTCGGCGATCGCCTCGTGGATCTGCGCGGGCGTGTTCATGACGAAGGGACCGTAACGCGCCACCGGCTCGGCGAGCGGACGGCCCGCGACGAACAGGACCCGGGCATGGCCTTCCGCGGCGAAGCTGACCTTGTCGCCTTTCGAAAGCACGGCCAACTCGCTGCGCGCCAACGTCTCGCCGGCCACGGTCGCCGCCGTGCCATCGAAGACGTAGGCGAACGCGCTATGGCCTTCCGGCACGTCGAGTTCCAGACGGGCCCCCGCATCGAGCGCGATGTCGAGATAGATCGGGTCGGTGCTGACGCCGGCGACCGGGCCTTTCTCACCGGCGAGTTCGCCCGCGACGACGCGTACGGTCACGCCTTCGGCGGGCTGCACGACCGGGATCTCCGTGGGTGCGATGTCCTGGTAGCGCGGCGCCACCATCTTGTCGGCGGCGGGCAGGTTCACCCACAACTGGAATCCCCACATCAGGCCTTCTTCCTGCTGCGGCATTTCCGAATGCAGGATGCCGCGTCCGGCCGTCATCCACTGGACGCTGCCAGGGCCGAGGTCACCGCGATTACCGTGGTTGTCGCCATGCTGCATGCGACCGGCGAGCATGTAGGTCACCGTCTCGAAACCGCGATGGGGATGCTCGGGGAAACCTTCGATGTAGTCACCGGCCTGGTCCGAACGGAATTCGTCGAGCAGCAGGAACGGGTCCAGCATGTCGAGGGCGGGCTGGCCGATGACGCGCTTGAGCTTCACGCCCGCGCCGTCGGCGGTATCCATGCCGCGAACGCGGCGGGTGATGTGGCGATGGGTCATGGCTGGCTCCTTGGTTGTCGCCAAGATGCCGGTTGCGGCGCCCGCCGCCAAGGTGCGCGGCGTGAACGATGCGTTTCGCGAAACGGGCGCCTCAGTGCACCCAATGGCCCGAACGCTGCCTCGGCGGGCCGTCCTCGCCTTCCACGCGCGGGCGGGTGAGGGCCTGGAGTTCGGCCTCCGTCGGTGGGGTTTCGCGCCAGTAATCGCCCACGGCGTTGAGCACCTCGGGCAGTTGGCCCAGGCATTCATCGTATTCGTCGTCGGTGAGCTTCTCGAATTCGGCGTCGGCCTGGAGCACACCCTCATCCACCGCCAGCGCCATGATGGGGCCGAGCAGCTGCATCAAGGTCGGGTCCTCCGCGAGCCGCGTTTCCCACAGCTGGGCGCGCATGTCGATGCCGCGGCTGAAACCTTCGCACCAGCCGGCCGCCGACAGCAGCGGACCTTCCTCGGTGTCGATCTCGCCGAGGATGGGCTCGTAGGCATCCACATCGAGTTCCGCGCTGATCGAGTCGTTGAGCTTGGCAAGCAACTCCAGCACCCGGTTGCCTTCGTTTTCGTCTTCGAACGCGTCGTGCAGGACCTCGTGCAGCCACTCCTCGGGTTTCACCTCGAGCGGACCGATCGCCACGGCCGAGAGCAAGCCATGCACGCCATCGAGCATGAGATCGCCGTCGCTACCGTGCGCGCGCAGGTAGGTATCGAGTTCTTCGAGCTCCCGGTCGTCGAGGGAACTCGGCCATTCGGACTTCGGTGTATTCAAAGGTTCAACTCCAACGCGACAGGCGCGTGGTCGGACGGCTGCTCCCACTTGCGTGGCGCCTTGTCGATGATCGACGAGGTCGCGACGGATTTGAGCGCATCGCTGATCAAGATGAGGTCGATCCGCAGTCCCATGTTGCGGCGGAACGCGGCCTGGCGGTAGTCCCACCAGCTGAAGATGCCGGCATCTTCGGTGAAAAGCCGGAAACTGTCATGAAGACCCACATCGAGCAGGGCCTGCAAGGCGGCGCGCTCGGGTGGGGAGCAGAAGATGTCCTCGCCCCAGGCGACCGGGTCGTAGACGTCGCGGTCGTCACGGCAGATGTTGAAGTCGCCGAGCACCACGAGTTTCGGATGCCGGGCGATCTCGGCTTCGAGGAAGTCGCGCACGCGCGCCAGCCAATGCAGCTTGTAGGTGTATTTTTCGTCACCCAGCGCCTTGCCATTGACGACGTAGAGGTTCACCACGCGAACGTCCCCCACGGTCGCGGCGAGGATGCGCCGCTGCGGGTCGTCGAGACCCTCGATGTCCGTCACGACATCGACGATGTCGTCCTTGGCGAGGATGGCGACGCCGTTATAGGTCTTCTGCCCGGAAAACACGGCGCGATAGCCCATGGCCGCGATCTCGTCGACGGGAAACTTGTCGTCGGTGACCTTGGTTTCCTGCAACGCGACGATGTCGGGCTGCGCCTCGGCCAGCCATTGCTGGAGGTGGGGCAGGCGGACCTTGAGGGAGTTGACGTTCCATGACGCGATCTTCATGGCGCCATTGTAAAGGAAGCCGCGCGGCGCCCGGGGCGCCGCGCGGGGGAGCAGGGCTCAGGCCAGGCCGTAGCTTTTCAGCAACGCGTCCGGGCGGGGCTCGCGGCCGCGGAAGGCCTCGAACGATTCCAGCGCCGGCCGGGTGGCCCCCACCGCCAGCACTTCCCTGCGGAAACGCTCGCCCGTGGCGCGGTCGAGCACCCCGGCCTCCTCGAAGGCCTCGAAGGCATCCGCGGAAAGTACCTCCGCCCAGAGGTAGCTGTAGTAACCGGCCGAATATCCCCCGGCGAAGATGTGCGTGAAGGCATGCGGGAAGCGCTGCCAGGCTGGCGGATGGAGCACGGCGACCTCACGGCGTACCTCTTCCAGCACATCGAGCGGGCGGGCACCCAGGGACGGGTCGTATTCCAGGTGCAGGCGGAAGTCGAACAGGGCGAACTCCAGCTGGCGGACGAGGAACAGGCCCGCGTGGAAGTGCCGCGCATCGAGCATGCGCTGGTAGATGTCGTCCGGGAGCGGCTCCCCCGTTTCGTAGTGCCTGGCGAACGAACGCAAGGCTTCCCGGTCCCAGGCGAAGTTCTCCATGAACTGGCTGGGCAATTCCACGGCATCCCATTCCACACCGTCGATGCCGCCGACGGACGGAATATCCACCTCGGTCAGCATGTGATGCAGGCCGTGGCCGAATTCGTGGAACAGGGTCAGCACGTCATCGTGCGTAAGCAAGGCTGGCGCACCGTCGGTGGGCGGCGGGAAATTGCAGGTGAGGAAGGCGATGGGCAACTGGAGGTGATCGCCGTCGCGGAAACGCGAGGCGCACACGTCCATCCACGCGCCACCACGCTTGCCCGAACGGGCGTACAAGTCGAGGTAGGCACCGGCGAAAATCGTGCCGTCGGCGTTCTTCAGGTCGTAGTACTTCACGTCCTTGTGCCAGGTGTCGACATCGTCACGGGGCGCGAAACGGACGCCATAGAGGCGCTCGACCACCATGAAAAGACCCTCGATGGCGGCCGAGGCGGGGAAGTACGGCTTGATCTGTTCCTCGTCGATCGCATAGCGCTGCTGCCGCAGGCGCTCGGCGGCGAAGGCGACGTCCCAGGGCTCGAGGTTGTCGATCTTCAGTTCCCCGGTGGCGAAGCGGCGCAGTTCGTCCAGTTCCTCGCGCGCCACCGGCTTCGCACGGGTCGCGAGGTCACGCAGGAACGAGAGCACGCTGCCGGGCGACGTGGCCATCTTCGTGGCCAGCGATTCCTCGGCCGCGTTGGCGTAGCCCAGCAGCTGGGCCGCCTCGTGCCGCAGCGCGACGATCTTCTCGATGCGCGCCGAGTTGTCGAACTTGCCCTTGTCCGGGCCCTGGTCGGATGCGCGGGTCTGGTAGGCGTAGTAGACCGCCTCACGCAAGTCGCGATTTTCCGCGTAGGTGAGCACGGCCTGCACGCTCGGCTGCTTGAGCGTGACCAGGAAGCCGTCGAGTTTTTCCTCACGCGCATACTCGCGAAGAACGGCACGGCCCGACGCGGGAATGCCGGCCAGGTCGCGCTCGTCGGTGATGTGCTTGTGCCAGGCTTCGCTGGCGTCCAGCACCGCGTTGGAGAATTCGGTCGTGAGCTTGGACAGCTCGACGCCGATTTCACGGAAGCGGCTGCGCGCCGGCTCTTCCAGGGCCACGCCGGACAGGCTGAAATCGCGCAATGCGTGCTCCACCGCGGCACGGCCGGCGACGGGAAGCGCGGCGAAGTCGGACCGATCGGCCACCGCCTGCACGGCGGCGTAGAGATCGCGGTTCTGGCCCACCTCGATACCGTGGTCCGTGAGTTTTTCCTCCGCGGCACCATGCACCTTGCGCAACGCTTCGGAGTCGGCCACCGAATGCAGGTGGCTCACGGGCGCCCAGGCGCGCGCCATGGTCTGGTCGAGGCGCTCCTGGGTGAGCATCACATGCTCGAAGTCCCGGACGCCGTCGGGCGCGGCGATGCGCTGGATGGCGACGCGCTGCTCGGCGATCAAGGCATCGATGGCCGGTTCGACATGTTCCGGACGAATGGCCGAGAAAGCGGGCAAGCCGTTCGGGTCGAGAAGGGGGTTGGTGCTGGTGTCCATCGGGATCTCCTTTCAGGCACCCAGCGTGGTGCCGTGGCCGGCCCAAATCAAGCGGCGGCGCGGCGTGGCGGCCCCGGGCGGGCCGGCGTTGACCTCAAGCGAGGTAATCGTCCTTGAGCCGGACATAGTTGGCCGCCGAGTAGTACAGCTGCTCCACCTGGGAATCGCTGAGCACGCGCACCATTTTTGCCGGATTCCCCAACCACAGCTCGCGTTCGCCCACGACCTTGCCCGGGGGAATCAGCGCGCCGGCACCCACGAATCCGTTCTTCTTCACCACCGCGCCGTCCAGCACGGTGGCGTGCATGCCGATCAGGCAGCCATCCTCGATGGTGCAGGCGTGGATGACCGCGCCGTGGCCGATGGTGACGTCGGCGCCGATGAGCGTGGGGAATCCGCCCGGGCTGTAAGGGCCGTCGTGGGTCACATGGATGATGGCGCCATCCTGCAGGTTGCTGCGGGCACCGATGCGGATGTGGTGCACGTCGCCGCGGGCTACCGCGCCCGGCCAGATCGAGACATCGTCGGCCAGTTCGACGTCACCGATGACGGTGGCGGCGGGATCGACATAGACGCGTGCGCCAAGTCGCGGGAGGATGCCCTTGAAGGGCCGGATGGAAGTGGACATGGCGGAATTGTAGCCGCTCGCGCCATGCCCGCCGGGTTCACATGAACGAGCCGCCCACGATGCGGCCTTCCGCGTCGAGCTTGGGGAAATAGCGGCTGTTGTTCTGGCGCATTTCCCGCGTGGTCATCATGTCCGGCGTCACCAGGATGACGTCGGGATAGGCCGCGCGGAACTGCTCGGGCGTGGGCCGGGTGGCGATGAAGGCATCGAACGCCTTCATGTCGGTGACGAAACCGGCGACCGGTTTGGGCTGGGCCGCCGGGGTGGTCTGGCAGGCGGTCACGGCGGCGCCACCGAGGACGGCCAGGAAGAAGAGGGCGGTAAAGCGATTCATGAGGGCTCCTTGCCTTGCGGAGCCGGGATTATCGCCCCGGCCACCGCCACGTACCATGAACCGGTTAACCGTTACGCCTGCGCATCGCCTCGGCCCTGGCCTCGTCTTCCGCGGTGACCACCTGCTGCTGGGCGTCGAGCTTGGCGCCGAGGATGATCAGCGTGTAGTTGGTGGGGTCGTAGTCGCGGAGCAGGGCGATCTCGCGCCGGGCCTCCTCGAGCTGGCGCCGGTTTATCAGCCGCTCGATCTCCTGCGAGGCGAAGGGCAAGGTTTCACGCAACGCGTCCTGCGCGGTGGCGTTGTCCGGCTGGAGCTGGATGACGCTGAGGTAATACTCGTACGCGTTGTTGCCCTGCGGCGCCACGAGACGGCCTTCGCGGGTGGCGTCGCGGGCGAGCCCCAGGAGGATGTCGACTCCGGTCGTATCCGCGTCGCCCGAACCGGACGATGCGCTGGGGGCGCCATCGGCCGATGAGGCGGATTCGGCATGACGGGCACGCAACGTGGCGAACGCGGCGGCCGTGGCGAGGGCGACGACGACGGCAGCAATGACGATGACCGCGCGGCGGGGAAGCGCGGTCGGGATGAACTTGGGCATGGGGAAGATCCGGGGAACGACCCGCAACCAGGCCGTCCCCCTGTCGGACGACCCCAGCGGGCGCGCCATCTTCCCGCCCGATTGTTGCAAACGCGTGGCGCCCTCTCCGTCCCGCCACGGTGGCATTGCACTATCCGGGCGTCTCCGGTTGGGTTTGAATGCAGCCACCCTCCGGGAAAGGAAAGCGCGCCATGATCCTGTTTCTCGCCTTGCTCATCGGTATCGTCGCGGGCTATCGCGCCATGCTCGCCCCCGCGGCCGTCGCCTTCGCCGCCCGCTTCGGCGATCTGCACCTGACCGGCACACCGCTCGCGTTCATGGGCTATGCCTGGACACCATGGATATTCGGCATCGCCGCCCTCGGTGAGCTGGTCGCCGACAAGCTGCCCACCACCCCCAGCCGCAAGATTCCCTTGCAGTTCGGCACCCGGGTCATCACGGGCGCGCTGAGCGGCGCTTGTGTCGGTGCCACCGACGAGAGCCTCGTCGGTGGCCTGATCGCAGGCATCATCGGTGCGGTACTCGGTACCTACGGCGGTTCGGCGGCCCGCGCGTGGATGGCCGCCAAATTCCACAAGGATCTCCCCGGCGCGGTCATCGAGGACATCGTGACGATCGTGCTGGCCCTCGTCGTGGTCTTCCTCGTCTGACCGGTCAGAACTGCGCGTTGAGGTTCACGAAGTACTGGCGTGGCGCCCCGGCCATCAGGGTCTGGTTATAGCCCTGCGGGTCGGAGGCGACATAGCCGTTGGTGCCGGTCGAAGCGAAGTAGTGCTTGTCGAACAGGTTGGTGACGTTCAGACCGACACTGAGGCCCTTGAACGCCGAGACCGCGCCGAAATCGTATGCGATGCCCGCGTCCGCCACCCAGTAGGAGGGCACGGCGGAGTCGTTGGTATAGGTGATGTAACGGCGGCCGGTGTACTTGCCTTCGAGGTTGGCGCGCCAGCCGTCCATCTCGTAGCTCAGCGAGGTGGAGAACATCGTCTTCGGCACGCCGACGACGTACTTGTCGGCGGTGGGTACCGTACCGGCGTTCTGGTAGTCGTCCTGGTACTGCGACTTGTTGTACGACAGCGAGTTGAGCCAGGTGAATCCGCGCACCGGCTTCCAGATGAAGGCCACGTCCGCGCCACGGCTCTTCACGTCGCCGACGTTGTTCAACGAGGACGCGCAGGTGACGACGGCCGGGCAGGGCGTGGTCACCAGCAGGCGGTTTTCGAAGCGCGTGTAGAACAGGCCGAGCGACGCCTCGAAGGTTTCGCCATGCGCACGGTAACCGACCTGCCAGGTCTGCGACTCCTCGGGCTTCAGGCGGCTCTTCGCCGCATCGAACGCCGACTGCGAGGTGCTGAACGGCGTGATGCCGAAGGCGGACAGGTTCTTCGCATAGGAGCCGTAGATGTCCTGGTTCTCGTCCAGGCGGTAGTCGACGCCCGCCTGCGGCAGGAAGCCCTTGCTCGCCTTCATCTCACCCTGGGCGAACGACGTCGTCGGCACCAGGGACGTCGCATCCGTGGTCACGCGCAGCGACTTCGCGCCGAAGTTCACGGTGAGCCGGTCATCGAGCAAGTGCACGGTGTCTTCCGCGTAAGCCATGCGCGTCTTGGTTTCGTAGTGCTGCAGGAACGCGCGAAGGAACGGCTGCTGGTCGTTGTAGAAGGTGTAGAGCGCGGTGTACTGGCCGTCCAACGTGAAAAAGTTGCGTTCCTGGTTCGTATTGGCGTTCTCGCCCCACACGCCCAGTTCGATGTCGTGGTTGGCCAGGCTGAACTTCAGGGCTGACGTGAGGCCGTAGCGGTCCAGGCCATAGTCGGTGGTGCGCATGGAAAGCGGCACGGTGGGCGACGAGGCCTGGTAAGGCGTGGCCCACTGACCCTCGCCACGATCGGCGTGGTAATAGCCCGTGGCGTCGAGCGTCGCACCGCCGAGGTTGAACGAACCCGACAGGCCCGCCAGACCGTCGCGACGAATGCCGCCGCCGGCGTAATACGTCGCGTCGCCCTTGCCGTAATCGGCCGGCAACGCGTTGAGCAGCGCGGGATATGGGCCCTTGCCGTTGAGCGCGTTGGCGATGCCGACGGCGGTGTTCCAGTCGGGCTGCAGGTAATCCCAGTCCCAGCCCAGCGCGCGCTGGCTGGTCAGGGAGAGGTCCATGTAGTCGTATTCCTTGCGCTTGCTGCCGTCCGCGAACAGGCTGATGCGGTTACCGTCGCCCCACTGGTACACCGCCTTGAGGTTGGCCTGGTTCGATTTCTGGTCGCCGAAACCTTTCCATTTATCCGTGTCGGCATGGGCGAACGACACGTACATGGAGAAGCCGCCATGGTCGCCGCTATCGGCGCGTACATAGGTGCGGCTGGTGGAGTCGGAACCCATGACCTGGTTGAAGCGCACGCCCGGCTTGGCGTCCGGATCGGCGGAGAAGAACTGAACGGTGCCGCCGAGATTGGTGTTGGAGGCCGTGCCCAGGGCACCGGCGCCCTGCGCCAGCTCGACCGTGGCGAGGTTTTCCGACGTGATGGCGCGGGTGACCTGGAGGCCGTCGGTCACGCCGTAGCCCATCGTGCCGAGCGGGATGCCGTCGAGGGTGAAACCCAGGCGGGACTGGTCGAACCCGTGCAGGGTGATCTGCGTGGACCACTCGTAGGCGCCCCAGGGATCGGCCGATTGAAATTGCACGCCGGGCAGCTTGTCCAGCGCCTTGAGGGCGCTGCTGCCCGGGGTCTGCTGGCGCACGATCTCTTCGACGCCGATGCTCTGGATCTGTCGCGTTTCGCCCGGTGCGATCACCGAGATGGCGTCCAGTTGCTTCGGGTTGTCACGAGCGTCCGTCGCGGCGGCGGGGGCCGGAGCCGCCTTGTCGTCGTCACCTGCGGTGGCGTGCGCGAACCCGGCGTGCAGCGACAGGGCGAGTGCGGCGGCGAGGGCGGTACGACGAAAGGAAATGCGAACACGCGTCATCGGGGACGATCCATCGGAGACAAGAGCCCGCGAGACTGTGGCCCGCGCATGTAACCCTGCTTACTCCGGTGTGACGGATGTTTGACTGTCCCCCGAAGCGTGACGAGGTTGGCAACCGTTACGACTGAAACATTTGGACGTCCATCCTTCCGGTGGGTACAGTCGGGCTTCCCGTGCGCGAGCCACCCCTGAGGAGGGTCCGATGCGTTGCCGAAGCCGTTTCCTTTGGTCGCCCGCACTGGCGCTGCTCGCAGCTTGCGCCTCCACGACAACGCCGGTCGCCGTGACGCCACCGGCCGCGCCCATCGCGGTGTCGTGCACGGAAGAAACGTTGAGCGAACAACCGTGCGTCGCCATCGCGCGGCAGAAGTGCAGCGCGCCGACGGTGGACACCATCCAGCTGGTATTGGCGGCACCGGTGGCGACGGCGGATGGCGTGGGAACGAAACAGCGCTACGACTACCGCGCCACGTATAACTGCCCGGTCAGCGTGACGAGCGCGGACGCGCCTTGAGCGCCGCATTGTCGATGAGTCGATGTAACTGCCGGCACGCCGTGGGAAGCCGCGCTTCGTCCACGGTGGCGACCCCGAGCAAAAGGCCTGGGCGGTGGGTGGTGCCGGGACTGAACCACGGCGACAGCGGTACCGGCGCGAGCCCATGCACCCTTGCCTCCCGCGCCACATCGATATCCGGAACATCGTCCGGGAGATACATGACGGCACCCAGGCCGCCGATGTGCGCGCGATAGCCATTCGCTTCCAATGCCGCCTGTAGCGCGTGGCTCTTCGCGGAATAGATGCGCTTCATGCGACGCAGATGCCTCATGTAGTGCCCCTCCCGCATGAAGTCGGCTATCGCATGCTGGACCGCGGGACCCGGCGCCGATCCGAAGCAGAGTGCCGCCTCGGTGAACGAACCCACCAGGCCCGCGGGGGCGACGATGAAGCCGAGCCGCAGCGCCGGGCTGATGGTCTTGCTGAACGACCCCATGTGGATGACGCGACCCTCGCGGTCCAGTGACGCCA
The DNA here is from genome assembly GCF_041360655.1 of Luteibacter sp. RCC_6_2. Taxonomy (NCBI): domain Bacteria; kingdom Pseudomonadati; phylum Pseudomonadota; class Gammaproteobacteria; order Lysobacterales; family Rhodanobacteraceae; genus Luteibacter; species Luteibacter sp. RCC_6_2. Next base: position 106,503 of record NZ_JBFUPQ010000013.1, on the reverse strand, counting down.
GGGCCGGCGCGGCGCGTCGTTCGAGCTGAAGTTCGCCAAGGTAGTCGTCCTCGAGGACCCACGCTCCCGTGCGCGCCGCCCAGGCCAGCAACGCGACCCGCCTGGCCAGGGACAGCGTGGCGCCGAGCGGCGCCTGCTGCCCGGGCGTCACCAGGGCCAGGGCCGCCGCGGGCGCCCGCTCGATGCCTTGGAAGACGTCGATGCCTTCGCCGTCCACGGGCACGGGCACGGGAACCAGCCGGGCGAGTTCGAGCGCCTTGCGGCTCTGGAAGAAGCCCGGATTCTCCATCCATGCCTCCCGCCCTTCGACACCGAGCACCCTCAACGTCATGCCGAGCGCGCCGGCGAAACCGGCGGTGATGAAGACCTGCGAGGGGCGGCATTCGATGCCGCGCGCCAATGCCAGGTGGGCGGCGATCTCGCGCCTGAGTTCGATTTCGCCACGGGGATCGGGGTAGAGCGCGGGCGCGACCGTCTCGGCGCGCGCGGCGTGGGCGCGCAAACGGGCGAGCAGGCTGGCCGGGAAACCGTCGGAGCCCGGCACTCCCATCTGGAACATGGCAGCCCCACCGAACAGGTGCTGGTACAGAGCCGGCGGTGTTTCCGCCTCGCTTTGCGGCGCCACGCCAGCCCGGCTCGCAGGATGATCGGCAACGCGGGTACCACCCGGGCGCGACGAGACGATGACCTGTTCGTCGGCCAGGCGTTCGTAGGCCGCCTTGACCGTACCCCGCGCCACGCCGAGTTGCGCCGCCAGGGCCAGCCATGATGGAAGCCGGGCGCCGGGCGCCAGCGCGCCACTGTCGATCGCCGCCAGCACGCCTGCGCGAATCTGTTCCGTCAGGGTGGTGGGGGCGGAACGGTCGATCCTGATGTGCAGCGCGGAGGTCATGCGCCATGGTACATCCGGATACACGTCTTCTGGTTCTTTTCGATGACCTGAAGCAGGCGCACGATGACGTTCTACTTCAGGAGTCGATCATGAGAACGAAGCGTTTTCTTGCAGCGCTGCTGACCGCCGTCACCTTGTCGGCGACGGCGGGAGCGCACACACCGGGCGAAACGGTCACGCCCAATTTCTCCCACGCGATCCCGAACATCCCGGGCAAGTCGTTGGTCGCCGTGGAGGTCACATACCCGCCAGGCAGCGCCTCGGCACCGCACACGCACGCGAAGTCTGCCTTCATCTACGCGTATGTCGTATCGGGCGCGATCGAGAGCCAGGTCGACGACGGCCCCGCACGCGTCTACCACGCCGGTGAATCCTTCTATGAGGCGCCGGGAGCCCGGCACCGCATAAGCCGCAACGCGAGCGCCACGGCCCCCGCCAAACTGCTCGCCGTCTTCGTCGTCGACAGCGGCGACACACCCCTCACCACCCCGCACGAATAGGTTCCGTCATGTCACAACGCATCGATTACACGAAGGTTTCGCCGAACGGCGCGAAAGCGCTCGGCGGTGTCTACGGTTATGTGTCCCAGTCCGGGCTGGATGTCCGGCTGGTCGACCTCGTCTACCTGCGGGTGAGCCAGATCAACGGCTGCGCCTACTGTCTCGACATGCACACTCGCGACCTGATCAAGAAGGGCGTTTCGATCGAGAAGCTGGCGCTTCTGCAAGCATGGCGCGAAGCCGGCGCGCTCTTCGACGCCCGCGAACAAGCCGCCCTCGCCTGGGCCGAATAGGTGACCGAGGTGGCGCGGACAGGCGTGCCGGACGAGGATTTCCAGGCGGCGGCGAGCGTGTTCAGCGAGAAGGAGCTGGTCGATCTCACCTTCGCGATCGGCCTGATGAACACCTACAACCGTCTCGCGATCAGCTTTCGCAACACGCCGGAGGCGGCCCGCGTGGCGGAAGCCTGAGCGGGCCGGAGATGAACATGCGCTCGAACGCTGCGCCCTGGACTCAGAAGCGCTGCCGCAACGCGTCGTAGACCGGATCGGTATCGGGACGCGTGCCGTGCCAGCGTTCGAAGGCATCGGCCGCCTGCTCCACCAGCATCCCCAGGCCGTCACGGAAATAACGGGCGCCCGCGGCGGTGGCCCAGCCCTTGAAGCTGGCCGCCGCGGCACCGTAGCAAAGGTCGTAGCAGGTGGAATGGTCCTGCAGGATCGACATCGGCAGGTCGAACGACCCCCCGGTGACGCCGATCGAGGTGGCGTTGACGACGAGGTCGAAGCATTCGCCGTCCAGGCCGTCCCAATACCGCGTATGGCAGCGCGCGGGATCGCCGATCGCGTCGGCCAGCTGGTCGGCGCGCTCCGGCGTTCGGTTGACGATGGTCAGCGTCTGCACGCCGGCATCGAGCAAGGCCCAGGCGACGGCCTTGGCCGCGCCGCCGGCGCCCAAGAGCAGGGCATCGTGGCCACGCAGGTCGAGCGAGTGACGCTCGGTGATGTCACGGACGAAGCCGCTGCCGTCCGTGTTGTGGGCATGCAGCTTGCCGCCCACGAGGGGGGTGAGGCTGTTGGCGGCACCGACACGCGCGGCGGCCTCGCTGTGCTCGCTGGCAAGTGCGAAGGCCGCTTCCTTGTGGGGAAGGGTCACGTTGGCGCCTAACCCGCCATCGGCGAAGAAACGGCGCACGGCGGCCTCGAAATCGCCAGGACCGGCGTCGATGGTCTCGTAGCTCAGCCTGATACCGAGTTGCGCGGCGAAGGCCCTGTGGATCTCCGGGGACAGCGAATGCGCGATCGGGTGACCGAACACGGCGTAACGGTGCGCTTCAGCGCTCATGGATTCTCCTGGCACAGCGCCGGAACACCCTGCCCGGCGGAAGGATTCTAACAACGTGCCGTCCCCCGGTCGCGATCCTTGAGACGACGGCGGCCCAGGCTCCCTCCATCGACATTCCAACGCCTGGAGTACGCCATGCACGACACGCTCTCGCCGCACCGCCTGCGCGCCCTCATCGCCCTGGGTTGGCTGGCCGCGGGCGCCCTCCTGCTCCTGCTGACGCCGCTGTCGGGGCATAGCGAGACGCTGGGCTGGACCCCCGCCTTCTGGTTGCTGCTGGCCCCGGCGAGCGTGTTGGTGGCGATGAAGCCGAGCCTGCCGATGGCCCTGCTGATGGCGCTGTTCCGCCGCTGAGGCCCTGGCTCAGGCCTGGATGCCCAGACGCTTGAGTTCGAGGCGGCGCAGGAACTCCTGCATGATCCGCAGGTAGAGGTCCTCGCCGAGGTACGCGTCCTCGACGCCCGCGTCGATCGACGGGTTGTCGTTGACCTCGATCACCACCGGGCGCTCGCCGACCTGCTTGAGGTCCACCCCGTAGAGGCCGTCACCGATGGTCTGCGTGGCCTTGAGTGCCAGCTTCACGACCTCGGCGGGCGCGTCGCGCACGGGCACGGTGCGGAAGCCGCCGGATTTCGCCGTGCCCTTGGCGCCGTGGTTGTAGATCTGCCAGTGGCCGCGCGACATGAAGTACTGGCATGCGTACAAGGGCTCGTGGTTGAGCACGCCGATGCGCCAGTCGAACTCCGTGTAGAGGTATTCCTGCGCGATCAGCAGCGCGCTGTGCGAGAACAGTTCGCCCGCCGCCTTCTCAAGCGCCTCGCGGGTTTCCACCTTCACCACGCCGCGCGAGAACGAGCCATCCGGGATCTTCAGCACGATGGGCAGGCCCAGCCGCTCGTGCAGGTCGCGCAGGCGCTTGGGGTCGTCACGGTAGAGGATCTCCGTGATCGGCGTGGCCAACTTGCGCGAGACCATCATGTCGTTCAGGAAGATCTTGTTGGTGCAGCGAAGGATCGACGTGGGATCGTCCATCACCACCATGCCTTCCTTCTCCGCGCGATGGGCGAAGCGGTAGGTATGGTTGTCGCTGGCGGTGGTTTCGCGGATGAAGAGGCCGTCGTATTCGGCGAGCCGCTGGTAATCGTTCTTGCCGATCGGATCGACTTCCATGCCCAGGTGCTTGCCGGCCTCGACGAACTGTTTCAACGCCTTCTTGTTCGACGGCGGCATCTGTTCGTTCGGATCGACCAGCATGGCGATGTCGTAACGGAAACGGCGGCGCGCGCGCGGCTTGCGCCAGAGCTTGCGCGAGAACTTCTCCAGCGCCAGGGCGAAGGAATCCTCTTGCGCATCGTCCAGCGTATGCAGGCCCACGGCCTTGATCGCGGAGACCTGCCAGACCCGGTCACGCTCGAACTCGATGCGCATCAGCGGGCAAGGGAACATGTCGAACACCTGCCTCGCAAGATCTTGCAGGTCGCCGTAGGACGTTTCGCCGAAATAGACGAGCACGCCGAAGTCGGTGGTATCGCGCCCACCGGCCGGCAGGAACTTGGCCAGCTTCTGGTTGAGGTCGTCGATGTCCAGGCCGTAAAGCGAGCGGCGGCGCAGGTCGTTCACGGTGCGCACGGACGGTATGACCTTGTGCCCGCGCGCCTCGGCCAGCAGCGAGACGTAGTAGCCGGTGCCCAGGTACTTGTAGTTGCGGCACAGGTTGATGACCTGGGTGCGCTCGTCGTCGCCGCCCACCGGTTGACGGAGGTAATCCATGGCGGTGACGACATCGGCGGACGGGTAATACGAGCCCCAGTCCGAGGCTTTCTCCACGACGATGACGAGCCGGCTCATGAGACCTCGACAGACGGCAACTCCGTTCACTCGACCCCGCCCGGGGCCGATCGTTCGCCGGTGCCGCAGTGTGTGCCCGCGATGGTGCGACACACAAGCGGGACCGTCGACGGACGGCCGGACGGATTCATGAAAAAGTCATTGATCCGTACCGACCCGAGGTCTACAGTGCCGCGCTTGCTTCGCCCCACTCGGCCCGCGAGCCGTCCTCCACCCGCGCCGGAGTCCCCAAAGCGCATGCAGCCACCCCCGGTCACCGCCTCGGTACGCGTACGTCGCGCCGAAGTGAGCGATCTCGACGACCTGGTCGCACTCGAGGAATCGAGCTTCGCGCAGGATCGCCTGAGTCGTGCCCAGTATCGCAAGCACCTCGACAGCGAAAGCGCGTTGGTGCTCGTCGCCAGCGCCAACCATCGCCGCTTCCTCGGCACGGCCGTGGTGTTCTTCCGCAAGGGCACGACCGTCGCACGGCTGTATTCCATCGCGACCGCGCCGCAGGCCCAGGGCAAGGGCGTGGGCTCGGCATTGATCCACGCGTCGGAAAACGCGGCGCGCGGACACGGTTGCCGGTCGCTTCGCCTGGAAGTGCGCAAGGACAACGCCGTGGCTATCCGTCTCTACGAACGGCTGGGCTATGTACGAATCGGTGAATACGCGAAGTACTACGCCGACGGCGCGGACGCCTTCCGCTTCGAAAAGCTGCTTTGAGCGGACCCGAGGCTATACTGGCCTCCGTTTCCGGGGAATCGCCCATGCGCCGACTCATCTTGCCGCTTGCCCTCGCCTCCACCGTCGCCGCACTGTCCGGTTGCGGCCAGAAGGGGCCTTTGTTCATGCCGCCGCCGCCCGCCGCTTCGGCCACCGCCAAGCCGCAGACGGAAGCGCACCCGGCCGCCAGTTCGACGTCGCTCGCTCCGCCGCCGGCCAGCAGCACGCGCGCGCCGTTCAATCCGGTCATCCACCAGTAATCCGCGATGCCTTCCCGTTTCACCAAGATGCATGGAATCGGCAACGACTTCGTGATCGTCGACTGGCGTGAAGACGCGCCGCGCACGCCCAACGCGGCGCGCGTGGCCGCATTGGCCGACCGGCACACGGGCATCGGCTTCGACCAGCTGATCAGCATCGAGCCTGCACGCGATCCTTCCTGCGCTTATTACTACGGCATCTGGAACGCGGACGGCACGCCTTCGGGACAATGCGGCAACGGCGTCCGCTGCGTGGCCGCGTGGCTGTACCGCGACGGCGCCATCGAGCGCGACGCCGACGTTCGCCTGGAGAGTCCCTCCGGTCCGGTCACGGTACGCGTGATCGACGAGGGGAGGGTGGTGGTCGACATGGGCGAGCCCGACTTCACCCCATCCGCCATTCCGCTCGACCGTCCCGCGCATGCCATCTACACGCTCGCGATCGATGGCGAAGACGTGAGCTTCGGCGCGGTCTCCATGGGCAATCCACACGCGGTGGTGTTCGTGGACGATGTGAACGACCCGCGCGTGGACACGCTCGGGCCGCTGGTCACCAGCCATCCGGCCTTCCCGCAAGGTGCGAACGTGGGTTTCGCCCAGCGCCTGGGTCCGAACCGCATTCGCCTGCGCGTGCACGAACGAGGCAGCGGCTGGACACGCGCCTGCGGTACGGGTGCCTGCGCCGCCGCCGCCGTGGCGCAATCCCTGGGCCTGGCCGCGCCCATCGTCGACGTGGAACTCCCCGGCGGCACGCTGACCATCGAGTGGCACGGCCCTGGCCATACCCTGGGGATGACCGGCCCCGCCGCCTTCGTTTTCGAAGGCGAGGTGTGACGTTCGCGCGCGAACGGGGCACACTGCGACACATGCAGCACTTCGAGGAAGAAACGACATGACCGACACCGCGATCGACGGCGATATCAAGCCAGCCACCGTGGCGTCCTACCTGCGACGGCATCCGGACTTCCTCGTCGGCTATCCCGAACTCGCCAACGAACTGGTGCTGCCCAGCGCGAACGGTCCCGCCGCTTCGCTCGCCGTGCACCAGTTGCGCGGCCTGCGCGAGAAGAACACCGAACTGGAAACACGGCTCAAGGAGTTGACGGCGGTCGCCGCCGACAACGAGAAGCTGATGCGTCGCGTGCACAGCCTGATGCTCGCGCTGCTGGGCGCCAGCGACGTGGAGGACACCGTGAGGCACGTGGTGCGCCGCCTGACCGAGGATTTCCAGTCCGAGCGGGTCCGCCTGGTCTTCTTCGGCGACCTCGCGGGGCTCCCCGACGAGCCTTGGCTGCTGCGCGAGCCGCATGGTGCCTCGGGGCTGCCCGAGTTCGCCTCGTTCCTGGAACACGGCGACCCCGTCGCCGGTCGCCTGGCACCCGACAAGCTGCATCGCCTGTTCGGCGATACCGCGCCCGATGTCCGTTCCGCCGCGTTGATGCGGATCGGCAAGGACGCCCTGCTCGCCATCGGCAGCGCCGATCCCGACCGGTTCCATCCCGGCATGGGCACGCTGTTCCTCGACATGATCTCGACCACCGTCGGCTCGGCCATCGAACGGGCCCGGAAGGCGGCGTGAACCCGCACGAGGCCGTCGAGGCCTTCCTGCGCCATTTCGCCGCCGAACGCGCGCCCTCGGCGCATACCCTGTCGGCATACCGGCGCGACCTGGGCAAGCTGCTCGAGTTCATGGATGCCGAAGGCCTTGCCAGCTTCGATCACCTTGGGCCGGACCGCATGCGCTCGATGATCGCGCGCCTGCATCGCCCCCCGCGCGGCAAGGACGGACGCGAGACGAAGGGCCTGGAGCCGAACAGCATCCAGCGGCTGCTCTCCGCCTGCCGCAGCCTGTTCCGCTACCTCAGCCGGGAAGGCCGGCTCGACCACGATCCCGCCGCCGGCGTGCGCGGCCCGAAGGTGCGCCGCAAGCTGCCCCAGGTGCTCGATGCGGACGAGGCGAAGGAACTGGTCGAGACCAACCTGGGCGGAACCCTTGCACCGCGCGACACGGCGATGATGGAACTGTTCTATTCCAGCGGCCTTCGCCTGTCGGAGTTGTGCGGCCTGCACTGGGGCGACCTCGACCTCGACGACGGCCAGGTGCGCGTGCTCGGCAAGGGCAACAAGACACGCATCCTGCCGGTGGGACGGTACGCGGTCGCCGCGCTCAGGGCCCTGGCCGCCCTCGGCGAGGCTGGTCCGGAGCAGCCGGTGTTCAAGGGCCGCGGTGGGGCGCCCATCGGCTCCCGCGCCATTCAACTTCGCCTGGCCAAGCTGTCCAGCGGCCAGGCCAAGCGCGTGCACCCGCACATGCTGCGGCACACTTTCGCCAGCCACATGCTGGAATCCTCGGGCGACCTCCGCTCGGTCCAGGAACTGCTCGGCCACGCCGACATCGCCACCACCCAGATCTACACCCACCTGGATTTCCAGCATCTGGCGAAGGTGTACGACGCGGCCCATCCACGGGCGAAGCGGAAGGGCTGAAGGCCCCTTGTGTCCGGCGGCTCCGGCCGGCCCGTACTTGCGACACCCCCGGCCGGCCCCCACCTCAGGCGTCTCCCCCAAGGAACGCACTATGGAACCGATGCATGCCACGACCATCGTCTGCGTCCGCCGCGACGGCAAGGTCGTCATCGGCAGTGACGGACAGGTCACCCTCGGCAATACCGTCATGAAGGCCAACGCGCGCAAGGTGCGCCGCCTCGGCAAGGGCGACGTCCTGGCCGGGTTCGCCGGCGCCACCGCCGACGCCTTCACCCTGTTCGAGCTGTTCGAGGAGAAGCTGGTCAAGCACGGCGGCAACCTCACCCGCTCGGCGGTGGAGATGGCCAAGGAGTGGCGCACCGACCGCCGCCTGGGCCGCCTCGAGGCCATGCTCGCCGTTGCCGACAAGGAAGCCTCCCTGCTGATCTCCGGCAATGGCGACGTGCTGGAACCGGAGCACGGGCTCATCGCCATCGGCTCCGGCGGCCCCTACGCCCAGTCCGCCGCCTTGGCCCTGATGGAGAATACCGAGCTGGATGCGCGCACGATCGTGGAAAAAGCGCTCAAGATCGCCGGTGATATCTGCATCTATACCAATCACAACTATTCGATCGAAGAGCTCTGACCCGATGTCCGAACTGACTCCCCGCGAGATCGTCAACGAACTGGACCGCTATATCGTGGGCCAGCACGACGCCAAGCGCGCCGTGGCCATCGCCCTGCGCAACCGCTGGCGCCGCATGCAGCTCGAACCGGGCATGCGCGACGAGGTCACGCCGAAGAACATCCTCATGATCGGCCCGACCGGCGTCGGCAAGACCGAGATCGCCCGCCGCCTCGCCACGTTGGCCAACGCGCCCTTCGTGAAGGTCGAGGCCACCAAGTTCACCGAAGTGGGCTACGTCGGCAAGGATGTGGAGTCGATCATCCGTGATCTGGCCGATATCTCGTACAAGCTGGTGCGCGATCACGCGAAGACCCGCGTGCGTAGCCAGGCCGAGGATGCGGCCGAAGATCGCCTGCTCGACGTCCTGCTGCCGCGGCGGCAAGCCACGGGTTGGGACGACACCGGCGGCAACGTCACGGCGATCGACAGCGACACGCGGCAGAAACTGCGCAAGCAGCTGCGCGAAGGCGCCCTCGACGACCGCGAGATCGAACTGGATTTCGCCATGAACGTCGGCGTGGAAATCATGACGCCGCCGGGTATGGAGGAAATGAGCCAGCAGCTGGGCAAGATGTTCCAGAACCTCGGCGGGCAGAAGTCGCAGAAGCGCAAGATGAGCATCCGCCAGGCACGCCCGCTCCTGGTCGAGGAAGAGGCCGGCAAACTGCTCAACGACGACGAACTGCGCAGCCGCGCGGTGGACAGCGCCGAGCAGAACGGCATCGTCTTCATCGACGAGATCGACAAGGTCGCCCAGCGTTCGGAATGGGGCGGCGCCGGCGTCAGCCGCGAAGGCGTGCAGCGCGACCTGCTGCCGCTGGTCGAGGGCTCCACCGTCTCGACCAAGTACGGCTCGATCAAGACCGACCACATCCTGTTCATCGCCTCCGGTGCGTTCTCGCTGGCCAAGCCGTCGGACCTGATCCCGGAATTGCAGGGCCGCCTGCCCATCCGGGTGGAGTTGAACGCGCTCTCGGTCGACGACTTCAAGCGCATCCTGCGCGAGCCGAACAACGCCCTGACCAAGCAATATGTTGCGCTGCTGCATACCGAGGGCGTGACCCTGGATTTCACCGAGACGGGCATCGACCGCCTGGCCGACGTGGCCTTCCAGGTCAACGAGCGGACCGAAAACATCGGTGCCCGCCGCCTGCACACGGTCATGGAGCGCCTGCTGGAGAAGATCTCCTTCGAAGCGGCGGACAAGTCCGGCGAAAAATACGTGATCGACGCCGATTATGTCGATAAAAACCTGGCTTCCCTGGTCCAGGACGAGGATTTGAGTCGTTACATCCTCTGAACATCGGGGGCTTCCCCCTCTGCTAAACTATTGACGTATATGGGCAAGGTTATACATCTCAAAACCAACGGCCAGCGAGCGAACCTGCGCGAAGCGCAGGACAACCAGCAGCTGGTGCGTCTATGGCGCGACGAACTCGAACACGGCAGCTTCTGCGGCTACGTGGGCGGTGTCGGCCGCGAGTTCTTCCTGCTCTGGGTCGTCGGCGATGGCGTCAGCTATGACGGCATGTACATCATGCGGCACCGCGACATCTCCGAATTCGAGGCGCCGGACAAGCACGCCGGCTTCCTCGAGAAGGCGCTCGCGATGAAGGGCATCCGCCCGACACCGCCGGCGGACTTCCCCCTCGACGACATCGCCCAGGTCGTACAGGCCGCGGCGGCGCACGCGCCGGTCATCGGCGTGCACGTCGACAGCGAGGACGAGTCCGAGGTCTGCTACATCGGCCGCGTGGTCAGCGTGGAAGACGAAGGCTTCAACATGCAGGAGATCACTCCCGACGCGGAGTGGCTGCGCGAGCCGTCGTTCTTCTCCTGGGACGAAGTCTCCACGGTGAGCATGGAAGACGCCTACGCGACCGCTCTCCTGGCGGTTGCCGGCGATCCGCCGCCGCTGGAACAGGGCACGGGCGACGGCTTCGGCCGCGCGCCCTGAGTCGCTGGTGTAGTAAATGTGGGAGCCGCTTCAGCGGCGAAAGGGCGCTCGCGACCATGTCCGGCGTCCCTTCGTAGGCAGGCATCGCCGATAAATCGGCTCCCACAAGAAGCTTTAAGCTCGGCTCCTTGGTCCTCAGTCCCTCGATCCTTTGCTCCATCCAAGGCCATCGGCCCATGCCCCATCCGCGCCCCCTCGACATCGTCCTGCATTCGGCCTCGCGCATCCTCGAGGTGGCTTTCGACAACGGCGAACGCTTCCACCTTCCCTGTGAATACCTGCGGGTGAACTCGCCCAGTGCCGAGGTGCAGGGCCATGGGCCCGGCCAGAAGATCCTGGTCTCCGGCAAGCGCAACGTAGGTATCACCGCGCTCGAACCCACCGGCCACTACGGCGTGCTGATCCGCTTCGACGATGGCCACGCCACGGGCATCTTCGGCTGGGACACGCTCTACGACCTCGGCCGGGCCTACGACACGGCATGGCCCGCCTACCTCGCCGAACTCGACGCCAAGGGCCTGTCCCGGTAAGGGAAAGCATGCGCATGAAAGCAACATGCGCGTGCAAGGCGTATATTTGCGCGCCATCCCGCATCTACCAGCGAACACCGGACGTTCCGCGATCCCTATTCCGGAGCAAACCAGCATGACGCGAATCGTCGTCGTCGGCAGCATCAACATGGACCTGGTCACTCTCGCGCCGCGCTTTCCCGGCCCGGGCGAGACGCTCACCGGCGACCGGTTCCTCACGATTCCCGGTGGCAAGGGTGCGAACCAGGCGGTAGCCGCCGCGCGGCTCGGTGCCTCGGTGTCGATGGTCGGCTGCGTCGGCGACGATGCCTTCGGCAAGCAGCTCTACGACGGCCTCGTCGCCGAAGGCATCGATGTCCGCCACGTCGCCCGCATCGATGGCATCGGCAGCGGTACCGCGTCGATCACCGTCGCCGGTGGCGAGAACAACATCGTCGTGGTGCCCGCCGCCAACGGGCGCGTCACCCCCGCGCAGGTCGAGGCCGCGCGCGAACTCTTTCGCGGCGCCGACGCAGTGCTGGTCCAGCTCGAGATTCCGCTGGACGCGGTCGAGGCCACCTTGCGCATCGCGCGGGAAGAGGGTGCTCCGGTCATTCTCAATCCCGCTCCCGCCCAGCGTCTTCCGGTCGAATGGCTGTCGCATGTGCGCTTCCTCACGCCGAACCAGCACGAGCTCGCCACGGTGCTCGGTGCGGAAGGCGAATCCGATTTCCGCGAGCTCATGCGCCGCGCGCCCTGCCCGGTCGTGTTGACCCGCGGCGAGGACGGCGCGTGGTTCCGCGACAAGGACGACGAGCCGCGGCACCAGCCGGGCTTCAAGGTCGACGCCGTGGATAGCACGGGCGCCGGCGACACCTTCAACGCCGCACTGGCGGTGCACCTGGCCGAAGGCCTCGACGTGGCGGTGCGCAAGGCCTGCGCCGCCGCCGCGATCGCGGTCTCCCGCCTGGGTGCGCAGGACGGCATGCCACGCGCCGTTGAACTCGCGGCGTTCCTGGAGACACATCGATGAGACGTAGCGGCCTGCTGCACGCCGAACTCAACCGCGTCATCGCCGCGATGGGCCACACCGACACGCTGGTGATCGCCGACGTGGGCCTGCCGGTGCCGCGCGGCGTTCCCTGCATCGACCTGGCGGTGCTGCCCGGCATGCCGTCTTTCGCGGCGGTATTCGACGCGGTATACGCGGAACTCGCCGTCGAAAGCGTCACCGTGGCGCGTGAGATCCATGAAAGGAATCCCGCGCTCGTCGCGCTGTCGCGTCGCCTCGCCGGCGACGGCCTCACGGTCGACGAGGTGTCGCACGACGAACTCAAGCAGTTGACCGCACGCGCTGTCGCCGTGGTTCGCACCGGCGAAACCTCGCCCTATGCGAATGTGATCCTGCACGCCGGCGTCACGTTCTGATGAGCGCGCCCCTGGTCAGGATGCAAGACATCCACAAGGCCTTCGGCCCGGTGAAGGTGCTCGAAGGCGTGGCCTTCGAATTGCTGCCGGGCGAAGTGCATGCGCTGATGGGCGAAAACGGCGCGGGCAAGTCCACCTTGATGAAGATCCTCACCGGGATCTACGCACCGGACTCCGGCAGCATCGAGGTCGACGGCAAGCCGGCGTCGATCACCACGCCCGCGGATGCCGAGAAGTACGGCATCGCCATCATCCATCAGGAACTCAACCTGATTCCCGCGCTCAGCATCGCGGACAACCTCTTCCTCGGCCGCGAGATCCAGCGCTTCGGCCTGCTCGACCATCGCGCGATGACCAAGCGCGCGATGGAATGGCTGGCACGCGTGGGCATGGAGCGGCTCGACCCCGGTACCTTGATCGAACGCTTGTCCGTCGGACAGCAGCAGATGGTCGAGATCGCACGTGCGCTCGGCCAGAACGCGCGCGTGCTGATCATGGACGAGCCGACCGCGGCGCTGACCGAACACGAGACCAACACGCTGTTCAAACTCATCCGCGACCTGCGCGCGCAGGGCACGGGCATCGTCTACGTGTCGCACCGCATGGAAGAGATCTTCGCCCTGTGCGATCGCATCTCCGTGCTGCGCGACGGTCACTTCGTCGGCACGCGGCCGGTACCGGGCCTGGCTTTCGACGAAGTGGTGAAGATGATGGTCGGGCGCACGCTCGACGCGCGCTTCCCCACGCGCACGCCGAACATCCGCGAGGTGCGCCTGAAGGTCGAGCACGTGACCGGTGGCATGGTGAAGGACGTGAGCTTCGACCTGCACTCGGGCGAGGTACTCGGCGTGGCCGGCCTGCTCGGCGCGGGCCGCACCGAACTCGCGCGCCTGCTGTTCGGCCTCGACAAGCTCAGCGAAGGCACGGTCACGCTCGATGGCAAGGTGGTGACGCCGAAGTCGCCGAACGAAGCGATCCACTCCGGCTTCGGCTTCGTCACCGAGGATCGCAAGGCGCAGGGACTGGTGCTCGGCATGAGCCTGCGCGAGAACGTCAGCCTTCCGCGCGTGCCTGCGCATGCGGGCCTGGTCGACCGCCCGGGCGAGAAGAAACAGACGCGCGGCCTGATCGACGCCCTGAAGATCCGCACGCGCGACATGGAACTCGACGTGCGCGCCCTGTCCGGCGGCAACCAGCAGAAGGTCGTCCTGGCCAAGTGGCTGGCGTTGAAGCCGCGCGTGCTCATCCTCGACGAGCCCACCCGCGGCGTCGACGTCGGCGGCAAGGCCGAGATCTATCACATCATCAATCAACTCGCGGAGCAGGGCGTGGCCATCCTCATGATTTCCTCGGAACTGCCGGAGGTGCTCGCGATGAGCGACCGCATCCTGGTCATGCACGAGGGCCGTGCGACGGCCCTGCTCGACGCCCACGGCGCCACCCAGGAATCCGTGATGACCGCCGCGACCGGAGGCAAGTGACATGACTCTCCCACTCGACTGGAGCCGCGCCACGACGCTCCTGCAACGCCTCGGCTCCGTGATCGGGCTGATCCTGCTCTTCATCGCGCTGTCGATCATGAGTCCGGACTTCCTCACCACGGGCAACCTGCTGACGGTGTTGCGCCAGGTGTCGATCAACGCGCTGATCGCCTTCGGCATGACCTTCGTGATCCTGGCCGGCGGCATCGACCTCTCGGTCGGCGCCATCCTCGCCCTCACGGGCGCGGTCACGGCCGGCCTCATGGCCGCGGGCCACGGCATGGTGCTGTCGGCGGGCGCGGGCCTGCTGCTCGGCCTCGTGCTCGGCATGGTCAACGGCGCCCTGGTGTCGTGGGGCAAGGTCGCTCCCTTCATCGCGACGTTGGGCACGATGACCCTCCTGCGCGGCGTCACGCTGTCGTATACGCAGGGCAGCCCGATTCCCGTCACCAATCCCAGCTTCGCGCTGCTCGGTGGTGGCTACGTAGCCAACCTGATCCCGTTGCCGGTGATCTGGATGTTCGTCGCCTTCGTGCTCTGCGGCTTCCTGTTGCGCGGCACGGTGTTCGGTCGCCACGTGATCGCGATCGGCGGCAACGAGGAAGCGGCGCGTTTGTCAGGCGTCCGCCTGTCGCCGATGAAGCTGGCGATCTACGGTCTCTCGGGCCTGCTGTCGGCCTTCGCGGGCATCGTGCTCACCTCGCGCCTGTATTCCGCGCAAGCCACCGCCGGTGCCGGCTACGAGCTGGACGCCATCGCCGCGGTGGTACTCGGCGGCACCAGTCTCGCCGGCGGCCGTGGCTGGCTCTTCGGCACCCTGGTCGGCGCGCTGCTGATTGGCTTCCTGAACAACGGTCTCAACCTGCTCGGCGTAAGCTCCTTCTACCAGCAGGTGGTGAAGGGCATCGTCATCCTGATCGCCGTCCTGCTCGACAGGCGGCAGTAATAACAACGAGGGAACACACCATGCGCAAACTGACATTCCTCGCCGCGGCCGCGGCAACGCTTCTCGCGGCCTGCTCGCAGCAGGGCCCGGGCGAATCCGCGCCGGCCGCCGGTGCGACCGCCGGCGGCGCCGCGCCCTCGGGCACGCCCGTGGTCGGGCTCGCGCTGTCCACGCAGAACAACCCGTTCTTCGTCGAACTCAAGGACGGCGCCGAGAAAGCCGCCAAGGACGCCGGCGTGCAGCTCGTCGTGGTCGACGCGCAGGACGATCCGGCACGCCAGATCTCCAGCGTGGAAGACCTGATCCAGAAGCGCGTCTCCGTGATCCTGCTCAACCCGACCGATTCCTCGGCCCTGGCTGGCGCGGTGCAGTCCGCGCAGCGTGCGAACATCCCGGTGGTCACGCTCGACCGCGGCGTCGATGGTGCCGAAGTCGCTTCGCACATCGCTTCGGACAACGTCGCCGGCGGCAAGATGGCCGCCGATTACCTGGCGAAGGCGCTGGGTGGCAAGGGCAACATCATCGAGCTGCAAGGCGTGGCCGGCACGTCGGCGGCGCGTGAGCGCGGCAAGGGCTTCGACGACGAGATCGCCACCACCGGCATGAAGGTCGTCGCGAAGCAGCCCGCCAATTTCGACCGCGCGCAAGGCCTCTCGGTGAGCGAGAACCTGCTCCAGGGCAATAGCGACGTGCAGGCGATCTTCGCCCAGAACGACGAAATGGCGCTGGGTGCGGTGCAGGCCCTGGCCGGCAAGAACAAGAAGGTGCTGGTCGTCGGCTTCGACGGCACGCCGGACGGCAAGACCGCCGTGCAGAGCGGCGCGATGGCCGCCACCGTCGCGCAGCAGCCGGAAGAGATCGGCAAGCTCGGCGTCGAAACGGCGAAGAAGCTCATCGACAAGCAGCCGGTCGAGAAGTCGATCGCGGTGCCGCTGAAGCTGCTCACCAAGGAATAAGTGCGTAGGTAATACGCGTGCTACGTGAAAGGCCGGGCCACCACAAGGTGGCCCGGCCTTTTTTCATGCGTCCGCTTCGCGGGAATCGCCGCTGAAGCGGCTCCCACAACAGCGGAACTTGCCGCTATCGATGTCGAATGAACCAGGTAGGAGTAGACCCTGTGGGAGCCGACTTTGTCGGCGATCCCGCGGCAGCGGGCCAGGTCATGGCAAGCACCCATCGCCGACAGGGTCGGCTCCCACCGAAGCCCGGACCTACACGGAACCCCAGACCTGCATAACCGAGGAACCTCAGACCTGCATAACCGAGGCTGGTTTAGTCTTTACCGGGACTGGTCAGTCCTGCGGGCCGGGTGCGATGACTTCGCGCTGGCCGTTGATACCCATCGACGAGACGAGGCCCGCGGCCTCCATCGCCTCGACAAGTCGTGCCGCGCGGTTGTAGCCGATGCGGAACTGGCGTTGCACGAAGGAGATGGACGCGCGACGCGAGCGGAGCACGAAGGCGGCCGCTTCGTCGTAGAGGGGATCAAGCTCGGCGTCGACGCCGTCTTCGCCCGGCTCGCCATCGACGGCTTCGCTGGCTGGGCCAGCGAGGATTTCGTCCTTGTAGTCGGGCTCGCCGAACTGCTTCAGCCATGCCACGATGCGATGCACTTCCTCGTCGGCGACGAAGGCGCCGTGGATGCGTTGCGGATAGCCCGTGCCGGGAGGAAGGAACAGCATGTCGCCCTGGCCGAGCAGGCTTTCCGCGCCCATCTGGTCGAGGATGGTGCGCGAGTCGATCTTCGACGACACCTGGAAGGCGACGCGCGTGGGGATGTTGGCCTTGATCAAGCCGGTGATGACATCGACGGACGGCCGCTGCGTGGCGAGGATGAGATGGATGCCCGCGGCGCGCGCCTTCTGCGCCAGCCGCGCGATCAGTTCCTCGATCTTCTTCCCGGCGACCATCATCAGGTCGGCCAGCTCATCGATCACCACCACGATCATCGGCAACGTGTCGAGGTGCTCGGGCACTTCCGGATGCGCGGGGAAAGGATTGAACAACGGCCTGCCGGCGGCCCGCGCCTCGCGGACCTTCTGGTTGTAACCCGCGAGGTTGCGCACGCGCAGGTCGGACATCACCTTGTAGCGGTTTTCCATTTCCGCCACGCACCAGTTCAATGCGTTCGCGGCAAGCTTCATGTCGGTCACGACCGGGGCGAGCAGATGCGGAATACCTTCGTAGACCGAGAGCTCCAGCATCTTCGGATCGATCATGATCATGCGCACGTCGTCGGGCGTGGCCTTGTAGAGCATCGACAAGATCATCGCGTTCACCGCGACCGACTTGCCCGAGCCCGTCGTCCCCGCGACCAGCATGTGCGGCGCCTTGGCCAGGTCGGCCACCACGGGCTCGCCGGTGATGCCCTTGCCCATGGCCAAGGTCAGCAACGAATCCGAATCGCGGTATTCCGCCGAGTCGAGGATCTCCGACAAGGCGATCATCTGCCGCTGTTCGTTCGGCAACTCGAGGCCCATGCAGGTCTTGCCGGGGATGGTTTCCACCACGCGGATCGACGTGCGTCCGAGACCGCGGGCGAGATCCTTCATCAAGGCGACGATCTGGTTGCCGCGCACGCCAACGGCAGGCTCCACCTCGTACCGCGTGATCACCGGACCGGCGGACGCGCCGACGACCTGCACGGGCACCTTGAACTCGCGCAGGCGCTGCTCGATCAGTTCACCGGTATCGATGAGTTCCTGTTCGGAGATCGCGGTGGTGGCGTTGGCCGGCGCGGCGGCGAGCAGGGAAAGCGGTGGCACCGTAACGACACTCGTTTCCGTCGCCCACAGGGGACGAACCGGATTCAGTGCAACGACGGGCACTGACTCGACGGCCATTTCGTCGTTCGCCGCGATCGCGAACCGCGACACGGGAGCGACCGGAACAGGCGCAACAGACGGCGTGACTGGTGGAGGCACGGCGGCTGCAACTGACGGTGCGATTACCGGAGGCACTGCTACGGTAACTGATGGCGCGCTGTAGAAAACATCGTCCGAGCGCTTCTGCGAAACCGTCTCGGCAACATGCTCGACCGGCATCGCGATGCCGCGCCCGGTGGGAGCCGCCCCTGTCGGCGATTCAACTCTCGCCTCACGCTCCACGGCGCGCGCGACCACCTCCGATCCACCACTCGCGGCAGCCGCCGTTTTCGGCGCCAGCCACGGCTCGCGAATCACCGTGTCCGGGAGCGCGCGATGCCTCGGCGGCACCGGTGTGGCGACGGAAGGGCGAACGGACGGAACGGGCTCGCGGCGCGCGGTGTCGACGCGCGGCTTATGCGCAGCGGGTGCCGCGCGTGAAGCGGCCGTTGTCGTTTTCCTCCGTCGAGCGGGCGCACGGTCCGGACGACGCACGGCGGGAACGGAACGTCTGCCCGTCGCGCGAGTCGCCGAGCGATTGAACAGCCGACGTATTCCGCCAACGGCGAGGATGCCCAACGGTTCGACCAGCGCATTGCCACGCGAGAGGAACGCGGACCAGGAAACACCCAGGTACCAGGGCAAGGCGATCACGATAGCGACGACACACAGCAGCGCGGCAAAGCCCGGGAAGCCCGATACAACCCCCGCCAGCCAATGGCACACCGCACCGCCCACGGAGGGATCGTCCGTGTAGTGCGACAGGACGAGTCCTTCGAGCGTGGTGCTCGAAAGCAACACGAGAAGGAACCCCGCCCAGAAACGAATCGCACCAGGGCCTATCGTCGGCGGACGCCGTCGCCGGACCATCGCGACACCGAGACGCCAGAGCAGGGGAAGCAACCAAAGGGTGGACAGCCCGAAGGCACCGAACACGAAGGAGAGCATGCCTAACCGCGAGAACCTAGCGAGTTCGACAGTTTAGCGCGCATTCGTGCGGGGCCAAAACGGAAGTGGTGGTAAGCCACTGTTCGTGTTGGAGAGCATCGCCGACAGGGTCGGCTCCCACCAGGCTGCCGCCGGATCGCCGATGAGTCGGCTCCCACATGGCTGCGGTTGGCTGGTGGGAGCCGACTTGTCGGCGATTGACGTCACACGCGGTAGCGCGGCGCCACTTCCTTGCGCGAGAGGTTCGGTGCCATCGCCAACCGCGCCGCCTCGAACGCCTTGTACTGACCTTCATCCTGCAGCGGCGGAATGGTCACCACCTCACCGCGCTCGTATCCGACCAGCGCCGCGTCGACCAGGTCGGCCGTCTCCATCACCATGCCCGGAAGCAGCGCGTCCACGTCCTTGCCCGACTTTTCCCAGATTTCCGAACGCGTCGCGCCCGGCAACACGGCCTGCGCGCGCACGTTCGTGCCTTGCACCCTGGCTGCGAGGCTCTGGGTGATGGCGATCAGATGGGCCTTCGAACCGCTATAGATGCCATCAAGCATTTCGGGCGCGAAGGCCAGGACGGAGGCGATATTGATGATGCCGCCCTTGTCGCGCGCGACGAAGGCCTTCGCGGCCGCCGCGGTGAGCAAGGTGGGCGCGAGGATGTTCACGGTGATCAGCTTCTCGATCGGCTCGCTGCCGTTCTCGAGCAGGCTCCCGTCGAGCGAGACACCCGCGTTGTTGACCAGCAGGGTGATCGAGGCGTCCTCGGCGAGACGACGCTCCACGGCCGAGATGTCCTTGCGGTCGGTCAGGTCGGCGCGCAATACCTCGACCTTACGGCCGGTGCGGGCGGCGATCTTCTGCGCCACCGCCTCCAGTCGATCCACCCGGCGGGCGGCCAGGATCAGGTCGTAGCCGCGGTCGGCCAGGCGCTCGGCATAGACCTCGCCGATACCCGAGGAAGCGCCTGTGACCAGGGCCGTACCTTTGTTTTCAGTGCTCATGACGATGACTCCGTAGGGTTACTTGCAAAGTGATAGTAACTAGGTTGCCCTACGATAGTGACTTCACTATCATAATGCAATGGACATCGACAAACTTTCTTCAGGCACCTGCGCGATCTCCCGGAGTCTCGCCCTGGTAGGCGATGCCTGGAGCGCGCTGATCCTTCGCGACGCCAGCCGCGGCATGACCCAGTTCGACCAGTTCCGGACCAGCCTGGGCATCGCGCCGAACATCCTTTCCCGTCGATTGAAGTCCCTGACCGAGGCGGGCGTATTGGAAAAGCGCCGCTACAGCGAGCGTCCGCCGCGCGACGAATACGTGCTGACCCAGGCGGGACGGGATTTCATCCCGATCCTGATGGCCATGGGCGAATGGGGTCGCCGGTACAACGGCGAAGGCAAGCTCAGCCACCTCGTCAACGAGGAGACCGGCTGCCCGGTACGGGCCGTGGTGGTGGACGAGTCGACGGGCAAGCCGCTCGGCGGCATACCGATGCACCTGGAAATGCCTGACGGATCGCTGCCGGCGTAACGCGGGCGCCCGTAAACGGTTGCTGGCTATCCCCGCACGGCTTGCGCGTTCAGGCGTCGCTTCGGCACACGGGCACGTCGAATTTCTCGTCCGGATCGCCGTGGCGTGACGCGACGATCGGGTGTTGTTCCCCCGAGAACCAGCGCTGCGCTGGCCACCAGCGTGGAATCACCGGATGCGTCGTCGGTTCCACCGCCTGTCCCGGCTCCGGAACCAGCACATTGGCGTGGCTGCACCGCGCCGCCGCGAGAATGCGTTCCGGCGGTTCCGTCCACGCGTGATGAGCGAGCTTGATCAGCCCCCAGTGCACGGGGATCAATACGCGGCCACGAACCTCTTCGTGCACCAGCATCGCCTGCTCCGGGCCGAGGTGCCAGTCAGGCCACTGCGGGTCGTACTGGCCGGCCTCGATCATCGTGACATCGAACGGACCGAATCTCGTGCCCACGTCGACGAAGGTATCGTTGAGACCGGTGTCACCGGAATAAAAGGCGCGATGAGCGGGACCGACGAACGCGAAGCCCGTCCACAGCGTCTGGTTGCTTTGTGGCGAAAGGCGTCCCGATGCGTGCCGCGACGGCGTCGACACGACACGTACATTTCCGACCTTTGCTTCCTGCCACCAGTCCAGTTCGGTGATCCGGTCCCGCGGCACGCCCCAACCGACGAGATGCGCACCAATGCCGAGGGGCACGATGAAGCGCGTGCCACGAGCGTTCAGTGCCTGCACGGACGCGCGGTCGAGATGGTCGTAATGATCGTGCGAGATCACGACCGCGTCGACACGCGGCAAGCGATCGATCGGCACCGGCGGCTCGTACCAGCGTTTCGGGCCAAGCCATGGGAAGGGTGAAGGCCGTTCGCTCCATAGCGGGTCCACGACGATGTTCACACCGTCGATTTCAACCAGCATCGAGGAATGGCCGAACCAGGTGACGCGCAATCCACTCGCGGGCGGTTGCGCATAGACGGCCGATGAGTCGATCGTGGGTACCGGGACGCCGGGTTCCTCGCCCGGCCGCGATTCGAGCATCTGCCAGATGCCGCCCTTGAGGTTGCTGTACATCGGCAAGGGATTGGCGAAGCGATCGCCGTGCCATTGCGGCGAACGGACGATATTCGCGGCGTGCGGTTCGTTCGCTCGCGAACCAATGTTGGGCCACGCGGAAACAACAGCGAAGACGAGAAAGACGGCGAGCAGGCCGCCGACGACGGCCAGGTAACGGAGGAATCGTTTCAAGCCCGGAGTCCTTTGGGATTCGCTTCGACGATAGCGGGTAGTCCCGGGTTGGTCATCGCCGAATAGTGCTCACGACCGGGGCGGCCTATGGGAGCTGCCCCGGTCACGAACGTCGGTCGCTTCAGGCAGGCATGGTCGCCATGTCGATCACGAAGCGGTAGCGCACGTCGTTCTTCACCAGGCGCACGAAGGTCTCGTTGATCGACGCCATGTCGACCAGTTCGATATCCGACACGATGTTGTGCTCGGCGCAGAAATCCATCATTTCCTGGGTCTCGGCCATGCCGCCGATGGCGGAGCCGGCGATCGTGCGGCGCGGGAGCATCAGGGCGCCACCGATCATGCCGTCGATAGGCGTCAGCACGCCAACCAGCACCATCGTGCCGTCGAGCTTGAGCAGGTTGATGTACGGATTCAGGTCGTGCGACACCGGCACCGTGTTGAGCAGGAAGTCGAAGCTGGCGGCGGCCGCCTTCATCGCTTCGGCGTCCGTGGAGAGCAGCACGGCATCGGCGCCGAGGCGCTTCGCGTCCGCGCCCTTGGAAGCCGAGGTGGTGATCATCGTGACGTGCGCGCCCATCGCCTTGGCGAACTTCACGCCCATGTGGCCGAGGCCACCGAGGCCGACGACGCCGACCTTCTGTCCGGGGCCGACGTTCCAGTGGCGCAGCGGCGAATACGTGGTGATGCCCGCGCAAAGCAGCGGCGCGACAGCCTTCAGGTCGAGCTTTTCGGACACCTTCACCACGAAACGCTCTTCGACCACGACATCGGTGGAATAGCCGCCATAGGTCGGCGTGCTGCGGTCCTGTTCCGTGCCGTTGTAGGTGAAGCTCGTGTGGTTCAGGCAGTACTGCTCGAGGTCGCGCTTGCACGACTCGCACTCGCGGCAGGAGTCGACCATGCAACCGACGCCGGCGTAGTCGCCGACCTTGAACTTCTTCACCGCCGAGCCGACGGCTTTCACCCGGCCGACGATCTCGTGGCCCGGGACCATCGGGTAGATGGAATTGCCCCAGTCGTTGTGGGCCTGGTGCAGGTCGGAGTGGCAGATGCCGCTGTAGAGGATCTCGATGTGGACGTCATGGGCGCCGACATCGCGACGGGGAACCTTGAAGGGAACGAGGGGTGCCTTTGCCTGGGGGGCGGCGAATCCGCGGACTTCGAACATGGGGAGTCATCCTCTTCTGGAGTGGTTCGGTAGCCGGCAACGATAAGGGTTCAACAATCGTTCCTTCCAACGGGGATTACGGGATGAATCGTTGAGTTATCCTTCACAATCATGCGCCCTGACAATCTTTCCCATCTCGCCGCGTTCGCCGCGGTCGCCCGCCACGCCAGCTTTCGCAAGGCCGGGGCGGAACTCACCTTGTCGACCTCGGCGATCAGTTACGCGATCCGAGGGCTCGAGGAACGGTTGGGCGTGACCTTGTTCCACCGGACCACGCGAAGCGTTTCGCTGACCGAGGCGGGGCAGCGCCTGCTCGAGCGGTTGCAGCCCGCGCTCACCGATGTCAACGAAGCGCTGGAGGAAATGAACAACTTCCGCGCGACACCCGCCGGTACCTTGCGCATCAACATGCCCCGGGTCACGGCCCAGCTGCTGCTGCCGGACCTCCTGCCCCGATTCCTCGCCACCTATCCGGACATCCATTTCGAGGCGGTGGACAACGACAGCCTGGTCGACATCGTCGCGCTCGGCTTCGACGCGGGCATCCGCTTCCTCGAGGCGGTGCCCGAAGACATGATCGCGGTGCCGATCGGAGGCGAGCAGCGGGGTGCCTGCGTCGCGTCGCCGGAATACTTCGCCACGCACGGCATTCCCAAGCATCCCAACGACCTCTTCCAGCACGACTGCATCCGCTTTCGCTTTCCCAGCGGGCGTCTCTACAAGTGGGAATTCGAGCAAGGCGCCACGAAGCTCGACCTGGATGTGCGCGGCCGGGTCACCTTTGGCGACTTCCGCCTTTCCGTCGAGGCCGCCCTTACCGGCATCGGCGTGACCCTGGTGCTGGAAGACCAGGTGGCGGACCTCGTTCGCGAAGGGAAGCTGGTTCGCGTCCTGGAGGACTGGTGCCCTCCGTACCCGGGCTTCATGCTGTATTACCCGCGGCAGCGGCGGGTGACCTCGGCCCTGCGGGCCTTCGTGGAATTCGTCCGCGACGCCCGCTGGACGGTGGCGACCGACCCGGCACCGGGCGTATCCTAGACGGCATGCTGCGTCGCACCACGGCGATGCGCCCCTCGTCCCGGGCCACCCATGACCTCTACCGCTCCCGCGATCGCTCCGGGCACGCCGCCCGTCCGCGCCCCCCATGTCGGCCTGGTGATCCTTGCCCTGGCCGTGGGCGGCTTCGCCATCGGCACCACCGAGTTCGCCTCGATGAGCATGCTGCCGTTGTTCGCGCAGGGGCTCGGCATCGACGCGCCCACTGCGGGCCACGTCATCAGCGCCTATGCCCTGGGCGTGGTGGTCGGTGCGCCGATCATGACGGTGCTGGGTGCGCGCGTGCCCAGGCGCAAGCTGTTGCTCATCCTCATGGCCATGTTCACGGTGTTCAACGGCCTCACCGGGTTGTCGCCGAACTACCACTGGATGCTGGTGTTCCGATTCCTCGCGGGACTGCCGCACGGGGCTTACTTCGGTGTCGCGGCCTTGGTCGCCTCATCCCTTGTGCCTGCGAACCGGCGGACCCGTGCCGTGGGACAGATGTTCCTCGGCCTGACCTTCGCGACGGTGGTAGGCGTGCCGCTGGCCAGCTGGCTCGGCCAGGCGGTGGGCTGGCGTTGGGCGTTCGCCTTGGTCGCGGTACTCGGCATCGCGACGATGACGGCCGTCGCGGTGTTCGCGCCGGAAGTCGCGGCGGACAAGGACGCCAGCCCGCTACGGGAACTCGGTGCGCTGAAGCGTTCGCAGGTGTGGCTCACCCTCGCCATCGGAGCCATCGGCTTCGGCGGCATGTTCGCGGTCTATACGTATCTGGCGGACATCCTCCTCTCCGTCACGCACATGCCCTTGCACACCGTTCCCTGGGTGATCGGCATCTTCGGCGTGGGCCTGACCGTCGGCAACATGGTGGTGCCCGTCTTCGCCGACCGTGCGCTGATGCGCACCGCCGGTGGCTTGCTGGTGTGGAGCATGGTGATGCTTGCGCTGTTCCCACTGGCCGCCGCCAATGTCTGGACACTCGGCCTCGACGTCTTTCTCATCGGTATCGGCGGCGCACTCGGCACCGTCTTGCAAACGCGGCTGATGGATGTCGCGGGCGATGCGCAGGGGCTGGCTGCTTCGCTCAATCACTCGGCATTCAATACGGCGAACGCACTGGGGCCCTTCCTCGGCGGGCTGGCGATCGCGCATGGGTATGGGTGGACGTCGCCGGGATGGGTCGGCAGCTTGCTGGCGGTCGCTGGGTTGGCGATCTGGTCGGTTTCCGTCGCCAACGAGCGCCGCGCTATCGCCATGACGCCAGAGCACTGCTAACCAAGAGCCGACCGGTCTACAGACTTCGGAAAGCTCCACGCTCGGTGGGAGCGGACCCTGTCCGCGATTGATCCCACCTCACTTCCCGATACAGAACGAACCGAATATCGCCCCAAGCAGATCGTCGGATGAATACGTCCCCGTGATCTCACCGAGCGCCTGCTGCGCATGACGCAATTCTTCAGCAGCGAGTTCGCCGGCATGGCTGTCGTGCAAGGCGATAGCCGTACGATCCAGATAGTCGCGCACCGATTCGAGCGCCACGACGTGACGACGCCGCGCGCTGAAAGCGCCTTCACCGGCCCCGGCGGTCGCCAGGTCCCGCAACATCGCGCGTAGCCGATCCAAGCCTTCGCCCGTGCGTGCGGAGAGCCAGAGGGTTTCGTGCCCGTCACGCTGTTCGCGATGGGCCACCGATTCCGACAGGTCGATCTTGTTGATGATGACGACGCGGGTGGCGTGGCCTGGCGTGCCCTCGAAGAAGGCGAGGTCCTCATTCGCATGCTCATCGTCGGTGACGAGTAGCGCGACATCGCAGCGTTCGAGTTGCGCGCGCGCGCGACGGATGCCTTCGCGTTCGACGATATCGTCGGACTCGCGAAGACCCGCTGTATCCGCGAGCTCGAAGGTGGCGCCGTCGATGCTGACCGACTCGCGCAGCACGTCGCGGGTCGTACCGGGAATATCGGTGACGATGGCGCGCTCCTGACCCGCGAGCGCATTCAACAGACTCGACTTGCCCGCGTTCGGGCGTCCCACGATGGCCACCACGATGCCGTCGTTGAGGCGCACACCGCGGCGGGTTTCGACCAACAGGGTATCGAGGTTCACGCGCAACGCGGCAAGGTTCCGTCCGATCACCGGATCGGCGAGGAAATCGATTTCCTCTTCGGGAAAATCGATGGCCGCCTCGATATGCACGCGTAGCGCGATCAACTCGCCGAGCAGTTCGTCCACGCGCGCGGAAAACATGCCTTCCATCGAGCGCAACGCGGCGCGCGCGCCCGCTTCGGACGTGGCGGCGACGACGTCGGCCACCGCTTCCGCCTGGGCGAGATCGAGCTTACCGTTGAGGAAGGCGCGTTCGGTGAATTCGCCCGGCCGGGCGAGGCGGGCACCGAGCGAGATCGTCCGGCGAAGCAACGCGTCGAGGAGCACCGTGCTGCCGTGCCCTTGCAGTTCGAGCACGTGTTCGCCGGTGTACGACGCGGGGCCAGGAAAATAAAGCAGGATGCCGCGATCGATCAGCTCACCGTCGCCATCGCGAAACGCGGCGAAGTACGCATGACGCGGTACCGGTTCGCGTCCCAGCATGGCGCGGGCGATCGCCGGCGCATGGGGACCCGAAACACGAACCGCGCCGACACCGGCCGCGCCGGCACCCGTGGCGATGGCTGCGATGGTGTCTTCACCGTGGTTCATGGCTTACCTGTCGATAGCGAAGCGGCGCGTCTTTCGACGCGCCGCCCGGTGATCACGCCGTCTTGGCCTTGATATCGGCCCTGTCGACGCTCCGGTTGATCCACCACTGCTGGAGCAGGCTGGTGGCGCCGTTCACGGTCCAGTAGAGCACGAGGCCCGAAGGGAAGAAGGCGAAGAAGACGCCGAAGATCAACGGCATCACCTTCATCATCTTGGCCTGGGTCGGGTCCATGCCTGCGGTCGGCATCATGCGCTGGGTGAGCAGCGTGACCAGGAAGTAGAGCACCGGCAGCACATAGAACGGATCGGGCGCCGAGAGGTCGTGGATCCAGCCGAAGAACGGCGCATGACGCAGTTCGATGGACTCGGACAACACGCGGAGCAGGCCGATGAAGATCGGGAAAGTGATCAGGATGGGCAGGCAGCCCGCCATCGGGTTGACCTTCTCCTTCTTGTACAGCTCCATCATGGCCTGCTGCATCTTCATGCGATCGTCGCCGTAACGCTCCTTGAGCGCGGCGACACGCGGCTGCAACTTGCGCATGCGCGCGCCGGAGCGGAACTGCGCATCGGTGAGCTTGTACAACGCGGCCTTGATCAGCAACACGAGCAGGATGATCGCCACGCCCCAGTTACCGCTGATCGCGTGCAGCTGCGACAGCAGCCAGTGCAGCGGTTGGGCGATGATCGTCAGCCAACCATAATTGCTGGTCAGTTCCAGGCCCGGGGCGATGACATCGAGCGTGCCTTGCAGCTTCGGACCGATGTACAGGCGCGCCACGCTGTCCACGGCCTGGCCCGGCGCCACCTGGAGGGTGGGACCGAACGCACGCACGAGATAACGCGGCGTGGCCGAGTTGGGATCGACGATGGTGCTGCTGTAGTTCACCGACTGGTCGGCCGGCGGGATCCAGGCGACGAAGAAGTAATGCTGCAGCATGCTGATCCAGCCACCGGTGATCTGGCGGTTGACCGGCTTCTTGGCGAAATCGAGGAAAGGCAGCGATTCGAACTTGTTTTCGGGGCTGTACCACGCGGCGCCGAAGAAGCTGTGCTGGGCCGGATCGGTGTAAGCCTTGAACCAGTTCACCTTCTCGGCGGGAACGCGCTGCAGCTGGTGATAGGCGTTGCCCGTCCATGCCGTGCTCGTTCCGTTCTCCACGCGCTGGTCGAGATCGACCACGTAGTCGGTGCGTTTCAGGCTATAGCGCTTCACCACCTTGAGGCCCGACGGATCGGTCCAGGTGAGGTCGATGCTCACCGACTTCTCGCCATCGGCCAACGCGGCCTGGGTCTTCTCCGCATGGAACAACGCGCGATGGTCGGGCGCGGGGCCCGTGTTGCTGACCAGGCCATCCTGGGCGGCGAAGAAATGCGCGGCCTCGTCGTCGAGCAGGCGTGCCGGCGGCGGGCTGGGATTCTTCTTGGTGACCGGCTCGTTCGGATAGGCCAGCAGTTCCGAACGGACGATGCTGCCGCCACGGGTGTCGATGGTCAGGCGGAGCACGTCGTTCGACAAGGTGACCAGCTCGGCCTTGCCTTCCTCGGCAGGGGCGGTGGTGTCACCCGGCACCTTGGCCGGCGCGGCGGCACCGGGAATGCTGCTGTCCGTGTTCGGCTTGCCGGCATCGGTCTGGGCCGCCGGCGTCGGAGCGGCGGGTTGGGGACCGTAGTCCTTCTCCCATTCCGTCCACAGCAGGTACGCCACGAACATGAGCGCGAAGAAGAGGAGCGTGCGCGTTTGATTCATTGCAGGGCCAGATCCGAATGGCGCCACGGCCGGATGGCCGGGAAAGGCGGGGAGGACGGGAAGGTCAACGCGCGATTGTGCCGTCGGCACCCTCGCGCTTCAACGGCCGGATACGGCGGAACAGGGCGTCGAGCTCGGCCAGCAGCACGGCGCCGGTCTCGTTGACCGCGCTGTCGCGGGCCATGACCAGGATATCGACGGGTGGCAGGGCGGGGCGTGCGTGGCGAAATGCCTCACGTGCCAGGCGCTTGATCCGGTTGCGGTCGACGGCGCGCTTGGAACAGCGCTTGGATATGGCCAGGCCGAGCCGGGCGGTGTCGAGCTCGTTGTTTCCGAAGCGCAAAAGAAAACAGCGGCCGCCGAGGCGACCGCTGACTGTTCGCAACGCTGCGAAGTCGGCGGCGCGGCGAAGCCGCGCATCGCGCGGCAAGGCTGCGGCACGCACGACAGGCGAGCCGCTTACGGGATCAGGCGCTTGCGACCCTTCGCGCGGCGCGCGTTGAGGATCTTGCGGCCGTCGGCCGTGGCCATACGAGCGCGGAAGCCGTGGGTGCGGGCGCGCTTGAGCTTGCTGGGCTGGAAAGTACGCTTCATGGCGCTTACATCCGGGTGAAGATTGAATATGGCCGGAAAGTATGGCCGAGATTCGCGAGGACTGTCAACCGTTTGGGCACGGCTTCAAGGTGAAGACCACGGACCCGCGGACTCCGGCGAGGGGCCGGACGCTGGTAGACTTCGTCGTCCACCCCGCGCGCATGCGCCCCTTCTGTGGCAAGAATACCCGATGAGTGATCTCTGGAGACGCTGTCTCGAGCGTCTTGAAGGCGAATTGAGCGCCGAGGATGTCCATACCTGGCTGATGCCCCTGCAGCCGCGGGAGGACCCGACCGGCCTGTTCCTGTACGCGCCCAATCCCTATTCGCTGGATACGGTGCGCGAGCAATACCTGGTGAAAATCCAGTCGATCGTGGAACACCTGACGGGCCGCGCCCTGCCCGTGCGCCTGGAAGTCGGTTCGTCCGGCGGCCGCCCCGCGCCCATGCGCCCGGCTTCGGCCACGCACGCTTCGATGCCGGCATCGCCACGCGCGCCGGAAGCGGCGCCGGAGCCACCGCACGTGCACAACCTCGACCCGCATTACACGTTCGAGACCTTCGTGGAAGGCAAATCGAACCAGTTGGGCAAGGCCGCGGCGATGCAAGTGGCGATGAATCCCGGCCGCGCATACAACCCGCTGCTGCTGTACGGCGGCACGGGCCTGGGCAAGACGCACCTGATGCACGCCGCCGGCAACCTGCTGATGCAGAACAACCCCGGAGCCAAGGTGCTGTACCTGCGCTCGGAGCAGTTCGTCAGCGGCATGGTGAAGGCGCTGCAACAGAAAAACATGGACGACTTCAAGCGCCGCTTCCGCTCGGTGGACGCGCTTCTGATCGACGACATCCAGTTCTTCGCCGGCAAGGACACCACGCAGGAAGAGTTCTTCCATACCTTCAACGCGTTGTTCGAGGCGAAGCAGCAGATCATCCTCACCTGCGACCGTTACCCGAAGGAACTCGACAAGCTGGAGCCGCGATTGAAGTCGCGCCTCGGCTGGGGCTTGTCGGTGGCGATCGAGCCGCCGGATTTCGAGACGCGCGCGGCCATCCTGCTTTCCAAGGCGTCGGACAAGGGCATGGAAGTGTCCGAGGACGTTGCGATGTTGCTCGCCCGGCGCATCCGTTCGAACGTGCGCGACCTCGAGGGCGCGCTCAATACGCTCGCCGCCCGCGCCAACTTCTACCGCAAGCCCATCACCACCGACTTCGCCGAGGAAACCCTGCGCGACCTGCTTAACACGCACGCGCAGGCGGTCACCGTGCCGAATATCCAGAAGACGGTGGCGGACTACTACCAGGTGCGCCTCTCGGACCTGCTCTCCAAACGGCGTGTGCGCTCCCTGGCGCGCCCCCGGCAGGTGGCCATGGCGCTGTCCAAGGAATTGACCGAGCACAGCCTGCCGGAGATCGGGGAAGCCTTTGGCGGCCGCGACCACACGACGGTGCTGCATGCCTGCCGCACGATCCGCGGCTTCTGCGAAAAAGACGTGCGCATGCGCCAGGACTGGGAGCAGCTCATCCGTATATTGACGGGCTGAGAACCTGTGGATAATAGGTGGATGGACGGAGGACGGTTTTGAGGCCTGAAGTTATCCACAAGGCACCCACATGAAATCGCGTGTCTGGGCCAGTCGATATCTCTGAACAAGTCTTTGAATAGTAGTATTTTTTTAGACTTCTCAAGATATCCACCGGCCCTACAACTACCACTATTAAAATCTTAAAAACTTAAAAGCAGGAGTAGGGGACGCATGCAATTTAGCATCCAGAGGGAAGTACTGCTCAAACCCCTGCAGCAGGTGGTGGGCGTGGTGGAACGCCGCCAGACGCTGCCCGTGCTGGCAAACCTTCTGGTGCGCGCCTCCGGTAGCGAGGTGTCCTTCACGGGCACCGACCTCGAAGTGGAGATGATCGCCACCACCGCCGCCGACGGCGTGCAGGAAGGCGAGATCACGATTCCAGCGCGCAAGCTGTTCGACATCGTTCGTGCGTTGCCCGACGGCGCGAAGATCGACATCAAGTTGAATGGCGAGCGGATCGCGCTCAACGCGGGCCGCAGCCGCTTCACCTTGGCCACCTTGCCGTCCAGCGAATTTCCGACCATCGACGAAATCGAACTGGTGGAACGGGTCACGCTGCCGGAAGAAGTCTTGCGTGACCTGATGGATCGCACCGCGTTCGCCATGGCGAACCAGGACGTGCGCTATTACTTGAACGGCATGTTGCTGGATCTGCAGGAACACACGCTGCGCTGCGTGGCCACCGATGGCCACCGCCTGGCGCTGAAGGAAACCAAGCTTGAAAGCTCGGTTTCCGCCCGCCGTCAGATCATCATCCCGCGCAAGGGTGTCAACGAACTCATCGGTCTTTTCGAGGCCGGCGAGGGGTCGGTCGAACTCGAGTTCGGTCGGAACCACCTGCGTGTACGCCGCGGCGGAGTTGTTTTCACCTCGAAGCTGATCGACGGCCGCTTCCCCGACTACGAGGCGGTGATTCCGCTGGGTGCCGACAAGACGGCGACGATCGAGCGAGATGTGCTGCGCAGCGCATTGCAGCGTGCGGCGATTCTGTCGAACGAGAAGTACCGCGGCGTGAAGCTCGAACTCACCCCTGGTCGTATCAAGATCGTGGCGCACAATCCCGAGCAGGAAGAAGCCCAGGAAGAAGTCGAAGCGGAGACCGTCGTCGATGATCTCGCCGTCGGCTTCAACGTGGGTTACCTGCTGGACGCACTCGGGGCGCTGCGAGGCGACAAGGTTCGCATCAACCTGCGAGACGCCCAGTCGAGTTGCCTCCTGCAGGAAGAGGGCAACGAAGAAGCTCGCCATGTGGTGATGCCGCTTCGCCTCTGACGGGCAGGCACGTTAAAGTTCGGCCCACGACGCCGGGGATGTCTTCGACACCCCGGCGTCGTTCGTTTTGGACGGGGAAAGGCTGGGAATGAAGTTCGAGTCGCTGCGGATAGCCGGATTGCGTTGCCTGGAATCGGTGTCGTTGACGCCGGCAGCCGGGATCAACGTGTTCGTTGGCCCGAACGGCGCCGGCAAGACCAGCGTGCTGGAGGCGGCCTACTTGCTGTCCCATGGCCGCTCGTTCCGAGCCGGCTCCCGCGACGTCCTGTTGAAGCGGGGTTCCAGCGCTCTTTCGGTCTTTGCCGAGGTGCGCTCCGAGGACGGCCGGACACGCCGGCTCGGCCTGGGTCGCGAAGGAGGGCGGTGGCAGGCCCGTGTCGACGGGGATTCCGCCGCGTCGCTTGGCGCACTGGTTCAAGAATGCGCCGTGGTGTGCTTCGAACCGGGCTCGCACGACCTGATCGCGGGAGCCTCGGACGAGCGCCGCCGGTTCCTCGACTGGGGTTTGTTCCACGTGGAACATGCTTTCGTGAACCATTGGCGCCGGTACCAGAGGGCACTGAAACAGAGGAATGCGCTGCTTCGAGCCGGCGGTCCGCTGGACGGGGGACTCCTGGAGCCGTGGGAAGCGGAGTTGGCCGCTGCGGGAGAGGGCATGACGGACTTCCGGAGAGGGTATCTGGACCGGTTGATCCCCCACATCCGCGGATTCACCACGAATGTCCTTCCCGAACTCGGCGAATTCTCCGTGCGCTATCGGCCTGGTTGGGACGAAGCGGCTGACCTTG
Source organism: Luteibacter sp. RCC_6_2 (assembly GCF_041360655.1). NCBI lineage: Bacteria > Pseudomonadati > Pseudomonadota > Gammaproteobacteria > Lysobacterales > Rhodanobacteraceae > Luteibacter > Luteibacter sp. RCC_6_2. Next base: position 73,999 of record NZ_JBFUPQ010000013.1, on the reverse strand, counting down.
CCACCACTTTGGCCGAACGACGGCTGCGCGACCTGGCGAGGGGCCATACCACGGTAGGGCCGCATCGCGCGGACTTCTCCATCGCATTCGAACAGGCCCCGTTGCGGGAACATCTTTCCCGCGGGCAGGAAAAACTGTGTGCCCTGGCCTGCCTGCTCGGGCAGGCCTCCCTTCACGCTGAAATCCGCGGAGAATGGCCTGTCGTCTGCCTCGACGACCTTGCATCCGAGCTCGATCGTACCCATCAAGAGTGGGTTGTCGCGCAGCTTCTGGGCCGCGATGCGCAGGTCTTTATCACGGGTACCGAGATCCCGTCCGCCCTTGCCGATCAGTCCGTCACGATGTTCCACGTGGAACAGGGTGCCGTCACGGCTTTGCTATAATCGACCGACTGTCCCGAAGCTTTTCCGCGCCGCATCGGGACCGCACTCTAGCGCCATCACCAGGCATCGCATGAACGAACCTCTCGATCCGACGAATTCGAACGCCTATGACTCCGGCAGCATCAAGGTCCTGAAGGGCCTGGACGCCGTCCGCAAGCGTCCAGGCATGTACATCGGCGACACCGACGACGGTACGGGTCTGCACCACATGGTGTTCGAAGTCGTCGATAACGCCATCGACGAAGCCCTTGCCGGCTACTGCGACTACGTCACCGTCACCATCCACCAGGATGGCTCCGTCAGCGTGGCGGATAACGGCCGCGGCATTCCGGTCGATACCCATCCGGAAGAGGGCAGGTCCACGGCCGAAGTGGTCATGACCGTGCTCCATGCGGGTGGTAAGTTCGACGCGAACTCGTACAAGGTTTCCGGTGGTCTCCACGGCGTCGGCGTCTCGGTGGTCAATGCGCTCAGTTCCAGGCTCTGGCTGACCATCTGGCGCGAGGGCAAGGAACATCGCCAGGAGTACGCCCACGGTGAACCGGTCGCCCCGATCGCCGTGTTCGGCGACACGAGCCGTCGCGGCACCATGGTGCGCTTCTTGCCGAGCCCGGCCACGTTCACCAACAACATCGAATTCCATTACGACATCCTGGCGAAGCGCCTGCGTGAGTTGGCCTTCCTCAACTCGGGCGTCACGATTGAGCTGGTCGACGAGCGCAACGAACGAAAGGACATCTTCGCGTACGAAGGCGGCATCAAGTCCTTCGTGCAGCACCTGGCGCAGCTGAAGACCGCGCTGCACCCGACCGTCATCAGCTTCAGCTCGCAGATCGACGGCATCACCGTCGAGCTGGCGATGCAGTGGACGGACGCGTACCAGGAAACGATGTTCTGCTTCACCAACAACATTCCGCAGCGAGACGGTGGCACCCACCTCACGGGTTTCCGCGCCGCATTGACGCGTACCCTGCAGAACTACATCGAGAAGGAAGGCCTGGCGAAGAACGCCAAGGTCGGCCTGTCTGGCGACGACATGCGCGAAGGCATGATCGCCGTCCTTTCGGTGAAGGTGCCGGACCCGAAGTTCTCGTCGCAAACCAAGGACAAGCTGGTTTCCAGCGAGGTGAAGACGGCGGTAGAGCAGGTCATCAACGAGAAACTCGCCGAGTTCCTGCTCGAGCACCCGGCCGAGAGCCGCAACATCGCTTCCAAGGCAGTGGACGCCGCGCGTGCGCGTGAAGCGGCTCGCAAGGCCCGCGAGATGACCCGTCGCAAGGGTGCGCTCGACATCGCGGGCCTGCCGGGCAAGCTCGCCGATTGCCAGGAGAAGGACCCGGCATTGTCCGAACTGTTCCTGGTCGAGGGTGACTCCGCCGGCGGCTCGGCCAAGCAAGGCCGCAATCGTCGTACGCAGGCCGTGCTGCCGTTGAAGGGCAAGATCCTCAACGTGGAAAAGGCCCGATTCGACAAGATGATCTCGTCCGCCGAAGTCGGCACCCTGATCACCGCGCTGGGCACGGGCATCGGCAAGGACGAATACAACCCGGACAAGCTGCGCTACCACCGCATCATCATCATGACCGACGCGGACGTGGACGGCTCGCACATCCGCACGCTGCTGCTCACCTTCTTCTACCGCCAGATGCCCGAGTTGATCGAGCGTGGGCACGTCTACATCGGCCTGCCGCCGCTGTACAAGGTGAAGCAGGGCAAGCAGGAGATGTACATCAAGGACGACACCGTCCTCAACGAGTACCTGATCGCCAGCGCCGTGGACAACGCCTCGCTGACGCCGGAAGAAGGCGCTCCCGGCATCGATGGCGTGACCCTCGAAAAGCTGTTGCGCGACTACCAGGCTTCGCTAGACCAGATCGCGCGCCTCAGCCACCGCTTCGACACCGTGACCCTCACGGCGATGATCGAGCACGTGCCCATGAACGAGGCGCTATGGTCCGATCCGGCACGCATGCAGGCATGGCTCGACGGCATCGCCCAGCGACTCAGTGCCAGCGGCCTGGGCAAGCCCACCTATGCCTTGCGTTTCCGTCCGGCCCTGAACGAGCAGCAGGGCGCGGCCATCGAGGTCGAGCGCATGCAGCATGGCCTCAGCCATACGTGGATCATGCCGCAGAGCTTCTTCGGCGGTACCGAGTTCCGCGCGATCCAGTCCATCTCGCAGCAGCTGGCCGAACTGGGCCTGCAGCCCGGCGCGGTGGTGCGTCGTGGCAATGCCTCGCGTGGCGTGCTCAGCTTCGCCGAGGTGCGCAACTGGCTGCTCGATGAAGCCAAGAAGGGCCGCACGATCCAGCGCTTCAAGGGCCTGGGTGAAATGAATCCGGAGCAGCTCTGGGAAACCACGGTGAATCCGGAGACGCGCCGCATGCTCCAGGTGGGCATCGAAGACGCCGTCGCGGCGGACCAGATGTTCTCGATGCTGATGGGCGAGGCGGTGGAACCCCGCCGTGATTTCATCGAGGCAAACGCGCTCAAGGTCGCCAACCTCGACATCTGAGGACGCTCTACCACGCCAGTGGAAGGGACAGGAACGCCCGGTCGGCAGCGACCGGGCGTTTTTTTGTGCTCCGTCACATTTCCGCGTAACGGGGACGAAAATGCCGTTTTCAAGGCAGCCTTTTGGCCATAAATCGGTAAGTCCCAACATTCTTATAACAAGTGATTGTTTTATTTGGAATTTTTTCTTGCACTGCGACTTGTTCTTAGGAATCGAATCGGGTTAACCTCTGTAGTCCCCCGGAGCACGTCACTGTGCGACGACTCCTTCAACAGAGGTCAGTCAATGAAACAGGGTTCCTTCATCAAGATGGCGCTCGCTACCGCGATCGCACTTTCCCTTGTCAGTGGCGCCGCGGTTGCTCGCGATACCGCTCCCAAGGAAAAGAAAGAAGCGCTGTATCCGAATGCCACCCGCACGGAGCCCAAGCTCGACCTCAAGAGCGAGAAAGACCAGAAGGCCATCAACGAAGGCCTGGATGCCGCCAACAATGGCGAGAAGGACAAGGCGCTTCAGATCCTGCAGCCGCTCGCCGATGGTTCGGGCACGAGCAGCAAATACGCACAGGCGCTCGCGCTGCAGGGCATCGCCAACCTCAAGTACAACGATGGTGACGTGAAGGGTGCGATCACCACGCTGAAGCAGGCGCTCGATATCGGCGTCATGCCGAACGACACCTACTTCCAGCTGAAGTACATGTACGTGCAGTTCCTCGTCGCCGACGAGCAGTACGCTCCCGCGCTTCAGGCACTGCAGGAATGGCGCACCGAAGGCAAGAAGGAAACCGCCGACTCGTACGGCCTCGAGGGCAACATCGATTACCGCCTCGAGAAGTACCCGGAAGCCATCGCCGCGATCACCAAGGCCAAGTCCATGCCGGACGCGAAGCCGCAGGGTTCGTGGGACCAGATCCTCGCCGCCAGCTATGCCGAGACCGGCCAGGGTGACAAGGCCGCCGATCTCGCCGCCGCCGAACTGGCGAAGAACCCGAACGACCCCACCGCGCTGAACAACGCCGCCTCGGCCTTGATCCAGGCGCAGAAGTATCCGGAAGCGATCTCGCTGATGGAGAAGGGTCGTGCCGCGGGTGCCTTCAAGGACGAGAAGCAGTACGTGAACCTCGCCAAGGTCTACCTGATCGACGGCCAGGACCACACCGACCGCCAGGAAGCCAATGCCGCCAAGGCAGGCTCGGTGCTCGAGGACGGTCTTGCCAAGGGCGTCGTCAAGCCCAGCGCCGAGGTCTACAAGCTCCAGGGCGATGCAGCGATCACTGGCGGCAACATGAAGGCCGCGCTGGCCGCTTACCAGAAGGCCGCGCCGCTCGCGAAGGATGGCGAGGTGACGCTCAGCGTCGCGCGCCTCCAGCTACAGGAAAACAAGTACGGCGAGGCCAAGAAGGCCGCGACGGACGCCATCAGCAAGGGTGTGCAACATAAGGGTCAAGCCTACATGGTGCTCGCGGAAGCCGAGCGTGGTCTGAAGAACAAGCCGGGTGCCATCGCCGCCATGAAACAGGCAGCGCAGGACCCGGAAACGTCTGCCAAGGCCAACGCCTGGTTGAAAACCGCAGGTACCGGCAAGTAAGTGCTTGTAAAGTCCCAGAAGGGGGGCTTGTGAATAGCCGTAAATCCTCCCTTCAGGTGTCTATACAAACACCATATGCTGGTGTAACTTGCATATCTTTCCGCTTGCAGAAACCTGCGTTTTCGGCAATGTCAACACGCCGAGCGCCGGAAGAGCAGTGCGGGCTCACTTCCGCTTGATTAGCTCTTGATAGTGACTGATGGCCTCAAGTAACGAATCAACCGGCCAAGCGCCGTTCAGTTGGGGGCGCACAAGTGCGTTGGCAGTAGCCATTGCACTGCACTCGTTTGCCTTCCTGCTGCTGGTCGCGCCGATGGCGCCGCCGAAGTCGCAGGAAAAGCAGAAAGAGAAGGTGGTACAGGTCGATTTCATCGAACCGCCGCCGCCGCCCCCGCCTCCTCCGCCGCCGCCGCCGGAACCCCCTAAGCAGCCGCCCCCGAAAATCATCCAGCAGGTGAAGCCGCCGCCGACACCTCCGCCGCCGGCCCCACCGCCGCCGGCTGTCGAAGAGGCGAGCACGAATGCTGTTCCGGCACCGCCGCCGGCGCCTCCCGCGCCGCCAGCACCGCCGGCCGACATCGCACCTAGCGAGAATCTGTCGTACCGTCAGCGTAATCCGCCAAAGTATCCGCCGCAGGCGGTTCGTCAGCGGCATGAAGGTACGGTGGTACTACTGGTCCTCGTGGGTGTCGACGGTGCACCGAAAGACATCCAGATCGATCAGTCCAGCGGTTTCCGCGAACTGGACAAGGCAGCGCAGGATGCGGCAAGGAACTGGCGATTCAACCCGGGCAAGCGAGGCGGTCAGGCCGTCGAAGGCTATGCACGTGTCCCCGTTACGTTCAACCTAAACCAGCTGTAAGTTTTCCTCGACTTACTGCTCCGTTAATGTTTGATTTCCCCAAGGGTAGCGTTATGTTGCAAGACACCTCCGCTCAGCCTGCTAATCCAGGTCAAAACTCCAACGCCGACGCCCTCAAGCAGATGGGCTTCGACCACCTGATCCACAACTTCGATCCCCTCGGTTGGATCGTGTTCGTGGTGCTGGTCGTGATGTCCGTACTCTCGTGGTACTTCATCGTCGCCAACTTCATCCGTAACAGCATGGTGCGTGCGCGCGCCGACAAGGTCATCCAGGGTTTCTGGAACACCTCGTCGACGCAGGAAGCCATCCGCATGCTCGAAGAGCAGCCGAAGGGCGAACCGTTCTCGAAGATCGCTCTCGACGCCGCTTCGGCCGTCGCTCACCACCAGGCTGCCGCCGGTGGTCGCCTCGCCGAGACGCTGTCGCGTTCGGAATTCATCGACCGCGCCCTGCGCCAGGCCGTGGCTCGCGAGAGCCTGCGTCTGGAAGGCGGCCTGACCCTGCTCGCCACGGTCGGTTCGTCGGCTCCGTTCATCGGTCTTCTCGGTACGGTGTGGGGTATCTACCACGCACTGATCGGTATCGCCGCTTCGGGCTCCGCTTCGATGGACAAGGTCGCCGGCCCCGTCGGTGAGGCGCTGATCATGACCGCGTTCGGTCTGTTCACCGCTATCCCGGCCGTGCTCGCGTACAACTTCTTCATGCGCTCGAACCGCCTGACGTACGCCCAGTTCGACGAATTCGCGCATGACCTGCACGACTTCTTCGCCACCGGCGCCCGCGTCGAAGGCAATGCGCCGGTCGCACCTGCCAAGAAGTGAGGAACTGACCCATGGCTATGAGCAGCGGGGGCAACAGTGGCGGTCCGATGTCGGAAATCAACGTCACGCCGCTCGTCGACGTGATGCTGGTTCTGCTGATCATCTTCATGATCACGGCACCTCTGATGTCCCATAAGGTCCAGATCGATCTGCCGAAGGCTAATCCGAACGTTAAGGATGACACCCCGGTCGAACCGATGGATCTCGCGGTCAAGCCGGACGGTACGTACTTCCTCAATGACGGTGAAGTCAGCGAGGCTGAACTGAAGGCCCAGTTCGCGGTTGCGGCGGCGAAGTCGCCGCAGCCGGAACTCCAGATCCGTGCGGACCGCACCACCGAATACAAGGTGGTAAAGAAGATCCTTGGCGACGCCAAGGATGCCGGCATGGTCCACGTCGGCTTCATGTCGACTGGCAAGGAGTAACGAACCATGGCATTCAGCTCAGGCAACTCCGGTGGCCCGATGTCGGACATCAACGTCACGCCGCTCGTCGACGTGATGCTGGTGCTCCTGATCATCTTCATGATCACGGCTCCGATGCTGTCGCATAAGATCAAGATCGATCTGCCGCAGCCGAACCCGAACATCGTCAACCCAGAGAATCCGCCGGATCCCGTCCGGCTGCAGATTCGCCAGGATGGCTCGCTGTACTGGAACGACACACCGGTCGACGAACTGGGCCTCAAGGCTCAGATCGCGGTGATCGCCCAGCAGTCGAACCAGCCGGAACTGCAGATCGACGCGGATGACGCGGTCCAGTACGAGGTCGTGGCACGCGTGCTCTCCGACGCGAAGGGCCAGGGCCTGACCAAGATCGGTTTCGTCAACAACTGATCGCAACGGTCGTCCGGTAACACCGAAAACCCCGCCTTCCGGCGGGGTTTTTTTTTGGTTCTTCGCGCATTTCCGGGTTCGCATGCGCACATGCCACTGCCGGAACCGGGTGGGAGGCTGACACGTAACGGCTCTGCCCACCGGGGCTTGCCGGTTCATCGCTCCCGTGTCGGGTTTGCTTTCGGCTTCCGCCGTTGCGCTCAGGAAAGAATGTCGAGGTACGCGCGTACGGTGTTGGCCAAGCCCTGGTACAACGCTTCGCCGATCAACGCATGGCCGATCGATACCTCGGCGAGGCCAGGAATGGCGGACTTGAACGTACCTAGGTTCGCCTGGCTGAGATCGTGCCCCGCGTTTACCGCGAGCCCCGCCTGTTGCGCACGCGTCGCGGTATCCACGAACGATGCGAGCTCTGCCCGTGCATCGCCTTTCCCGAAAGCGGCTGCATAAGGACCGGTATAGAGCTCGATGCGCTGGATGCCGATGGCCTTCGCCTGAGCGAAGCCCTCGCCGCCCGCGTCGACGAACACGCTGACCCGGCAACCGAGCTCGCGGAACGCGGCGACCACCGGCTTGAGCAGCTCGATGTCCTGGGTGAGATCGAAACCATGGTCGGAGGTGATCTGGCCGTCACTGTCGGGTACCAGGGTGACCTGGGTGGGCCTCACTTCGCGGGCGAGTTCGATCAGGCCGGGATATGCGCCACGCGGCCCGGCGAAGGGATTGCCTTCGATGTTGTACTCGACGCGGCCGCGGAGCAATCCGGCCAAGGTGCGTACATCGTCGGGCGTGACGTGGCGCATGTCGGGGCGCGGATGCACGGTGAGACCGCCGCAGCCCGCATCGATGCAGGTATTCGCGGCGGTGGCGATATCCGGTTCATCGCCGCCGCGCGAGTTGCGCAACACGGCGATCTTGTTGAGGTTGACGCTGAGTAGGGTCATCGACGGTCCATAAAAAAACGCACGCCGCCATTGCAACGTGCGTAATGACTGTCATCCCAGCATAACTCGCCACGTCCCTGTGGCGCACTCCACGGTCACACACACGTTGAATCAGACACGGCCCGCGGGGAAAAGGTTCAAAGCGGAAATGTGAAGACGCGGACGCGCCGTTCATGACCGCGCCAGGCAACGGCGGACACCAGGCCTTCGCCCAAGGTGAGTGGCTGAATGCGCCATCCTGATGCCGGTCCCACGTCGCCATCGAAGTGGGCTGGCGTGGCGACGCCGGCCGAAAAACTGAACGACACGCGATGCAGACCATAGGAAAGCCCGCCGCCGTGTGCTTTCAACACGGCTTCCTTGGCTGTCCACAGGGAGAGGAAGCCAGCCAGGCGGTCCACGTCGGGTAACGCTTCGAGCACGGCCGTCTCATCCGGTGCAAAGAATCGCTTCGAAAGCTCGAGGGCGCGCGCCCGTGGACGGATGGTTTCGACGTCGACACCCACCTCGAAGCCCGCCGGTCCCCGTCCTACTGCCAGCACGGCGACATCGCCACTGTGCGACCAGTTGAAACCCAGGGTGTCGAACGGCGGCGGGAACCGGGGTTTTCCGTGTTCGCCGCGTTCGATGGGCGGCGAACCGGCGCCCGCATAGGTGGCGAGCAGGCTGGCGAACGCCACTTCGCCGGCGCCGCCGGACCAGCGGGTGGGCCAGATGTGGATTTCATCGTGACCCAGGACCGGGACGGGAGGCGGGGCATCGCTCATTCGGTTGATCGTGCTTTGAATGGAACGGATCTGCAACACGCAGCCATCAGGCCCTAGAATGAGCCCGTGCCATACGGGGAGCGCCATTCGTGATCGCAGGCTGGCTTTTGCTGCTGGTGTCGCTGCTCTATGTGGGGCTTCTCTTCGCGATCGCCTATGTGGGAGATCGACGCCCGCTGTATCCACGACAGCCGAAGCTGCGTCCCGTCGTCTACAGCCTGGCGTTGGCGGTGTACTGTTCGTCGTGGACGTTCTATGGCGCGGTCGGTACCGCCGCCCGTTCGGGCTTGTCCTACCTGCCGATCTACCTCGGGCCCCTGCTTCTCTTCGTCCTCGGTTTCGGCCTGCTCGAACGGCTGGTGCTCGTGGCTCGCGAGCGCAACATCACCTCGATCGCCGACTTCATCGCCGCACGTTTCGGTAAGTCGCACGGTCTCGCCGCGCTCGTCGCCATCATCGCCGTGGTCGCGATCATTCCGTACATCGCGCTGCAGTTCAAAGCCGTGGCGATGTCGTTCTCCGTGCTGGGTTCGGGCAGTACCGCATGGTGGTTCGGGGATACCGCGCTGTGGTGCGCCGCCCTTCTCGCCGTCTTCGCCATCCTGTTCGGTACCCGCAACATCGATGCCACGGAACATCACCACGGCATGATGCTGGCGGTGGCGGTGGAATCACTGGTGAAGCTGCTGGCCTTCGTCGCCATCGGCATCTACGCCTACCTGCATGGACCGGGCATCGTCGAAACCATGCGCGCGCCGATGCTCCAGGTGGAGAAAGGCAGCATGCCACCGGGCTTCGTCGCACAGACCCTGCTCGCCTTCTGCGCCATGTTCTGCCTGCCCCGGCAGTTCCAGATCGGTGTCGTCGAGTGTGAAGACCCGCGCGATCTGCGCCGTGCGCGCTGGTTCTTTCCGATCTACATGATCCTGATCTCGGTGGCCGTGCTGCCTATCGTCAGCGCCGGCCTCCACCTGCCGCAGGTGACACAGGGCCACGTGGACGCCTGGGTATTGAACCTGCCGATCGCACTCGGCGACAACGGCATGGCCCTGCTCGCGTTCGTCGGAGGATTCTCCGCCGCCACCGGCATGGTGATCGTCGCCGCGGTCGCGCTGGCGACCATGATCAGCAACGACCTGGTGATGCCGGCCTTGCTGCGCGTGAAACGCCTCGACCTCGAGCGGCGCGGCGATCTGTCGAACATCGTGTTGCTCGTTCGTCGTATCGCCATCGTGGCGCTCGCGGGCCTCGCATACATGTACTACCGCGTGATTGCGGATGCCGAGAATCTTGCCGCGACGGGCCTGCTGTCGTTCGCCGCCGTTGCACAGTTCGCACCCGCCATCGTGTCCGCGCTGTACTGGCGTGGCGCGAGCCGAGTAGGCGTATATGTCGGCTTGTTGGCGGGTTTCATCGTCTGGGCATACACCTTGCTGCTTCCCGCGATGACGCGTGCGGGATGGTTGCATCCTGCATGGATGGACGACGGTCCCTTCGGTATCGGCTGGCTGAAACCGACCGAGCTGTTCCACCTGTCAGGATGGGAGTCCGTCACGCACGGAACATTCTGGTCGCTGCTGTTCAACGTGGGCTGTCTCATCTTCATCTCGTTGCGCTTCCGCCCGAGCGTGGCCGAACGCTTGCATGCGGCACTCTTCGTCGATCCCTTCGTGCGCAGCGCCACCGGCGCGGGCGACTGGCGTGGCCGCGTGACCGTGCGTGACCTCGGCACGATCGCCGGCCGGATCGTCGGCGACCGCGTGACGGTGCGCGCATTCAACGAGTACGGCCAACGTCATGGCGTGACGCTCTCCCCCACCGACTCCGCCGACCGCCCGCTCATCCAGTTCACCGAACGCCTCCTCGCCAGTGCCGTGGGCGCGGCCAGTGCGCGACGCATCCTCATGGGCGCGTTGTCCGGCACAGGCCTGGATATCGCCGAGGCCATGGCACTCATGGACGAGGCGTCGCAGGAACTACGCTTCAACCGCGAGCTGTTGTCGACGACGTTGGAGAACGTCTCGCAAGGCATCAGCGTGGTCGACGGCGAGATGCGATTGGTTGCGTGGAACCGCCGTTACCTGGAACTGTTCGATTACCCGGAAGGCATGGTGTACGTCGGCCTGCCCGTCGCCGACCTGATCCGCTGGAATGCCGAACATGGCGAGTGCGGTCCCGGTGAGGTAGACGAGCACGTGGCCAAGCGTATCCGCTACATGCGCGCCGGCTCGCCACACGTGTTCCAGCGCGTGCGGCCGGACGGTACCGTGATCGAAATGCGCGGACGCGCCTTGCCTGGCGGCGGCTTCGTGACGACTTTCACCGATGTCACGGCATACAAGTCGGTCGAGCAGGCGCTTATCGACGCGAACGAAACGTTGGAGCAACGCGTGGACGTGCGCACGGCGGAACTGTCCGAAGCCTTGACCGCGACGGCGATTGCACGCCGCGAGGCGGAAGCGGCCAACGCGTCGAAAACACGCTTCCTCGCCGCGGCCAGCCACGATCTTCTCCAGCCCCTGAATGCCGCGCGCCTCTTCACGTCGGCACTTCGACAACACCCGGGACTCGACAGCGAAGCGGCCCAACTCGCGGAGCGTATCGATGCCTCGTTCCGCGCCGCGGAAGACCTGCTCGATGCCTTGCTCGACGTCTCGCGACTCGATGCCGGCAGCTACCGCCCCGAAATCGCTCCCTTCGCGCTGGCCGATCTGTTCGACTCGTTGCGACAACAGTTCGCCGTGGTCGCCGAGCAGCGCGGATTGACCTTGCACGTCGTGCCGACTTCGCTATCCGTACGTACCGATGCACAGCTGCTGCGCCGTATCGTCGCGAACTTCCTTTCCAACGCGTTGCGATACACGCGCGCCGGTGGTGTCGTGTTGGGCGTTCGTCGCAACGGCGAGCAGGCACGCATCGAAGTCTGGGACAGCGGCCCGGGTATCGCACACGAACAGCAAGCGCGGATCTTCGGTGAGTTCCAGCGACTGGAACGGCCCTCGCCCTGGGGCGAAAAAGGCCTCGGTCTGGGGCTATCGATCTGCGACCGCCTCGCTGGGATTCTCGGCCACCCGCTAGGCCTGCGTTCGCGCGTGGGACACGGCAGCTGCTTCAGCATCTCCGTGCCGCGTACCGAAGCCGTGTCGCGCAAGCGTGCCCCCGCCGTCGTTCGCCCAGGTGGTGGCGAGCAGTTGCCGCTCACCGTGCTCTGCCTGGACAACGACGAAACCATCCTGGAGGGCATGCGCGCGCTGCTCGGCCGTTGGGGTGTCGATTGTCGTCTCGCCGTCGATGTCGATACAGCGATGGACATTCTTTCCACGACACACGTCGACCTGATCCTCGCCGACTATCATCTCGGCGACGAGATGGATGGGCTGGAGGCACTGCATCTTCTCGGCACGAAGATCGCGCCGATGCCACCGGCGGCGATGGTCACGGCGGATGGCAGCACGGAACTGAAGCAACGCGCACGCACGCTGGGTTATCCCCTGCTGCACAAGCCGGTGCGTCCCGCCGCGCTTCGTGCCTTGCTGGTCGCGCTGGCAAAGCGAACCGGCACGCACGCCGCCTGAATCAACCTTCCTGGGAAACGCCCGGGAAGGTTTCCTTCTCCACGTCGAGGTGGCTTGCCGCCAGCGCCACCTGCGTGCGATTCGAGACGCCCAGCTTGCGCATGATCGCTGTCATGTGCGCCTTCACCGTCGCCTCGGACACACCCAGGTCATAGGCGATCTGCTTGTTGAGCAAACCTTCCGCGATCATCGTGAGCACACGGAACTGCTGTGGCGTGAGTGACGCCACGCGGGCGGCCACGTCGGCCTCGTCCGCTTTCAGTTCCACGCTGCCGCCGACCAGCTGATGCGGCAGCCATACGTCGCCATCGAGCACGGTGCGCACCGCCTCGACGATCTGTTCCACCGCCGCCGACTTCGGGATGTACGCGGATGCGCCGTGTGCAAGCGCCCGCCGGGCGATCTGCCCTTCCTCGTGGCCGGATACCACGATCGTCGGCAATCCCGGGTACTGCCCGCGAATATGCGCGAGTGCCGAGTAACCCCGGGCGCCCGGCATGTGCAGGTCCATCAACAGCAGGTCCGCGTCGGGCAGGGATTCGATCAGGGCGAACAGCGCGGGCACGCTGTCGGCGGTATGCACGGTGGCGTCCGGCAGCGCCGCCAGCACCGCACGCTGCAATGCGTCGCGAAACAGCGGATGGTCGTCTGCGATCAGGACATCGGACATGGGCTACTTGATCAACCGTTCTTCCACGAGGTTCTTTACCACGCCGGGGTCCGCCAGCGTGGACACATCGCCCAGTTGATCGGGCTGGTTCTCCGCGATCTTGCGCAAGATGCGGCGCATGATCTTGCCCGATCGTGTCTTCGGCAGGCCCGGTGCCCATTGCAGGTGATCGGGCGCGGCGATGGGGCCGATCTCCTTGCGCACGCCGGCGATCAGCTCCTTGATCAGCTCGTCGCTGCCCGTTTCCCCTGCATTGAGGGTGACGAAGGCATAGATGCCCTGGCCCTTGATGTCGTGCGGGCAACCGACCACGGCGGCCTCGGCCACTTTCGGATGCGCCACGAGCGCGCTTTCCACCTCGGCGGTACCGATGCGGTGGCCGGACACGTTGATCACGTCGTCCACGCGGCCGGTGATCCAGTAGTAGCCATCCTCGTCGCGGCGCGCGCCGTCGCCGGTGAAGTAATTGCCCGGATAGGTCTTGAAATACGTGTCGATGAAGCGCTGGTGATCGCCATACACGGTGCGCATCTGCCCCGGCCACGAATCCGTGATCACGAGGTTGCCGCTGCATGCGCCTTCCTGCTGACGGCCTTCGGCATCGACGATGGCCGGCACGATGCCGAAGAACGGCAGCGTCGCCGAACCCGGCTTCAGGTCGGTCGCGCCGGGGAACGGCGTGATGAGGAAGCCGCCGGTTTCCGTCTGCCACCACGTGTCCACGATCGGGCAGCGCTCGTCGCCCACCACGCGGTAGTACCAGTTCCATGCCTCGGGATTGATCGGCTCGCCCACCGTACCGAGCAGGCGCAGGCTCTTGCGCGAGGTCTTTTTCACCGGGCCTTCGCCCTCGCGCATCAGCGCACGGATGGCCGTCGGTGCCGTGTAGAACAGGGTGACCTTGTGTTTGTCGACCACTTGCCAGAAGCGGCTGAAGTCCGGGTAGTTCGGCACGCCGTCGAACATCACCACGGTGGCACCATTGGCCAGCGGGCCGTAGACGACGTAGCTATGACCGGTGATCCAGCCCACGTCGGCCGTGCACCAGTAGATGTCGTCCTCGCGCAGGTCGAAGGTCAGCTCATGCGTCAGGCTGGTATAGACGAGGTAGCCGCCGCTGGTGTGCAACACCCCCTTGGGCTGGCCGGTGGAGCCGGAGGTATAAAGGGTGAACAGCGGATCTTCCGCGTTCATCGGCTCGTAGGCGCAGTCGGTGGACTGCCCTTCCATCAGCGTGTGGTACCAGCGGTCGCGCGGCGACTGCAGGTTGATGGCACCGCCGGTGCGGCGCACCACGATCACGGTTTCCACGCTGTTGGTGCGCGGCCGGGTCAGCGACTCGTCGACGTTGGCCTTGAGCGGGATCTTCTTGCCGCCGCGGCAACCCTCGTCGGCGGTGACGATCAGCTTGGCGCCGGAATCGGCGATGCGGCTGGCCAGGGAATCGGGCGAGAAGCCGCCGAACACCACGGAATGCACCGCGCCGATACGCGCGCACGCGAGCATCGCCACGGCCGCCTCGGGGATCATCGGCAGATAGATCACCACGCGATCGCCCTTGGCCACGCCCAGGTTCTTCAGCGTGTTGGCGAACTTGCATACCTCGGCGTGCAACTCCCGGTAGGTGATGCTGCGCGACTCGCCCGGATCGTCGCCTTCGAAAATGATGGCCGTCTTGTCGCCGCGCTGGTCCAGATGCCGGTCGAGGCAGTTGGCCGAGACGTTGAGCTGGCCGTCCTCATACCAGCGGATATGCAGGTCGGCCGGGTCGAAGGACACGTCCTTGATCTTCGTCGGCGGCACGATCCAGTCCAGCCGTTCGCTCATTTCCTTCCAGAAGCCCTCGGGGTCCTGGATGGAACGGGCGTACATGCGCTCATAGTCGCCCTTGCGGACGCGCGCCTGGGCGGCGAAGGCGGGATCGACCGGATGGATATCGGACATGCTTGCTCCTGGAGACGAGGGTGCGTGGGGCTATGCCCGAAGTTTAGCCTCGCGGCGCAACATAAAGCTGCGACTCCGCTACGACTTTGGTCGAGGTTCGACCTTTGGCGAATGGCACCCCACCCGGGTGTGTCACATGCTCGGCTCGCCAATGGTTGGGGAGACCATGATGAAGACGATCCGTTCCGGTGGCCGCAAGGCCATCGCCCTGAGTGTGGCCTGTGCCCTGATGCTGCCCATGGCGGCGGTGCCGGACACGGCCCACGCCCAGTCCAAGTCGAAGAAGGCCTCCAGCCGCGAAGCGGAACTCGAGTCCAGGGTGAACCAGCTCGAGCAGCAGCTCGCCGAGCTGAAAGCCATGATCCAGGAACAGAAGGCGGCCACCACGCAGGCCACGGCCACGGCGCAAGCCGCGCAGACCCAGGCGCAGCAGACCGATGACAAGGTCGCCAAGGTCGAGAAGACCGTCGCCGCCGTACCGGCCAAGCCCACGTTCACCTCGGCGCCCGGCGTATCCGTGGCGCTGCACGGTTTCATCAACGCCAACGCCTTCACCCAGAGCAAGGGATACACCTTCGGTAACGGTGCCAACGCCGAATATCCGATTCCCGGCCAGGGCGGCCGCGTGAACGATTCGCTCAGCGGCGTGGACGTGCGCAACACGCGCTTCTGGCTCGACTTCACCGGCGCCAAGTTCACCGAGAACTGGGGTGGCGGTGGCCGCATCGAGATGGACTTCTTCGGCGGCTTCAACGGTACCGGTCCCTACAGCCAGCAGCAGCCGACACCGCGCCTGCGCCAGGCGTACATGGACATCACCAACGCGAATACGGGCACCACCTTCCGCGTGGGCCAGATGTGGGACCTCATGTTCCCGCTCGACTACGTGCCGCAGTCGCTCTCGCATATCGCCTTCCCGCTGGGCTATGGCACCGGCGTCATCGGTTGGCGCTATCCGGGCGTGATCTGGATGCAGGACCTCAACCACGGCTCGACGGGCACCAAGTGGCGCTTCGACCTCGCCGTGCTCGAAGGCAGCTGGAACGGCCCCGGCCTGACCACGAACTACCTCACGGCGGGCAATGCGGGCTTCAAGCCGCAGGTCGAAGCGAGGATCACGGCGAAGGGCAGCAACTGGCAGGCCTTCGCCGCCGGCCACTACAGCAAGATGGACCTGCATGGCGTGGACGGCACGGTGATCACGCCGATCAAGAGCAACATCAAGAGCACGGCGTTCGAAGTGGGCGGCATGTGGATGCCGGGCAACTTCATCGTGAAGAGCGCTCTCTATACGGGTAATGCCATCGGCCAGATCTTCGGCGACCTCTCGCAGTTCGGCGACATCAAGGACAAGGGCGGTTACCTCCAGGTCGGCTACAAGTTCACCCCGAACTGGAGCGTCTACGGCTTCGCCTCGGCCAGCAAGCCCGACGAGGGCGACGTGCTGCGCTGGCGTGCGCCGAACACGGCCGGTTTGCTGAAGAATCGCCAGCAGGCGCTCAGCCTGCAATACACCGCCGGTTCGTACGACCTCAGCGTGGAATGGATCCATTCCAATCTCGATTCGACCACGACCAACGGCCTCGGCCGGCAAAAGACGTCGGCGAACGAGTTCACCCTCAACGGCAACTACCGGTTCTGATTGGAGACCGATATGGCGACTACCGCAGGCGGCCTTCGAGCCGACGGCACGATTGGAACCAGCCACAAGCGCGTGATCTTCGCGTCCAGCCTCGGCACGGTTTTCGAATGGTATGACTTCTACCTCTATGGATCGCTCGCCGCGATCATCGGCAAGCAGTTCTTCACCGGCCTGAACGAGACCAGCCAGTTCATCTTCGCGCTGCTCGCCTTCGCCGCCGGTTTCGCGGTGCGCCCGTTCGGCGCGATCGTGTTCGGTCGCGTCGGCGACCTCATCGGACGCAAGTACACGTTCCTGATCACCATCGTCATCATGGGTACCTCGACCTTCCTGGTCGGTGTGCTGCCTGGATATTCGACGATGGGTGTGCTCGCGCCCGTCCTGCTCATCCTGTTGCGATTGCTGCAGGGCCTGGCACTCGGCGGCGAATACGGTGGCGCGGCCACCTACGTCGCGGAGCATGCGCCACAGGGCAAGCGCGGCCTGTACACCAGCTTCATCCAGATCACCGCGACCTTCGGTTTATTCCTGTCGCTTCTGGTGATCCTGGGTACGCGTCTCGGCCTGGGTACCGAGCAGTTCGAAGCCTGGGGCTGGCGCATCCCGTTCCTGATCTCGGCGGTGCTGGTCGGCGTGTCGGTGTACATCCGGTTGCAGCTGCAAGAGTCGCCGGTGTTCAAGCAGATGAAGGCCGAGGGCAAGCAGTCGAAGGCGCCGCTCACGGAAGCCTTTGGCCAGTGGAAGAACCTCAAGCTTGTGATCTTCGCCCTGCTCGGCGCCACGGCCGGCCAGGCGGTGGTCTGGTACACGGGCCAGTTCTACTCGCTCTACTTCCTGACCCAGAGCCTGAAGATCGACGGCACCACGGCGAACCTGTTGATCGCCGCCGCGCTGCTCATCGGCACACCGTTCTTCGTGTTCTTCGGTTGGCTGTCCGACAAGATCGGTCGCAAGACCATCGTGCTGGCCGGTTGCCTGATCGCCGCGCTGACGATGTTCCCTATCTTCAAGGGCCTTACCCACTTCGGTAATCCCGCCGTGGAAGCCGCCGCCGCCTCGGCGCCGGTGGTGGTCACCGCCGACCCGAACGCCTGCACGTTCCAGTTCGATCCCGTCGGCAAGAAGACCTTCACCAGCTCGTGCGACGTGGCCAAGAGCGTTCTCGCCAAGAAGGGCATTCCGTATAGCAACGCGGAAGCACCGGCGGGCACCTTGGCCACGGTGAAGATCGGCGACGACGTGATCGAATCGTTCGAAGGCACCGGTCTGGACAAGGCGGCGTTCACCGCGCAGAGCAAGGAGTTCACCGCGAAGGTGACGGCACAGGTCAAGGCCGCCGGATACCCGGAAAAGGCCGACCCGGCGCAATCGAACTATCCGATGCTGGTGTTGCTGCTGGCGATCCTCGTGCTCTACGTGACGATGGTCTACGGCCCGATCGCCGCATGGCTGGTGGAGATGTTCCCGACGCGTATCCGCTACACCTCGATGAGCCTGCCGTATCACATCGGCAATGGTTGGTTCGGCGGCTTCGTACCGACCATCGGCTTCATGCTGGTAGCTTGGAAGGGCGACATCTACTACGGACTCTGGTATCCGGTGGCGGTGGCGCTGATGACCTTCATCGTCGGATTGTTCTGCGTCCGTGAAACGAAGGATGTTCCGCTGGAGCATTGAGCCACGCTGCGTCGTGAGTGATACAAGCCGGCGGCCGTAAGGCCGCCGGTTTTTTTCCGGTGGGAGCCGACCCTGTCGGCGATCCCGCGGCAGCGGGCCAGGTCACGGCAAGCACCCATCGCCGCTGAAGCGGCTTCCCACCAGAGCATCGGTTACACCGCAGCATCGGTTACACCACAGCATCGGTTACACCACAGCATCGGTTACACCACAGCATCGGTTACACCACAGCATCGGTTACACCGGGCATTTAATGCTGTCGCAGGTCACGGCGTCTTTATCGGCCGCGCCGTACGCTGGTTTCATGAGCCTCGCCCCCATCGACATCTTCCTTCGCCTGGCCACCGCCGCCGTCCTGAGCGGCATCATCGGCCTCAACCGTGGAAGGCTGGAATGGACCGCCGGATTGCGCACGCACATGCTCGTCGGTGTGGGTGCCGGGCTGGCGATCGTGGTGTCCGCCTTCGGTTTCGCCGACGTCATCAACGCACCGCACGTCGTGCTGGACCCATCGCGTATCGCCGCCCAGGTCATCAGTGGCGTCGGCTTCCTCGGCGCAGGCACGATCCTGTTCGTGGAACGCGACCAGATCGTGCGTGGCCTCACGACGGCCGCAAGCTTGTGGGCCGTGGCATCGGTGGGACTTGCCGCCGGTAGCGGCCTCTATGCGGCAGCCGTCATGGCCACCGCGATCATCTGGGTGATCCTCGCCTTGCTGAAACCAGTGGAGCGGCGCTTCACGGGGAGGAAGGGTCGAAGGCCACGCCTCGTTGCGAGACTGACCGGCACGAACGCATTGGCCGCGTGTGAAAGGGCGCTCGCCGAACAGCACCTGCCGTTTGCCAAGACCGTGCTGCGTCGTGAAGAAGATGGCGACGACGTCGTCACCATCTTCTTCGCCAAACCCGTCCGCCATGACCAGCTTGCCGCGCTGGCTGATGTATTACGCCAGGTGGACGGGCTCAAGTCGGTGAGTTACGACTCACCGGATCTCGCGAAGCGCTAGCGTGTCTGGCTCAGTCGCCCTTGGCGGCCTTCTCGATCAGGCTGGCCACGTCCTTCGGGTGCGAGATCATCACGACGTGTGACGCGCCCTTCACCACCACGGTCTTCTTCGACTTCGCGCGCTCGGCCATGAAGGCCATCGATGCAGGCGGGATGTTCTTGTCCGAGTCGCCGTAGATGTGCCACGACGGGATGTGCTTCCACGCCGCCGCGGTTTCGGTTTCATTCAAGGCCGACGCGGTGATCGGACGCTGCTCGGCGGCCATCACGGTGGCCTGCTTCGCCGGGAGGTCGCCGGCGAACTGCGCCGGGAACTTGTCCTGCTGTACGTAGAGATCCTTGTCGCCATTGGACAGGTCAACCGGCGGCGCCAGGGCGGGGCCAAGCGTGCTGCCCGGGAACTTGCCCGAGAGGCTCGCGGCGGATTCGCCCACTTCCGGCGAGAACGCGGAAACGTAGACCAGGGCCTTCACGTTGTCCTGCCCTTCGGCCGCCTCGGTAATCACCGAACCGCCGTAGGAATGACCGACCAGCACGACGGGCGACTTGATGCCCTTCACGACGTCGGCGATATAGGCGGCGTCGGACTTCACGCTACGCAGCGGATTCGCCGCGGCGACCACCGTGTAGCCGTCCTTGTGCAACTGCTCGATGACGCCGTTCCAGCTGGAGGCATCGGCGAAGGCGCCGTGGACGAGGACGACGGTGGGCTTGTCGGCGGCGAAGGCTGCCGGGCTGGCGGCCAGGGCAGCCAGTGTGGCGATACGAAATAGAGAGCGGTGCAGCATGGGGCGGATCTCCTTTGGGGACGGACATCGCGGCACGTCGGCCAACGATGGGCGTCGATTGGAGCACTCGCCCGCGAGGGGTTTCTTGTCGCATTCACGCTCGGCCTTGGCCCTGTCATCGCTGTATCGCGCAATTTGAGACAGGAGAGTCGTACATTTGTACGATGTCAGATCCAATCCCCATGATTCGCCGGCACAAGGGCCGCGGCGCCGCCTCGAACCCGGAAGGCCGATTCGAAACCACGCGCTACCAAGCCGAGGACGACGGCTGGCACCGCGAGGACGACGAGCACCGGCCCGCGACCGAAGTGCGCGAGGAACTGGCCCGCAGCGTCATCACGCGGAACGATTCGCCGGACGTCGGTTTCGAGCAGGCGACCAATCCCTACCGTGGTTGTGAGCACGGCTGTATCTATTGTTATGCGCGTCCCTCGCACGCCTACCTCAACCTGTCGCCCGGCCTCGACTTCGAGACCAAGTTGTTCGCCAAGACCAACCTGGAAGAAATCCTCCGCGCGGAACTGTCCAAGCGCAGCTACGTATGCAAGCCGATCAACATCGGCAGCAATACCGATCCTTACCAGCCGATCGAGAAGAAGTGGCGTCTCACTCGCGCCGCGCTGGCGCTGCTCAACGAGTGCAATCATCCGTGCACCATCGTCACGAAGAACGCGCTGATCGAGCGCGACCTCGACATCCTCGTACCGATGGCGGAGCGCAAGCTGGTACAGGTATTCGTTTCGATCAACTCGCTGGATAACAAGCTGGCGTCGAAGCTGGAACCGCGTGCAAGTGCGCCGCATCGGCGGATGAAGGCGGTGGAGACCTTGGCGAAGGCGGGTGTTCCCGTGGGTGTGCTCGTTGCACCGATCATTCCGGCGCTCAACGAGCGTGACCTGGAGGCGATCATCGAACAGGCAGGTGCGGCTGGGGCGAACTCGATCGGATATACGTGCGTGCGCTTGCCGCACGAGCTCAAGCAGCTGTTCCGGGAGTGGTTGGAGTTGCATTACCCGGATCGCGCGGCGCATATCATCAGCCTGATCCAGCAGATGAATGGCGGGAAGGATTACGACTCGACCTTTGCGACGCGGATGCGTGGGCAGGGGGTGTTTGCGGACATTATTCGCAAGCGGGTGCAGGTGGCGACGCGGAAGGCGGGGTTGGATCGGGCGTGGGATACGGTGTTGGATACGTCGGGGTTTGCGGCGCCTAGGGTCACTTCACCCCAGGGGGAACTGTTCTGAGGCGCATCGTGAGCCTGGCCATTTTGACAGTGTCCCGATACGATTGGGGTGGGCTGCCGGCGTGATAATGGACGACACAGGGGGCGTGAAATGCTATGCACTAAGTGTGGTGCTGAATTGGCGCCGTTCGCCAACGAGTGTGTGTCGTGCGCGACCCCTACATTAATTGTGCCTAGTCTTTCCAAGAGTACCCGCCCCATTGCGGGCACAGCGAAACAAGACATCTCCTGGCTCTCCTTCACCCTGATCGGTCTGCCCTTCTTGCTGATCACCGCCGTGCGGACCTATGCGATATATCCCGGGGATGACCCGAGGGCACAAGGTGTCATCGTGTGCGGTGCAGTGATCGCCGCCTGCATCGCGTTGCTCATCTGCCGTATCTTCCACACGCGTTTTCGACTGACCTGGGCGATTAGCTATGCCGTGGTGGTGGCTTTATCGGTGGCCGGCTTGTTAGTAGCACAATCTCAACTATTGCCATGCCTAGGGAGAGCTCTATGCCAGTAAGTCTTGCCGACATGAAACGAGCGCTGGGCCTCTGCCTGACACTGTTTGCATGCACATCGGCCGAGCGGGGACTCTAAGACCGCTACTTCCAGATAGTGACCTTCCTCCGGTTAGCACGAGTCTTGAGACGAATGGCTAAGTACAAGAGATTCAGATACGGCAGGCTTTCCTGGTTAGCCCTAGCGCTGTCGCTCACGGTGACGGGGATGGCCATTTATGCTTTTACGCGGGCCGCCCAAGCACCTCGAGACGGTGACTTAATCTATTTCGCCGTTGGAATTCCCTTTGTGGCAGTTCTTGTGATTTCTCCCTTACTGGCATATCGCGACGTCATAGTCTCTGACGAAGGCGTCGGAAGAGCTTTCTTCGGCTTTCAGACTCGATTCGTCCATTGGGAGAAGGTAGAGGCGGTGCGCTGCGGGGTCGTTTCGAAAGGCGACAGCTCAGTCGGGAGCTATCACTTGCAAACACGGATAGGGAGTCCGTTCGGGGGCGTAAGAATTACGTCAATGATCGATGATGTAGGCAGTCTTGTTGACGCGATCAGCAAGGAGGTCACGCGACGAGAAATCCCCGTGTCGGCTTGGGAAGTAAATAAGCTGATCATCCTCGATCGACTCCCTCCACCAAAAAAGGGGCCGGCAGCATGGAATTAGAGGCCTGAGTTCTCGGCAGGCCATGTCTTGAGAGAAGTTGAGGCCATGGCACGGGAATGAATGTCTCGTTGCCGCGACGAACGTCTCCGAGCGAACTCGGCGACTATCTTTTCAACAAAGGAGTGCTGCACGACTGCAGCGTTTCAGTGAGCGATCACCGCGACGGTAAGATCAGCCTGAAAATTCAAGATGTGAATGCGGCATTCAAAGGTCTTCTCGAATACGGAGGAAGTACTGCGTGTCTGATCGTCCTCGAAGGTTTTGGCGAACGGAATGCCACTACCGATGAGGATGTGCGTGAAGTGTTCGAAGCCGTGACGGAAAAGATTCGGAAGGAACGATTGCTTGAACGTTGCTTGTGACGTTCTGGCCTGAAGGTCGTCTCCGAATCACCTTTTCCCAAGCACTAGTTTTCGAAGGCTAGATGTTGATAGCCCACCGTCAATGAACGATGGAATCGAGCATGGCTTAAGTCAGTATGCTTGCCGCGTCTTGACGCGAACGACCTGCACCGAGACATACAATGACTTTCGCCGCACCGATGCTATTCCTTCGACAGGGTTCTGGCTTATTCAGCCATCGTGAGAGCTGGATTGTGCTAGCTGCTGCAGTCGCGTGCGGATTTGGCATAGCGGGCTGGCGCCGATGGCGTGACCGTGGCGGAACGCATATTCGGCCACGGGCGAATGTGCCTAGTTGGCGTTTACCCCCGATCCGTAAGCGACGATCACATCGGACCTCGTCGACTTCCAGACGGAAGTGACCGCATTGCGCGTCTATATATCGAGCGCATTAGTTCATTTGCGTCATTATTGGGATTTACGGATTCCGTCGCATGCAAGAGTTTCCCATTGGAAGGAGTGGTGGCGTTGGCTATTAAATTGCTCATGGGCGTGTTTCTGTTTTGCTCGGGGATAGCAGCCGGTATCACTCTTTGCCGCTACGCCAGTCCAGTCTGGTCTTACAACGAATCTATCGGTATTCGCGAGGATTTGGTAAATGCTTCAATCGCACGGTACCGAGAGGGACGCGTGGCTGAAGCGGCCATATTGATGAAAGGGGCCAATGGGGTTGCCGCAAGACCTGATATGACTTGGCCGTTGATGTTTCCCTGGCACGCAGCCGTTCTGCGAGTAACAGGCGTTTTTGCAGATATTCACGTTAGCCGCGACTACCGTGCCGCCGAGACTGCATACCTTTTCCATGTGGCCGGCCTGGAAGAGTTGTCGCGCCCCTACTATGAGCGTCTTGAAACACAGCGGGGGCGAAACCAAGCTCAAATCGATGCGTCTGCGGCCGCATTTATTCGCGAAGCCGCCATGTTCCAGGAACGAGAGAAAGCGAAGTAATCCACTCAGCCGGTTTATGATGAGCAGCCGACGCATCGTTCGCTTCGCGTCCCTCACCACTCACTGCGAGTCCTTCATGCACCCAATCACTCCTGCTGGTTCGCCGGCTAGCGCGCGCCGCAAGTTCTTGCGCCCTGTCGTAGCCCTGTCGATGGCGCTCGCAGCGATCACCGCAGATGCGCAACAAGTGGGTTCCGATCAAGTGCCACCGCCGAAGGACTCGCCATACGTCGGAACGGTGGCGATCCACGTCGATGCCAACGATACGGTGCAGGGCATCTTCCGCGTCCACGAAACCATTCCGGTAAAAACGGGCGCGTTGACCCTGCTATACCCGCAGTGGATTCCCGGCGATCACTCACCGACCGGTCCGATCGCGATGCTCGCCGGCCTCAAGCTCAGCGCCAATGGCAAGCCACTCGCGTGGAAGCGCGACGAGTACAACGTCTATGCATTCCACCTCGACGTACCCGCGGATGTCTCCACGATCGACGCGGAATTCCAGTACCTGTCGGAGCGCGAGGACAGCGCGGACTTTGAAATCACCGACCGCATGATGGCCATGGAATGGAGCAAGGTGGCGCTATACCCCGCAGGCTACTATTCGCGCGGCATCACCTTTGCGCCTAGCCTGACGTTGCCGCACGGCTGGCAACTCGGTACCGCACTGGAAACGGCTTCGAAGTCGGGCGATACGACGACCTTCAAGCCCGTGACATTGGAGAACCTGATCGATTCGCCGGTCTATGCGGGCCAGTACTTCAAGCGCGTCGCGCTCAACCCGGGCGACAAGGCGCCGGTTTATCTGGACGTTGTCGCCGACGAGCCGAAATACCTGGAGATGACACCTGAACAGGTCGCGGTGCATCGCGTGTTGGTGACACAGGCGGTGAAGCTCTTCGGATCGCACCATTACGATCACTACGACTTCTTGTTCTCGCTATCGGATCAACTGGCTGGCAACGGCACGGAACACCATCAGTCCAGCGAAGACGGCCTGGGTGCCGACTACTTCACGGCATGGAAGGATGCAGCGTCGGAGCGCGACCTGTTGGCTCACGAGTACACGCATTCGTGGAACGGCAAGTTCCGTCGCCCGGCTGACTTGTGGACGCCCAACTTCAACGTACCCATGGGCGATTCGCTCCTGTGGGTCTACGAGGGCCAGACCCAATACTGGGGTTTCGTGCTGACCGCTCGCGCCGGCATGTGGACGCCACAACAGTTCCGCGACGGGTTGGCCATGGTCGCGGCCAACTACGAGCGCAACCGCGAGGGTTTCCACTGGCGCACGCTCGAAGACACCACCAACGATCCGACCGTCGCCAGGCGCTCGGCCCTGCCTTACCGAAGCTGGCAGATGAGTGAGGATTACTACAGCGGCGGCCAGTTGATGTGGTTGGCCGTCGACGCCAAGCTGCGCAACCTGACGCACGACAAGCAGTCGCTCGATGACTTCGCACGCGCGTTCTTCGGTGTCGATAACGGTAGCTATGTGCCAAAGACCTACACGTTCGACGACGTGGTGGCTGCCCTGAACGGTGTCGCCAAGTACGACTGGACCAACTTCCTGACGGCGCATGTCAACGCACTCGATCCCCCGCTGCAGGACGGCCTCGCCGCCACGGGCTGGAAGCTGGTCTATGACGAGAAGGAAAGCGAGTACGAGAAGCAAGCGGACGGACGGCCCGAATCCTCTCGCCATCTACTCAACTTCACGTGGTCGATCGGCCTGACGATGACCGACGGTGGCAAGGTGAACGACGTGCGCTGGGATGGTCCTGCGTTCAAGGCGGGCGTAAGCACCGGCGCCACCGTGGTCGCCGTCGACGGCAACACCTATTCGAAGGATGCCCTGACCAGCGCGATCACCGCCGCCAAGGACAGCAAGACACCCATCGTGCTGACGGTGAAGTACCAGGGCCGTTTCCGTACGATCCCGGTGGACTATCACGGCGGTCTGCAATACCCGCATCTGGTGCGTATCGAAGGTACGCCCGACTACCTGAGCGAGATCATCGCCGCGCGCAAGTAGCGTCGGGTGGGGCGTTCTAGCGTCCGCCCTATTTATACGTCGCACCATCGAAACGAAGTGTCGTGGTCGTTTTCGTCGGTTTAATGACCGGGCACTTCGAAGGATCTTCGTCGAAGTCGTACTCCGCCGTCACTGTAGTGACGAGTTGCAGATCGGCCAAACCGTGGCTACGGGTTTTGGCGATATTGATGACGGTTTTCTTCTGCGTAGCGGTCGAAGTGCAAACGGGCGGAGCTTCCGTGCCCGTCTCGTAGCCGGCCTGCCAGGAAGAGGTTTCGATGGTGGCGACGTTGTCGAGCCGGTGACCATGCTGCAGGTACAGCTTGAGGTTGGTGGAGTTGCTGTTCGCGCAGGTGCAGTGAGTTCCATTACTCACACTCACGCCAAAAGCACGCAGACCGGGGGCCAGCATGTACCGGGCCGTATCGATGGTGATGCCTTCCAGGCGGGCACCGCCGTCTTCGACAGCCGTGTCTTCGTGCGCATGCGCCATGACCGTGTGCTGGTCTGGTTCAAGGACAACGACATCGAGATCGCGCATGAATTTGGAATCGTCGTTGGATTTCCGGCCGATCTTCTCCTCGCCCGCGAGATAGGTCAGGGCAACGATGATGCGGTTGTCGCGGCCTGGGTCGTAGCGGCACGCATTGAACATGCTGTCGCCCCACAAGGCGTCACCGCCAGCGAACCCGATGGCTTTGGCGGTTTCCGTGAACATCCCGGTCTCACAGGCGTAAGGGTCGTCTGCATCGTCGGCTCGGGCTGCCGTGGCATGGCCAAAAAACGCCAGGCCAACGAGCAGCATTATTGCCAAAGTCCAGTGGCAGCCAGGAGCCTGGGTGCGTATGTTCAAAGCGAATTCCCCTGTCATCGGTACCAGCCACAACCACGGCATCGTCCAGCGGTGTCATTAGACCGCACGGAAGCGGGCGCGGGCAGGCCCAAGGCATGGCGAACTGCTGACATGTGTGGATTGCGCCGCCGCCCGCCCCGCTACCCGTCGATAAGCCCCGCACGGACCGCATCGGCCACGTCTTCAGGCGTATCCAGGCCGCGAGCCAAGGCATCACGACGAATAGCCGCCGGATGCCCGCCAGTCCACAGGCGGCGGAAGGCGGCATCTCCCGGGAGCGCGCCCGCCTGGGCCAGCGTCTGTGGACGAAGCAATGCCGGCGGACCCAGCGCATCCCCATACGCCGACACCACGTCGCAGCTGCCGTCATAAGCGACCAGCAATTTGTCGAGGTGCTCCTGGGTGAGGCAAGGTTGGTCGGCCACGGTGACCAGCAAGGGGTACGACCGGCCGGACAGTGCCGCCACCGCCCGGCGCAAGGACGAGGCCACGCCTTCTTCCCACGTGGGGTCGAACAGGATGGCGGTACCCGTCACAAGGGGAGCCAGCTGTTCGGCATGCGCGCCCAGCACCACCATCAGGTGGGTAGGGCCGGTGGCCTTGGCCATGCGGACGGTACGCTGGAGCAGGGTTTCACCGGCGACGGTCAGCAGTTGCTTCGGCCGGCCCAGCCGGGAGTTCCCCTCGGCTGCCAAGATGACCGCGTCATGTGCCTCGCATCCACGCATGTGCATTCCGAAAAAGGCGATGAGCCAGGCGCTAACGCTAGCATGCCGGGGCAGACGCATCGCCGTTCGCACCAGGTCCTAGCGCAGAAACCCCCGCGCGAGCGCGATGGCCAGCGCGTGCGCACGGTTGCTTGCGTGTAGTTTGCCCATCGCGTTCGATAGATATTCCTTCACTGTTTCAGGGGAAAGTCCCAGCTGCCGCGCGATCTGCTTGTTCGACAACCCGGCGCCGACGCCCCGTAGCACGGCGATCTCCCGCTCGGTGAGGCACTCGTCGGCACTGTGTTCCGCGAGCTGTTGCGCTACCTCCGAGGAAACACGCTGCTCGCCGGCGTAGACGGACCGGACGGTCGAGACGAGGTCGTCGGCCAGTGAGGTCTTCAGGAGGTAACCCTGGGCGCCTGCGGCAAGCGCGCGCCGCGCCGATGCGTCGCCGGCATAGGTGGTCAGTACGACCACACGGGCCAGCGGATCGATCTTGCGAATCGCAACGATGACCTGGTCGCCGGACAGGTCGGGCAACATCAGGTCCACCAGCGCCACGTCCGGACGCAGCGTCTTGAAGGCTTCTATCGCCGATCGTCCCGTGTCCGCTTCACCCGCCACGACCATCCCGGGATCGGAAGACAACATCGCCACCACGCCCGCACGGAAGAGTGGGTGGTC
This sequence comes from Luteibacter sp. RCC_6_2, assembly GCF_041360655.1. NCBI lineage: Bacteria > Pseudomonadati > Pseudomonadota > Gammaproteobacteria > Lysobacterales > Rhodanobacteraceae > Luteibacter > Luteibacter sp. RCC_6_2. The sequence continues at coordinate 45,939 of NZ_JBFUPQ010000013.1, read as the reverse complement.
GTCGACAACGAGAATGCGGAGGGGCCGTGAGGTCATGGGAGCCGTCGAATCGGTGAGGGCGCGAGCTTACCCTAGCCAGGCCGTCGCGGTTTCGGGCCGGTGCTGGAAGCGCGGCGTGCCAGAGGTCAGAATGGCTTTCGTTCTCCAGGGTCCCCTCATGGCACGCCGCTCGCTGGCAAGGCTGACGTTTCTTTCGCTGCTTTGGCTCTTCGCGTGGACCGGGGTCACCCCGGCGGCACCGGTAACGCCGATCACGCAATGGCAGCACACGGTTTTCGCCGCGAAAGATGGCGCGCCCGCGGGAATCAAGGCCATGGCACAGGATCGCGATGGCTTTCTGTGGTTCGGTGGCTCGACCGGGCTGTTCCGGTTCGATGGCGTATCCTTCGACGGCAGCCTCACCGGGCGGCTGCCCCAACAGTCGATCATGTCCTTGCTCGCGGCGAGGGACGGCAGCCTGTGGGTCGGCGACCGGCATGGCTACATCACGCACGTGGACCACGGGACGGTCACCGTCTACGCGCTCGACGACGACAAGTCGACGGTGATGCAGCTCGCCGAACTGGCCGACGGTTCACTTTGGGCGGTGACGACACGTGCCGCCTACCGCTTCGACGGCGCACGGTGGCAAAACAGAAAGCCTGGGCCGTTCATGCAGGCGATACATGCGCCGGATGGCTCGTTGTTCCTGTTGAGCCGTGCGCCGAACGATCGTACGGCCTGGCGCCTCGGGCCTGGCCACAGAGACTTCGGGCCGACCACCATCGACACGGCACGGGACGCGATGCTCGGCCGCAAGGGTACGTCGTGGCGCCCCGAGACGATGATCGCCGATGAAGTCGCCGACGGCGAAGGCGCGCTATGGATCGGCACCGAGACAGGCATCGAGCGCCTTTCCTGGCCAGGGACCGGGGATACCGGCGAAGAGCCCATCAAGGAATCGTATGCCCGCGCCGAGGGTCTCGGTGGAGCGCAGGCGCTGGCCACGTTGCGCGACCGCGAAGACAACCTCTGGGTATCCACGCCAGCCACCATCGAACAGTTCCGGCTCGGCAAGTTCCACCGCCTGGCCTTGCCCACGGACAGCTACCTGCCCGCCATCGCGGTCGACGGACGCGGCCAGCTTTGGGCCAGCCGGCTCAACGACACCGTCATCGAATTCGGTAGCGATGGCCCGCGACCATGGCCCGAGGCGGGCAAGCGCGTCGGCGTCGCGGCGACGGGCATCGACGGATCGGTACTGATGGTCGGCAGCGGCGGCCTCGTCCGCATGGATGGCAAGACGGTCGCGCACATCCCGCTTTTCCCGGCGATCCGCACGGGCGACACCGGATTCCGCGCCTTGGCGCAGGCGCGCGACGGGTCGGTCTGGGTAGGCATCGGCCCGGCGTATCGGCACATCGACGGCGACGCCCGCCTGATGGGTGCGAACGTCGGCCTGCCAGACCGGCCGAACCACGTGTGGGCCATCGCGCGGCGTACCGACCACGGGCTGTGGCTGGCCTATAACGACAACGTGCTCGCCATGTCCGAGGACGATGGCAGCGGAGCCCGTGTGTTCTCCACCACCGATGGCATCGATGTCGGCCACATCTATGCGATCTGGCCGCACGGCGGCGGCGTGTGGATCACGGGCCAGCGTGGCGTGCAGTTCTTCCGCCCCGGCCACCCCATCGCGAACCTTCGCCTGCGCGGCGGTGAGGTCGTCCGCGAGGCATCCGGTATCGTGCAGCGTCCGGACGGTTCCTTGTGGATCAACACGATCCACGGGCTCTATCGCATCGGTCCCGCGTCGATGGCGGCATGGTGGCGTTCGCACGACACCGAGGTCGACTACGAGCGTTTCGATGAGCGCGATGGACTCCAGGGCGTGCGCGATTCGCGGCCAGCCCCGTCGATCGTGCCAGGATCAGGCGGCTTGCTCTGGATCGCCTCGGACACGGGCATCGCATCCATCGATACGGATCGAATACCACGCAATACCGTCGCTCCCGTCGCCGTCGTACAGGAGATCAACGGCAAGAGCGTGGATGGGCCCGTCGAGCTGCCCGCCGGTAGCCGCCGCCTGGATATCGCGTATTCCGCGCCGGTACTCGGCGTGCCGACACGTGCGCATTTCGCCTATCGTCTGCAAGGACTCGAGACGGCGTGGCAGGACGTCGGCAACGTCCGCCACGTGTCATATACCAACCTGGGCCCGGGCACGTACCGCTTCGAATTGAAGGCGGCGAACGAAGACGGAGTCTGGTCGCGCGTGCCTGCTGCCGTCGATATACGTATCGCGCCTTTCTTCTACCAGTCATGGTGGTTCCGGACGCTGTGCGTCCTCGCCTTGCTTGGCCTGTTGTACCTGGCCTATCTCTGGCGGCTACGAAGCCTCGGCGTGTTGATCTGCGCGCGACTGCTCGAACGCGAGCGGATCGCCCGTGACTTGCACGACACCCTGCTGCAAAGCATGCAAGGCGTGCTGTTGCGGGTGAAGGTCGCCGCCGATGCCATCAAGGAACCCGAGGCTCGCGACAAGCTGGAACTGGCCCTGCGCGCGACGCAGGATGCCCTCGTGGAAGGGCGGCGCAAGATCGTCGGCCTCCGTGGGGCGCGTGGCGACGCCAGCACCCTGGCCGAGCGTCTTCAGGCTTACGCCGCCGATGTGACGGGCGATGGCGGTGCGGTGGTGGCGGTATCCACGACGGGGCCATCGCGTTCGCTGAACCCGGCCGCGGAAGACGATATCGAGGCGATCGCCTTCGAGCTTCTGTCCAACGCCGTGCGGCACGCGCGGGCGCAACGGGTGGAGGTGCGGATCGCCTTCGCACGGCGTTGGTTCGAAGTGGAAGTGCGCGACGACGGTGAAGGCATGCAAGCGGGGCGCCGGGAAGATCGCCCGTCCTTCGGACTGATCGGGATTCGCGAACGCGCCGAGAAACTGGCCAGCCGCCTGACGATCAAGCCACGTCCGCCGCATGGTACGCAGGCGATCCTGAGGGTGCCGGGGCCGGTGGCCTATTGGTTGCCCGAGCGGACGGTGGCGCGCCTTCGCTCCAGGCCTTGGTTCCGCTGACCCGGGTGCACGCGCCTCCCCCCATACAGGGGGTCACGCCCATGCCATGGCCGGATAGCATCCGAGCCAAGATGCAACACGAGACATTCGCGCCGCCTGCCAACCCAAGCCACTCCCGGACGCGCGCGGTGCGGCAACTGCTGAACCAGGCGCTCCGCCAACTCGCCGACTTCGATCGCGCGGACCGCGCCGCCTGCGCGCACTACATCGCCCAGGCGTTGCGCATACACCGGGAATCGACGGAAGGGCATGGTGAATGGCGCCAAGGGAGTGGTCTGGCGCCCTGGCAAGTCCAGGTAGTGAAGGAACTCGCCCTCTCGCGACTCGACACGCCGCTCGCGGTCGCCGAACTGGCTGCTGCCTGTAATCTGTCGCGAGGCTACTTCAGCCGTGCGTTCAAGGCGACCTTTGGCGAAAGCCCCCACCGGTGGCGCCACGGCAAGCGCCTGGAACAAGCGTGCCACCGGCTCGTCCATTCCAGCGAAGCCATCGCCGATATCGCGATAGCCTTCGGTTTCAACGATCAGGCCCATTTCACACGTGCCTTCAAGAGCTCCTTGGGGATCACGCCAAACGTCTACCGGAGGCGCGGCAACGCATCATGAATCGAGCACACATTCTTCTTGCCACCCTGGCGCTGGCGATCGTGCCGGCCGCCTTCGCTTCGACACGGGACTTCTCGGTCGGCCCCCAATACGACACGACCCATGTGTACGTCGCCGCTGCCGACCTGGACGCCTTCGTCCGTAGTTTCACCACCACCTTCGCGGGTCAGCCGACGCCGCCGGTGGTCGTCACGGTGACACCGACACCGTCGAAGACGACGTCGCAGGTGGTGCGGACATCCTCCGGCGCGATCTCCGTATTCGGTTTCCAGACGCCGGTGCCGTATCCCTTCGGGCAGGAGCGCACGGGCTATCTCGTCACCAACGTGGACGAGGCCGTCAAGGCCGCCAACGCCGCTGGCGCCGCGACCCTGGTCGCGCCCTTCGACGATCCCATCGGGCGCGACGCGGTGGTCACCTTTCCCGGTGGCGTGAACACGCAGTTCTACTGGCACACGGCGAAGTCGACATCGGCCCCGCTCGAACACGTGCCGGAGAACAGGATCTACCTGCCGGTCCAGTCGGCCGACGCGTTCGTGAAGTCGTTCGTGGCATTCACGCATGGCAAGGTGCTCTCGGACGAACGCCACGCACCCGCGGTGGAAATCGGCCGCAGCGCCGGCACCTACCGGCGTATCCGGCTCGCCTCGGGTTTCGGCAAGGCCACGGTGCTGGTGACCGATGGCCACCTCGACTGGCCTTACGGCACCGAGCTTACCGGCTATGAAGTCGGCGACCTCGACGCCACGCTTCGCCGCGCACGTGACAGCGGAGCGACCGTCGTCGTGGAAGCCCACCCCGAAGGCGACCGTCGCGCAGCGATGGTCAGGTTCCCCGGCGGCTACGTCGCGGAAATCCATAGCGCGGGGAACTGAAACGGTTGGTGATATCTGCTGGCTCGCGCGTGCGAATGCCTGCCGATATTTCAATCGCGTGCGATAGCCGCTGCCTAAGCTCGTGAAAGGTCGACCCATTCCTACGACCCTTCACGACCAGGAGCAGCCCATGAAAAAGAACACGTTATTTCGTCTGACCGCGGCGGCCGCACTCGCCGGCGCATCGTTCGCTTCCGTACAGGCCGCGGAAGCAGCCAAGCCGACCATCGTCCTCGTCCATGGCGCATGGGCGGACGGCTCCAGCTGGAGCAAGGTCATTCCGTTATTACAGGCCAAGGGTTACACCGTGCTCGCGGTGCAGAACCCGCTCACGTCGTTGGCGGCGGATGTCGCCGCCACGAAACAGGTGCTGCAGTCGGCCACGGCGCCCGTGGTTCTCGTCGGGCACAGCTGGGCCGGCACGGTGATCACCGAAGCCGGGAACGATCCCAAGGTCGCGGCGCTCGTCTATGTCGCCGCCTTCGCGAACGACGACGGTCAATCAGCCGGGGAGCTGGTCAATGCCTATGCGAAGACGCCGGCGCTCGGTACCATCCGCGACGACGGCCATGGCTTCCTCTACCAGACGGAACAGGGCGTGCTCGAGAACTTCGCCCCGGACCTTCCGCGCGCCGAGGCGAAGACGATGGCGGTGACGCAGGGTGCGCTGGCCGCCAGCACGTTCGGTGACAAGGTCACCACCGCCGCGTGGAAGACCCACCCTACCTGGTACATCGTCTCGGCCAACGACCGGGTCATCAATCCGCAGCTGGAGCGCGATGTCGCCAAGCGGATGAACGCGCATACGACGGTGCTTCCTTCGAGTCACGTTTCGCTGCTCTCGCATCCGCGCGAGGTGGCGAAGGTGATCGAGGAAGCCGCCGATGCGGTAGGCAAGAAGGGTTGAAGCCGTTGGGGCAAAAGGCTTGTCCTTTTGCCCCACTACCGCCTTTGCCGGAACGGTGCATCCTTGCACGTCGAAGCAACCGACGTGCCACCTTTGTCCTAAAAATCGACATCAAAAAAACGTGATGTTTTTGTGAGAGGAGCGTCACGATTTAGATCGTGCATATCTTTCCTGTAGGAGTATTTGAGCTATAAAAAACCACGGGTCACGTTCCGGCGTCCATGCCGGCTGAACCATGGAAGAAGCTGCAGGGGGAGTAGCACACGCGATGGATAATTCGTACCCATCCAGGCGGACCAGCGAGCGGAATTTCCGGACAGGCGGCTGCCTGGACCGAAGCCATTCCTGCATTCCTCGAGCCGGGGCCCCCGGCTTCGTCCGCACCGGCGCCCAACATCCCCCGCCCTCGGCACGCCATCGATTACGACCAACCCTGGCTTGAGTCTTCTCGTCGTTCGACGGGACGGATGACGTCCGCGCGTGATCGTGCGCGGCCGTAAATAAGAAGAAAGCAACCTCCTACCCGGACGCGTTCCCGCGTTCGCGGCCCTTTGCGCGCCTGCGTTTCAGTTCCCAACCACGCTCCCCCCGGTGCATCAGCCCATGCAGAAGGAAATCGTATGAACAAGATACATAGCAAAGTCTGGAACCGCGCGCTCAATCAGCTCGTGGTCGCTTCGGAGATAGCGACGTGCCACCGCGGTGGCAGCTCGGGACAGGGCCGTCGCGGGTCGCCGTCTCACGGCCTCGCTCCCGTGGCCTTGACCCTGTTGATGGCTGCCGGGTGGATCGGATGGAGCGGATCGGCGGCGGCACAGGCGGTCGATTGCACCGCGGCACCCTATAACGCCTATAACGGTACCGCCTCATGCATGGGCTATACCTCCGCCGCCAGCGGGATCGGGGCCACGGCCGTCGGGTCGCTGGCAAGAGCTAACGTATTGGGTGCGCTGGCGCTCGGCTATAGCTCGACCGTGAATGCACAGAACGGCATAGCCGTTGGCTTCGGAGCCTATTCCAATGCCATCAATTCCGTTTACATCGGCGCACGTACCGCTAGCGGCACGGGTGCGCTCGCTGGCGGTGCCATCGGCATCGGCACGGACGTCACGGCTTCCGGACCGAATGCGGTCGCCATCGGAACACAGGCCATTGCGAACGATTCATCCAACGTTGCGCTTGGCCTGTCAGCTCACGCGACCGGGCTCGAAGGTACGGCACTCGGTTATGCGACCAACGCGACCGGGGTCAATTCGACTGCCATCGGTAACCAGATCACCGCCGCAGCCGACGGGAGCATCGCCATCGGCGCTAATGCTGGTGTCATGGTGGATGCCGCTTCGACCAATAGTTTCGCTGCCGGTTGGGGTGCGAAGGTCACGGGTGCGATAAACGCCGTCGCCCTCGGCACGTCCGCTGCGGCAAGCAATGGACAGGCCACCGCCCTGGGAGGCTTCACGAAAGCCACGGGGGAAGGAGCGACGGCCGTAGGCCTATCGTCGCAAGCCACTTTCGCCCATTCGACCGCCATCGGCTGGCAGGCGTACTCGACCGCCCTCAACGCGGTTTACCTGGGAGCCCGCACCGTTGGGACGGGTGCATCGGCCGAATCGGCCATCGCCATCGGCACGGACGTGACTTCGTCGGGTCTCTACTCGATCGGCATGGGCTTGCAGGCGAACGCCAGCCAGGCCGACGCGATCGCCATCGGCAGGCAGGCAAACGCGACGGGTATCAATTCGATCTACGTGGGCGCGCTTCAAAGCGGTGTGGCGGGTGGTGGTGCCACGGCGAACAACGCCATCGCGTTCGGTATCGACATCGTCGCCAGCGGCGTGGGCGCGGTCGGCATAGGTAACTTCACGCTGGCGTCGGGCACGAACAGTACCGCCGTGGGCGGCAGTTCCGCGACGGCGACGAACGCGCTGGCGCTGGGCCGCGCGAACACCGCATCGGGAGCCAACAGCGTGGCGGCTGGTACGTCGTCGAAGGCGCAGGCGGCGTCCACGGTCGCGATTGGCGATACGAATACGGTTGCGACCGGTGCCGGCGCGGGTTCGTTCGCCGCCGGCCACAACTCGCAGGTGCTCGGCGGTCTGGGCGCCGTCGCGCTGGGCGAGGCGCAGATCGCCAACGGCAATGGTGCCGTCGCCATCGGCGATCCGAATTCCGCCATAGGTAATGGCGCCGTGACTGTTGGCTCCAACAACACGTCGAACGGCGACGGCGCGGTGGCGGCGGGTAACGGCAACAACGCCCAGGGTGTCGGCTCCGTCGCCCTGGGCAACGCCAGCAGCGCTCTCGGCGCCGGCTCGGTGGCTTTCGGCAACACCGCCACGGCGAACAATGCCAACGACGTCGCGCTGGGTTCCGGGTCGACCACCACGACGGCGGTCGGCACGGCGAGCGCGACCATCAACGGCGCCACCTACGCGTTCGCCGGCACCACCCCCGGAAGCACGGTGAGCGTGGGTGCCACCGGTGCAGAGCGGACCATCACCAACGTCGCGGCGGGACGCATCGACGGCGGCAGCACCGATGCCATCAATGGATCGCAGCTGTTCGCGACCAACCAGGCGATCGGTACGGTGGGTACCACGGTCACCAACCTCGGCAACACCATCGCCACGACGATCGGCGGCGGCACCACCTACGATCCCAGCACCGGCAACATCACCACCAGCGTCACCTATGGTGGTAACACCTACGGCTCGCTGCAGCAGATCTTCAACCAGATCGGTGGCGATATATCCGCGAGCGCCGTCCACTATTACAGCGTCAACGACAACGGCACCCCCGGCGCCAACTACGCCAACGATGGAGCCACCGGCCTCAACGCGCTGGCCGCAGGTGTCGGCGCCACCGCCACCGCCGACAACGGCACGGCGTTGGGCCAGGGCACGGGCGTGTCCGTGCTGGGCGGCGTGGCGCTCGGTTCGGGCGCCGTGTCCGACCGTGCCATCGCCCCCACGTCCGGCTCGATCCTCGTCGGCACCAACGTGATTCCGTACAACACCACCGACCGCACCTTGCTGGGCGCGGTATCGGTGGGCAACGCCACGGATTTCCGCCAGATCACCAACGTGGCGGACGGCACGGAGGACCAGGATGCCGTCACCTTGCGCCAATTGAAGGGCGCGATGAGTTCGTTCTCGGTCACCCCGATCAAGTACTTCCATGCCAATTCCGCCGCCACCGACTCGGCGGCCATCGGTGCGGAGTCCGTCGCCATCGGTCCGCAGACCACGGTGAACGGCGACAACGGCATCGGCATGGGTAACGGCGCGATCGTGCAGCAGACGGCACCGGGTGGCACGGCGATCGGCCAGAACGCGACGGTGAACCTCGCCGATGGCGTGGCGCTGGGTACCAATGCGGTGTCCAACGGCATCCAGGCCCTGGCCTTGGGTGCGGGTTCGCAGGCGGCATTCGCCGGCAGCGTGGCACTGGGAGCGGGTTCCGCGACGGACGCGGCGGTGGGTACCCCCAACGCGGTGATCAACGGCACCACCTATGCGTTCGCAGGCACGACGCCGGGTTCGACGGTGAGCGTGGGCGCGGTGGGTGCGGAGCGGACCATCACCAACGTGGCGGCGGGCCGCATCGACGGTGGCAGTACCGATGCGATCAACGGCTCGCAGTTGTTCGCGACGAACCAGGCGATCGGTACCGTCGGTACGAGCGTCACCAACCTCGGCAACACCGTGACCAACCTCGGTGATTCCATTGCGAACAGTTATGGTGGCGGCACCACGTACGACCCTGCCACCGGCACGATCAACACGAGCATCACCTACGGCGGCAACACGTACGGCTCGCTGCAGCAGGTCTTCAACCAGATCGACACCGGCGGTATCAAGTACTTCCACGCCAACTCCAACCTGGCCGATTCCCTGCCGAACGGATTGAACAGCGTGGCGATTGGCCCGGTATCCACGGCCAACACGGAAAATGCCGTCTCGATCGGCAACGGTGCGACCGCTGGTGCCAACGTGGGCGACGTGGCATTGGGCGCGGGCAGCACGACGGGTACGGTGGTCCAGACCGCCAGTGGAACCATCGCGGGCAACACTTATGCCTATGCGGGTACCACGCCCGGCAGCACCGTGAGTGTCGGTGCGGTGGGTGCCGAGCGAACCATCACGAATGTCGCGGCAGGACAGGTGAACGGCAACAGCACGGATGCGATCAACGGCTCGCAGCTGTTCGCCACCAACCAAGCATTGGACACGTTGAACGACACGGTGGCCGCCAACGCCATCCACTACTACAGCGTCAACGACAACGGCACGCCCGGTGGCAACTACGCCAACGATGGCGCGACCGGTCTGAACGCCCTGGCGGCGGGTGTCGGCGCCACGGCGGCCGCGGATAACGCGACGGCCCTGGGCCAGGGCACCGGCGTCTCCGTGTTAGGTGGCGTGGCGCTCGGTTCCGGCGCGGTGTCCGATCGCGCGATCGCTCCCACCTCCGGCTCGATCCTCGTCGGCACCAATGTCATCCCGTACAACACCACCGATCGCACCCTGCTCGGTGCGGTATCGGTCGGCAACGCCACGGATTTCCGCCAGATCACCAACCTGGCGGACGGCACGGAAGACCAGGACGCGGTGTCGTTGCGTCAGTTGAAGGGTGCGATGAGTTCGTTCTCGGTCACGCCGATCAAGTATTTCCATGCCAATTCCACCGCTTCCGATTCGCTGGCGGCAGGTGCGGAGTCGGTCGCCATCGGTCCGCAGACCACGGTGAACGGCGACAACGGCATCGGCATGGGCAACGGTGCGATCGTGCAGCAGACCGCGCCGGGTGGCACGGCGATCGGCCAGAACGCGACGGTGAACCTCGCCGATGGCGTGGCGCTGGGTACCAACGCGGTATCGAACGGTATCCAGGCCCTGGCCCTGGGCGCAGGTTCGCAGGCGGCATTCGCCGGCAGCGTGGCGCTGGGAGCGGGTTCGTCGACGGATGCGGCGGTGGGTACGGCGAGCACCACGCTCAACGGCACCACCTACGCTTTCGCGGGCACGACACCCGGCTCGACGGTGAGCGTGGGTGCATTGGGCGCCGAGCGTACGATCACCAACCTGGCGGCCGGCCGGATCAGTGGCAGCAGCACGGACGCGATCAATGGCTCGCAGCTGTACGCGACCAACCAGACGTTGGAGTTGCTGGGCTCGCAGATCATCAACCTGTCCAACGTCGTCAACAACTTCCCGGCCGGAGGCGGCGGCAGCACCACCAACAATACCTACCAGAACAGTGGTGACAACAACACGTCGTCGACTGCCACGGGTGACAACAGCACGGCAATCGGCGCGGGCTCGTCGGCCACGGGTGACAACAGCGTCGCCATCGGCGCCGGTTCCGTGGCCAACCAGTCCAACACCGTCTCCGTCGGTTCGGTGGGTAACGAGCGCACGATCACCAACGTGGCGGCCGGCGTGAACACCACCGACGCCGTGAACGTGGGCCAGCTGGACCAGGCGATCGAAAGCGCGAAGAACTGGACCAAGAGCTACGTCGACCAGCGTTTCCAAGGCGTGGACCAGGAACTCAATCGCATCGGTAACCGCGCCAACGCCGGCATCGCCTCGGCTATGGCCATGGCCAGCCTGCCGCAGGCCTACCAGCCGAACCAGAACGCGGCGGCGGTGGCGGTCGGCAGTTTCCACGGCGAAACCGGCATCGCCGTCGGCATGTCGACGATCACGGAGAGCGGACGCTACATCATGAAGCTCAACGCCACGACGAACTCGCGCGGCGATGCCGGCGCGGGTATCGGCGCGGGCGTGGTGTGGTGAGGAGCGAACCCATGAATGCTATCCAAGGAATCAAGAACATGCGCGCATCGTTGAAAGGCATCTCCGTGGTCTCGCTCGCACTGGCACTGGCGGCCTGTGGAAACATCAGCCACGACGTGGCGAAGGACGGCCGCTCGGCAGGCGAAGTGGTGTGGCCCGCGGTGGGCGAGGTCACGCCCATGCACAAGGGCGGCACGTTTCCCAATCTGGCGAACCTGCGAAAGGTGAAGTCGGGGCTCAACAAGCAGCAGGTATCCGACCTGATCGGCTATCCACACTTCAGCGAAGGCATCTGGGGCGTGCGGGAGTGGAACTACGTGTTCAACTTCCGCAAGCCCGGCAGCGACGAAGTGACCGTGTGCCAATACAAGGTGTTGTTCGACGATGACAAGCTGGCTCGCAGCTTCTACTGGAAACCCGAGGCGTGTGCCGACTTCCTGAAGGAAGCAGCGCCCGCTCCCGCCCCGGTAGCCGCCGAACCGGTCGCGGCGCGCAAGCCACGCGTACTGTCCGCCGATGCACTCTTCGCGTTCGACAGCGCCGAGTTGTCGCCGGCCGGCAAGGGCAGTCTCGACGAGATGGCCACGACGTTGCGCGATCAAGGTGACAAGCTGCGGTCCGTACGCATCGTCGGCTATACCGATCGCCTCGGCAGCGACTCCTACAACCGGGCCTTGTCACAGCGCCGCGCCGAAGCGGTGAAGGGTTATCTCGCGGCGCAGGGCATCCCCGCCGATCGCGTCACCGCGGAGGGCCTGGGCGAGGCCGATCCGGTGAAGGGCTGCGAGGATGCACCTCGCGGACAACTGATCGGATGCCTCGCGCCGAACCGCCGTGTGGAGGTGTGGGTGACCGGCGTCGAATAAGGGAAAGCCGGTCCATTGGTGTGGCGCCGTTGTCGGTATCTCCCGCAACGGCGCCATCAGCGAGGGGCGTCACCCATCGGCCGGGGCGCTATCGCGGAGGCGCGGTCGACTGCCGGACAATGAGTTCGAACGGCAACTCGACCCCATCGGGGTGAGGTTTCCCGGCCAGGATGCCGAGTAGCACGCGCACCGTCTCGTGGCCGATCGACCGCATGGGCTGGCTGATGGTGGTGAGCGCGGGCGCCAGGTAGCGCGTCGTCCGCAGGTCGTCGAAGCCGACGACGGAAAGGTCCCCAGGTACGTTCACGCCGTGTTCCCGGCAGGCGGCCAACACGCCCATGGCCATCTGGTCGCTGAAGCAGAACACCGCGGTCGGACGTTGCGGCAGCGCGAGCAATCGCCGGCCCGCCGCATAGCCCGATTCGACGGAGAAGTCGCCGCGTTCCACGATCAATGAGCGCACGGCCCGATGCACCTTCGCCGCCGCGCGCGCGCCATCGAGGCGCTGATGGTGCAGCGGATTCGTCTCCGGCCCACCCACGATACCTACGCGGCGATGGCCCAGGGCATACAGGTGTTCCATCGCCACTTGCGCGGCGGCGGCGTTGTCGATGTGTACGCTGGGGACACCGAGGTCGGGCGTGAACTCGCAGCCATTCACCACGGGCGCCGCGTCACCGAGTTCGTCGACGAGTTCGCGCGCGGTGGGAGGCAAGCGGTGCCCCAGGACGATGAGGCCGTCGGCCTCCTGGCGACGCAGGATCTGCGCGTAGCTCTCTTCGCGTTCCGGCTGTTGCTGCGTATCGCCCAGAAGCACGGCATAGCCCTTCGGTTGCGCGGCTTCCTCGACGCCCTTGACGATTTCCGCGAAGAACGGATTGGACACGTCGGGAACCGTCACCAGGAGCTTGCCCGTGCGTCGCGTGCGCAAGCTCTTCGCGGCCGCGTTCGGCACGAAACCGAGCTTGGCCACCGCGGCCTGCACGCGGCGGCGGGTGGCTTCGGAAACCAGGTCGGGCTGGCTCAGGGCTCGCGACACAGTGGCTGGAGAGACCTTGGCCAGGTTCGCGATGTCGTAAATGGTGGCCACGCACTACCTCGTTCCGTCCTGACGCACTGCATCATGATCTTGCGAATTTCCGCTGATAGTATCTATGAAATCGATTTCATTGCAGGCGACACGATGAAAACGCTCAAAGGCCCTGGCCTGTTCCTGGCTCAGTTCATAGGGAACGAGGCACCGTTCAACCGGCTGGATACGCTCGCTGCATGGGCAGCCGATCTCGGATACGCGGGTTTGCAGATACCCACCAGTACGCCGCATGTCTTCGACCTCGCCGAGGCCGCCACGAGCCAGGCGTACTGTGACGAGATCGGCGCCATGCTCGATCGACACGGCTTGCAAGTCACCGAGCTTTCCACGCATCTGCAGGGACAACTGGTCGCCGTGCATCCGGCTTACGACCTCCTGTTCGACGGATTCGCACCGGAACCGTTGCGTGGGAACCCGACGGCCCGGCAGGCCTGGGCAGTGGACCAGTTGAAGCTCGCGGCAAAAGCCAGCGCGCGTCTCGGTCTCAAGGCCCATGCCACGTTTTCAGGCGCGCTCGCCTGGCCGTATTTCTATCCGTGGCCACAGCGCCCGCCGGGACTCGTGGAGGAAGCCTTCGCCGAACTCGGACGACGCTGGCGTCCGATCCTCGACGTGTTCGACGAGCAGGGCGTCGACCTCTGCTTCGAAATCCATCCCGGCGAAGACCTGCACGATGGCGTGACGTTCGAGCGCTTCCTCGATGCAGTGGACCACCACCCTCGCGCCAAGATCCTTTTCGATCCGAGCCACCTGTTGCTGCAACAGCTCGACTACCTCGGCTTCATCGACCGTTACCACGAGCGCATCGGCATGTTCCACGTCAAGGATGCCGAGTTCCGCCCGGACGCGCGTAGCGGTGTCTACGGTGGCTACCAGTCCTGGCTCGACCGGCCGGGGCGATTCCGCTCGCTGGGTGACGGACAAGTCGATTTCCGCGCGATCTTCTCCAAGTTCGCGCAGTACGACTTTCCCGGCTGGGCGGTGCTGGAGTGGGAGTGCTGCCTGAAGCATCCGGAAGACGGAGCGCGGGAAGGCGCACCGTTCATCCGAGACCACATCATCCATGTGACCGACCGTGCGTTCGACGATTTCGCCGGTGCCTCCACCCCGCCCGAGACGCTACGGCGCCTGCTCGGTCTCTGAACCGCCATCGAGGAAGACGCTATGCGACCGATGTTGTTCCGCCTGGGTTCGATGATGTTCCTGGAGTTCTTCATCTGGGGCGCCTGGTTCGTCACCCTGGGCACGTACCTTGGCCAGGGGCCACTGCATGCCGATGGGTCGCAGATCGCCGCGGCCTTCCTCAGCCAGTCCATCGGCGCGATCATCGCGCCCTTCGTGGTGGGCCTGATCGCGGATCGCTACTTCGCGGCACAACGCATCCTCGGCGTTCTCCAGGTCGCCGGTGCCGCGTTGCTGTGGTGGGCGTCGCAAGCGGCCACCTTTCCCGCCTTCCTCACCCTGATCATGGTGTACATGGTGTTGTTCATGCCCACGCTGGCGCTCGTGAACAGCGTGGCCATGCGCCACATGGAGAACCCGGAGAAGCAATTCCCGCCTGTCCGCGTCGCCGGCAGCGTCGGCTGGATCGTCGCCGGCGTGCTGATCGCATGGCTGGGCTGGGAGCACGCGCACCGGCTCGAATGGACGTTCCGCATGGCAGCGATGGCCTCGCTGCTGCTCGGCCTCTACGCCTTCACCTTGCCGGATACGCCGCCACTCAAGCGGGGCGCCAACGTGTCCATGAGCGACATCCTGGGCCTGGACTCGCTGCGCCTGCTGAAGAGCCGTTCGTACCTGGTCTTCTTCCTGGCGTCGGTGGCGATCTGCATTCCGTTGTCGTTCTATTACAACTTCACCAACCCGTTCTTGAACGACCTCGGCGTGCGCGGTGCCGCCGGCCTGCAATCGCTGGGCCAGGCGTCCGAGGTGGTGTTGATGCTGGCGATGCCGTTCTTCTTCACCCGCCTCGGCGTAAAGAAGATGCTCGCCCTGGGCATGGCGGCCTGGGTCGCCCGTTACGTGCTGTTCGCGTATGGCGACGTGAACGCCGGGTATGCGCTGCTGGTCGGCGGCATCATCCTGCATGGCATCTGCTACGACTTCTTCTTCGTCACCGGGCAGATCTATACCGACGCCCACGCCGGAGCGCGTTTCCGCAGCGGTGCGCAGGGATTCATCACCCTGGCGACGTACGGCGTCGGCATGTTGATCGGAACCTACCTTTCCGGCTTCGTCGTCGATCGCTTCACGGTGGATGGCGTACACGACTGGCGAAGCATCTGGATGGTGCCGGCCAGTATCGCCTTCGCCGTCCTCCTGGTCTTCCTGTTCCTGTTCAAGGAGCGCAGCGCCCGCGCCGCGGCCGCCGAGCCGTTATGAGAGGAAAGCACATGCCACGGTTGAACATAGCCATCGTCGGCGCGGGGATGATCGGCGCGGTCCATCGTCGCGCCGCGATGCTGGCGGGTGCCGAGGTGCGCGGTGTCTGCGCTTCGACGCCGGAGCGATCGAGGGAAGTGGCCGACCGATGGAACGTGTCGCGTGCTTACGGCGGCATCGACGAAGTGATCGCCGACCCGCAGGTACAGGTAGTGCACGTATGCACACCGAACGCCTTGCACAAACCCTACGCGGAGGCCGCCTTGAAGGCGGGCAAGCATGTCGTTTGCGAAAAGCCGCTGGCGACGAGTATCGACGATGCGGCGACGCTCGCGGAGACGGCGCGCCGGACCGGCCTGGTCGCCACGGTGCCCTTCGTCTACCGGTATCACCCCGTGGTCCGCGAAGCGCGCGACCGCATCGCCGCCGGGGAGCTGGGGCCACTCCGCTTGATCCACGGCAGCTACTTGCAGGACTGGCTCATGGACGCCGGTGCGAATAACTGGCGGGTCGATCCACGGCAAGGCGGTCCGTCGCGCGTCTTCGCCGATATCGGTTCGCACTGGTGCGATCTCGTGGAGTGGGTCGGCGGGCAGCGCTTCGCGGAAGTGAGCGCCGCGTTCGCCACGGTGGTTCCCGAACGCGCGGCATCCTCACGGCAGAGTTTCACCGTGGCGGCGAGCGGTGGTGCCATGGAAGCGGTGTCCAGCGAGGACGTGGCGGCGGCGATGTTCCGCACCCGCGAAGGCGTGCTGGCGAATGTCACGGTCAGCCAGGTGTCGCCGGGCCGGAAGAACCGTCTGTGGTTCGAACTGGATGGTTCCAGGGCGAGCGTGAGCTTCGACCAGGAAGACAGCGAGCGCCTGTGGCTTGGGTATGCGGATCACTCCGCGTGTTTCGTGCGCGACCCTTCGGCGGGCAGTGCGGAGCAACGACGCCTGGCGGTATTGCCGGCTGGCCACGCGCAGGGTTACGCCCAATGCTTCGAGGCCTTCGTGGCCGATACCTACGCGGCGATACGGGGCGAGCGGCCGGAAGGTCTTCCCACGTTCGACGACGGTCTCCGCGCCGCCCGAATCACCGACCGTGTCGTCGCTTCGGCGACCAGCCGACGCTGGCTCGACATCGAAGACTGAGCCCGAGGGAGACCGGATGCATGTTGAAAAGCCGTCGCACCTTCCTGCAGAACACCGCCCTCACACTTGCCGCGCTGGGAACAGGCATGCCCCTGCTCGCTGACCCGCGGAATGAACGCCCGGCGCGACAGCCCGTGGGATTCCAGCTCTATACGCTGGGTGATGCGATCGTCACCGACACGGTAGCGGTGCTGGCCAAGTTGGCCAGCTTCGGCTACGGGGAGCTGGAAGCCATCACCTACGCGAACCTGCCGCCGGAGACACTCCGCCGCCGCGTCGACGAGGCCGGCATGAAGCTCCGTAGCGTCCACCTGGATTTCTCGGGCGAACGCGACACGGCGAAGCTGTTCGACACGGCACATCGGCTTGGCGTGAACCAGGTCGTCAGTTCGGTGCTCTCGCCGTCGGTCGAGGAAAAGCATGCCGATTTGGGCGCGCTCACCGCCGACGACTTCAAGCGTGTCGCCGAGCGTGCGAACGGGATCGGCGAAGCGGCGAAGAAGTCGGGGCTGCGCTACGCGTATCACAACCACGATTTCGAGTTCCGAAAATTCGTAGCCGGCGGCAGCGGGTACGACATCCTGCTGGCCGAAACCGACCCGAGCCTGGTGCATTTCCAGGCCGATTGCGGTTGGATGAGCAAGGCGGGAGCGAACCCCGTCTCCTATTTCATCCGCTATCCGAAGCGCTATCTCTCCGCGCATATCAAGGACTTCGACGCCAGCGGCCACATCGTGGAACTCGGCCACGGTGTCGTCCCGTACCGGCCGATCCTGCGGGCCGCGCGACAGGCGGGGATCGGGCATCTCTTCGTCGAGCACGATCCGCCGGGCGGCGTGCCCATACCGTTGGACCAGGTTCGCCGCGAAGGTGCCTATCTCGGCGGCCTCATTCATGAATTGTCGATATGAGATCTTGCGGATTCGAGATCTACAAAGCCGGCCGCGAATGACCTACGCTCGGTGAGCTAGCCCCGGCCGCCTGTCCAGGCAAACCCCAACAGCGCTGAGGACCGACCCATGGATCCGTCGAACGACTGGAAATTCACGCGCCGCGAAGTCCTGAAAATGGGAGCGGTCTCGGCGACGGCCCTCGCCGTGCCCGGACTCGTCGCCGCCCCCGCCGCCAAAGACGGCACGCGCCCGACCGCCACCGCCAAGGTCGCCATGGAGGTCAACGGCAAGGCGCAGGAACTCGACCTCGACACGCGGACGACCCTGCTCGACGCCTTGCGCGAGCACATGCACCTCACCGGCACGAAGAAGGGTTGCGATCACGGCCAGTGCGGCGCCTGCACCGTCATCGTCGATGGCCGCCGTATCAACAGTTGCCTCACCCTGGCGGTGATGCACCAGGGCGCGAAGGTCACCACGATCGAAGGCCTCGGCACGCCGGCGCGCCTTCATCCGATGCAGGCCGCCTTCATCAAGCACGACGGTTACCAGTGCGGCTACTGCACGCCGGGGCAGATCTGCTCGGCCGTGGCGGTCCTCGACGAGATCCGCGACGACATTCCCAGCCATGCCACGACCGACCTGACCGCCAAGGCCCGGATAAGTCCCTTGGAATTGCGCGAGCGAATGAGCGGCAACATCTGTCGCTGCGGTGCGTACTCCAATATCCAGGAAGCGATCGCCGAAGTGGCGGGGGTGAAGGCATGAAACCGTTCACTTACGAGCGTGCCGACTCCCCGGCTGCCGCCGCGTCCGCGGCGGCACGTGTTCCCGGAGCGAAGTTCATCGCGGGCGGAACGAACCTCCTCGACCTGATGAAGACCGGCATCGAGGAGCCGGCGCACCTGATCGACGTCAATGGCCTGGATCTCGACAAGATAGAGCCGACTGACGAGGGCGGGTTGCGACTTGGTGCCATGGTCCGCAACACCGACCTGGCGGCCGACGCGAGGATCAGGCGCGACTATCCCTTGCTCTCGCGGGCCTTGCTCGCCGGCGCCTCCGGCCAGTTGCGCAACAAGGCCACCACGGGCGGCAACCTGCTCCAGCGAACGCGTTGCCCTTACTTCTACGACACCAACCAGGCCTGCAACAAGCGCTTGCCCGGCAGCGGCTGTGCGGCGATCGGCGGTTTCAGCCGACAGCATGCGATCGTGGGCGCGAGCAAGTCGTGCATCGCCGTGCATCCGAGCGACATGGCCGTGGCCATGCGCGCACTCGATGCCACCGTGGAAACCATGCGCCCGGATGGCAGCACGCGACGCATTCCCATCGCCGACTTCCACACGTTGCCCGGCAACACGCCACACATCGAAAACGTCCTGGCGCCGGGAGAGCTGATCACCGCCGTCACCTTGCCGAAGCCTGTCGGTGGCACGCAGCTCTATCACAAGGTTCGCGACCGCGCGTCCTATGCGTTCGCCCTGGTGTCGGTCGCCATGATCGTGCAGCCCGATGGCAGTGGCCGCGTGGCGCTCGGTGGCGTGGCGCACAAGCCATGGCGGGTGGAGGCGGCCGAAGCCGAACTCCCGAAGGGCGCCAAGGCGGTCGCGACGCGGTTGCTCGCCGGCGCGCAGCCGACCGAAGGCAATGCCTTCAAGGTCACCCTGGTCGAGCGGACCATCGCGGCGGGCCTCGCCGAAGCGAAGGAGACGAAGGCATGAAATTCGACACTCCCGCCACCACCAACCCGATCGACCGCCTGAAGGTCGTCGGCCAGCCGGTGGATCGCATCGACGGACCGTTCAAGACCACCGGCACGGCGCATTACGCGTACGAGCAGCACGAAGCCGTGCCCCATCACGCCTATGGTTATGTCGTTGGCTCGTCCATCGCCAAGGGCCGTATCGTCTCGATCGACCTCACCCGTGCACAACGCGCGCCCGGCGTGCTGGCGATCGTCACCGCGAAGACGGCGGGGAAACTCGAGAAGGGCAAGTTCAATACGGCGCACTTGCTCGGCGGCCCCGAGATCGAGCACTACCACCAGGCGGTCGCGGTGGTGGTCGCGGAGACCTTCGAGCAGGCACGCGTCGCGGCACAGCTGGTGCGCGTGGATTATGCCCGCACTCCCGGCAAGTTCGACCTCGCCGCGGCGAAAGACACCGCTACAAAACCGGAACGAGGAAAGTCGGATACGGCGGTGGGCGACTTCGCCGCGGGCTTCGCGGCCTCGGCGGTGAAACTCGACGCCATGTACACCACGCCGGACCACTCGCACGCGATGATGGAACCGCATGCCTCCATCGCGGCATGGGAAGGCGACAAGCTCACGCTGTGGACGTCGAACCAGATGATCGACTGGGGGCGTGGCGACGTCGCGCTCACGCTGGGCATTCCGAAGGAGAACGTACGGCTCATCTCGCCGTATATCGGCGGCGGCTTCGGCGGCAAGCTCTTCGTTCGTGCCGACGCATTGCTGGCCGCGCTGGGCGCACGTGCCGCCAAACGTCCGGTGGCGGTGGCCTTGCCGCGTCCCTTCATGATCAACAACACCACGCATCGCCCGGCGACGATCCAGCGCATCCGTATCGGTACCTCGAAAGACGGGAAGATCCAGGCCATCGGCCACGAGAGCTGGTCGGGCGACCTCCCGGGCGGTGATCCGGAAACCGCCGTGCAGCAGACGCGCTTGCTTTACGCCGGTGCCGACCGCATGACGGCCACCCGGCTCGCCGTGCTCGATCTTCCCGAAGGCAACGCCATGCGTGCGCCCGGCGAAGCATCGGGGTTGATGGCGCTGGAGATCGCGATCGACGAGATGGCCGGGAAGCTCGGCATGGACCCGATTGAATTTCGCATCCTCAACGACACCCAGGTCGATCCGGAAAAGCCCGACCGTCCGTTCTCGCAGCGCCGGCTGGTCGAATGCCTGCGTACGGGGGCGAAACGTTTCGGCTGGGAACGCCGCGCGCCGCGTCCCGCGACGACACGTGACGGGCGCTGGCTCGTGGGCATGGGCGTGGCGGCCGCGTTCCGTAACAACCTCGTGATGAAGTCCGGCGCCCGCGTGCGTCTGGATCGCAACGGGCGTGTCACGGTGGAAACCGACATGACCGATATCGGCACGGGCAGCTATACGATCATCGCGCAGACCGCCGCTGAAATGATGGGCCTGCCGCTGGATCGCATCGACGTGCGCCTCGGCGACTCGACGTTCCCCGTCTCGTCCGGTTCGGGCGGACAGTGGGGCGGAAACAGCTCGACGGCGGGCGTCTATGCCGCCTGTGTGAAGTTGCGCGAGGCCATCGCCCAGAAGCTGGGGCTGGACCCGAACGCGGCTAACTTCGAGGACGGCAAGGTGGGTGTGGGTGGGCGCAGCGTCCCGATCGCCCAGGCCGCTGCGAACGGTGACGTGGTCGCCGAGGACGCCATGGAATACGGCGACCTGAGCAAGCGCTACCAGCAATCGACGTTCGGCGCGCATTTCGTCGAAGCACGCGTCGACGCGGCCACGGGTGAAATCCGTGTCGAGCGCATGCTGGCGGTCTGCGCCGCCGGGCGCATCCTCAACCCGAAATCCGCACGCAGCCAGGTGATCGGGGCGATGACGATGGGCGTCGGCGCGGCGCTGATGGAAGAACTGGTGGTGGACCGGCGGCTGGGCTTCTTCGTCAACCACGACCTCGCCGGGTACGAAGTGCCCGTGCACGCCGATATCCCACACCAGGAGGTGATCTTCCTCGACGAGACCGATCCCATGTCCTCGCCGATGAAGGCCAAGGGCGTCGGCGAGCTGGGTATATGCGGGGTCGCCGCCGCCGTCGCCAACGCGGTGTACAACGCGACGGGCGTGCGCGTGCGCGACTACCCGGTGACCCTGGACAAGTTCATCGACAAGTTGCCGCCCGTGGCCTGACCCGGGCGGCGATCAGGCGTCGGTACCCTCGCTGCCGACGCCGTGATGTACCAGGAACAGGCGGTCGGGATCGTAACGGCGCTTCGCCGCGGCGAGCCGCGTGTAGTTGCCGCCCCAGAAGGCGCGTTGCCAGTCCTTCTGGAAATAATCGCTTTCCGAAACATACGAGCCGGCGTTCGTCACTGTCTTCGTGAGTCGCGCGTAGGCCGCCTTCACGCGTTCCGCGCCGTCCTTCGCGCGTGCCTCGTCCACATGCGCACCCGGCAATCCTTCATAGACGGGGTCGCCGCTGTTGCCGATGATCGCGAGGGCGAAGGCATCGAGGACGGCGGGATTCGTCGCCGTGTCGCGACTTGCGGCGAGGGCTTCGGCCGGGGCACCGAAGAGGCCCTTGTTGAAGTGCAGCCCCACGTCCATCTTGCTGGCGGCCTCGCATATCGCCGCGGCCAACGTATCCCGCTCGGCATCGTCGAGAAAGCGCGAGGGCATCCACGCCGACGCATAGCCATGGATGTACCAGCCCACCTGCCCCTGGTCACCTTTCCAGAGGACATGGTTACGCGGCGCACCCTCGCGCGCATCGGCGACGACCACGTCAGGCGCATGCTCGCGGAAGAAGTCCGCGTCCCAGTAATGGCGCGCCGGCATCGCGAGCACCTGGAGCGGTTTGCGGAACGAGTACGCCGGGCGCTGCTTCACCCAGTCGATGAAGGGTGCCCAGACGGCCTCGGCGGCCGCGCGGTCGAGGTCCTGGAACACCATCGACACGGACATCCTGCGTTCGTCGCGGAAACCGATCTGCTCGCCCCAGTGCGGGTTGCACAAGGCGTCGCGATAGAAGCGCAAGGTCTCCGACGCCAGCGCGCGATAGGCTTCCTCGGAATCGGCCTGGATCTCGCCGAACACCGCGCCGACGGTGGCCGGCAAGTCGTGGGTGCGCAAGGTCAATCGTGTGACGACGCGGGCACAACCACCGCCGCCACCCTTGAGGGCCCAGAACAGTTCGGGTTCGCGGTGGGCGTTCACCACGCGGATCTCGCCGTCCGCGGTGACCACCTCGGCTTCCAGCAAGTTCGACGCGGCGGTGCCGAAGCGCTTGGAGAAGCTGCCGAAACCGCCGCCGGTCACGAGGCCAGCGACGCCGACGGTGGTGCACCCACCGCCCTGCACGTAGCGGCCACCCCGGGTGGTCACTTCGCTATAGGCATCGATCCACATCGCGCCCGCGCCCACGCTGACCGCGGGCATGGGGCGTGTACCCGGCGCCGCTCCATTGGGGACGAAGGCATCGTGCATCTCCACGCGGTTCATCTTCCGCGTCCAGACCAGCAGTGAATCGGCGGCGCAGGAAGTGCCCTGGTAGCTGTGGCCACCGCCTTTCACGACGAGGCGAACGCCATGCTTGCGGGCGAATGTCACGGCGGCGGCGATATCTTCCGCGCTCTCGGCGGTCAGGGCGTAAGCGCTCGGTCGTGACGTCCAGGCGCCGAAGTAGCCGCTGGTCTGGGTCAGTGCCACCTGGTCGCCGATATAGAAGGGGTTCGTCAGCTGGGCGACGGCTTCGGCGCGGGTGGCCGCATCGCCGAGGAAGGGCGAACGAGGCACGGACAGGCGTCCTCCGACCTGACGGCTCAAGGCCTGCCATTGCGCCGGTGCCGGCCAACCCGCCGAGCCCGGCCGCACGCGAGTGGCTGCGCGCGCGGCGGCGAAGGCGTCCAGCTTCAGGGCATAGGGAAGCAGCGGCAGGACGAGGGCGGTCTTGAGCAGGGTGCGTCGATCCATGGAAGGAACCTCGTGAAGGACGTGCGGGCGTCCGTTGGGATGGACGGAGCTTTGCACCGTGCTGAGCGCGTGTCGCTCACGAAGTGAGGAAAACAGCGGGTTCAGGGACGAAAGGCGGGCCTGCGGTGATGAACGGCGAGCTATAATCACCCAGTACCTGTCGCCCGCGAGCTTCCCCGTGCCTGCCTGGACCGACCGCCGTATCCTCGACCTCCTGTCGATCGACCAGCCCCTCCTGCTGGCACCGATGGCGGGGTCCGGCCTGTCCGCGTTGGCCATCGCCGTGGCGCAGGCCGGTGGACTCGGCGCCATCCCCTGTTCCTCGATCGGCGTGGAGAAGGCGGCCGCGGAAGTCGAGGCTTACCGTGCCGCGGTCCGGGCGCCGATCAACCTCAACTTCTTCGCGCACCGGCCCATCACGCCGGATGCCGCGGCCATGGCGCGCTGGCTGGCGCGGCTCGCGCCGTACTTCGGCGAGTTCGGCATCGATGCGAGCGACCTGCCCGCGGCCGGTGGCCGCGCGCCGTTCGACGATGCCATGTGCGCCATGGTCGAGGCGTTGCGCCCGGAAGTGGTGAGCTTCCATTTCGGCCTGCCGGAGGAACACCTGCTGGCGCGCGTGAAGGCCATCGGTTCGGTGGTGTTTTCCTCGGCGACCACGGTGGCCGAGGGCCGCTGGCTGGAGCAGCGAGGCTGCGACGCGGTCATCGCGCAGGGCTACGAGGCCGGCGGCCATCGCGGCAACTTCCTCACCGACGACATGTCGGCCCAGCCGGGCACCATGGCCCTCGTGCCACAACTGGTCGACGCCTTGACCATTCCCGTGATCGCGGCCGGTGGTATCGCCGACGGACGCGGCATGGCCGCGGCGCTGTGCCTGGGTGCGTCGGCCGTGCAGGTAGGCAGCGCCTTCCTGCTTTCGGACGAGGCGACCAGCGTGGACGTGCATCGCCAGGCCTTGCGCTCGGCGCGCGACGACAACACGGCGATCACCAACGTGCTCACCGGCCGTCCCGCGCGCGGCGTGATCAACCGGATCATGCGCGAAGTAGGCCCGTTGTCCGGCGATGCCTTGCCGTTTCCCCTGGCCGGCGGGCCGCTGGCGCCGTTGCGCAAGATCGCCGAAGCGCGCGGCAACGGCGATTTCCAGCCGCTATGGGCGGGCCAATCGACCGCCATGGCACGAGAGGGTTCGGCGACCGCGATCGCGGCGGACATCGTCGATACCGCCGCGCGCCTGCTCAGGCTCTGACGGGATCAGGCTTTCTGGCCATGCTGCAGCAGCCAGAGCTTCACGTACTTGCGTCGCACGTATTCCACGCGTAGCAGGGCGTAGACGATGCCGCGCCAACCGTCGAGGAAGCCCGCGCGCAGCACGTAGCCACGAAAGAACCGCCACATCGGGCTCACGATGATCTGGGTGAGCGTGGCGCGCTTGCCCGCGGCGAATTCCTCGGTGGCCATCATGTGCGCGTAGCGCTCCTGCTTGGCCATCAGCTCCGAAAGCGAGCGATACGGGTAATGGTCGAGGAAGCCAGGCAACATCCGCACCTCACCGTCGACACTCACGGACTCGTGGATCTCTCGCGGGCCGCGCCAGCCGCCCTGGCGGCGGTCGAACAGGCGCAGGACCTTGTCGGCTCCCGCGTTGCCGTGGCGCATGAAACGGCCGAAGAAATCGTTGCGGCGATAAAAGCGAAAGCCGGCGGCGCTGTGAAATCCCTCGTCGCATGCCTTCTCGATCGCGGCCCTTAGTTCGGGTCCTATGCGCTCGTCCGCGTCGAGGCAGAGCACCCAATCGTTCATGGCCTGCGCTACGGCGAAGGCCTTCTGGCTGCGAAAACCGTCGAACGGCCGTGAGATCACCCGCGCCCCCGCACGCCTCGCGATGGCGACGGTATCGTCGGTGGAACCGCCGTCGACCACGACCAGGTCATCACAGAACGGTGCGGCCGATGCCAGGCAATCTCCGATGCGATCGGCCTCGTTCTGGGTGATCACGCAAAGGGAAAGGGGCCGTCGGGTCATCGGGATGCGGGCTTGGCTAACGAGCCGTCATAATGCCACGTCGCCCAGCGTGGAGTGCCGCCCTTGAGCGCGTGCCTGATGTTCGCCACCGAAACCTATGCCTTGCCGATCCTGCGTCCGCTGGCCGCGGCCGCGCGGGCTCGTGGCCAGGAGGTGGGCTGGGTGGTGCCGGCGGCGGTCGCTGCGGAACTCGCGGCGGACGAACGCCGCGTGCGCAGCCTGCGCGAGGCGAGGGCGCTGCATCCGGAAGCGGTGTACTGCGCGGCCAATTGGGTCTCGCCCGCCTTGCCCGGCATCAAGGTGCAGGTGTTCCACGGCTTCAATGCGCAGAAACGCGAACCCGACCGTGGCCATTTCGCAATTCGCGGTTTCTTCGATCTCTATGTCACGCAGGGTCCGTCCACCACGCTTCCCTTCGAGGAGCTTGCGCGGGAACACGGCTACTTCGCGGTACGCGAAACCGGTTGGCCGAAGCTCGACCCGCTTTTCGGGCCGGCGTCGGCAATGGCGCTCGACATACCTCCTGACGGCCGTCCGGTCGTCATGTATGCATCCACTTTCAGCCACCGCCTGAGCAGCGCGCCCGCGATGGTCGAACCGCTGCGCGACATGATCGCGCGTGGCGACCGGCACTGGTTGCTTACGTTGCATCCGAAGTGTCCAGAGGAATTGTTCGCCGCCTACCGCGGCCTGGAAGCACCTAACGCGCGCTTCTTCACCTCGGAACGGCTCGTCGACATGGAGCGTGCGGCGGACGTGCTCGTATGCGATACGTCGTCGGTGGTGCACGAATTCGCGGTGATGGGGAAGCCGGTGGTCACGATCGCCAACCGCGTGCCACAGCCCTTCATGCTCGACGTGCCGACGCCAGGCGACGTGGACGCCGCGATCGATCACGCCCTTTCGCATCCCCCCGAACTGATGGCCGCCATTCGCGCGCACGGCGACGACATCCATCCCTATCGCGACGGCCATTCCAGCGAACGCGTGCTCGATGCCGTGGATGAATTCCTCCGCGGCGACTTCGGACTGCTGAAGCGGAAGCCGCTCAACCTGGTCCGGCGCTTCAAGGCCCTGCGCGACATCGGCCATCTGCTAGACCTGCGCTGACCCCAGCCAGCCACACCAGCCGCACCAGCCGCACCAGCCGCACCAGCCGCACCAGCCGAGCCAGCCGAGCCAGCCGAGCCAGCCGAGCCAGCCGAGCCAGCCGAGCCAGCCGAGCCAGCCGAGCCAGCCGGGACCTTGTGGGAGCCGACCTTGTCGGCGATCCCGCGGCAGCGGGCACCCCGCAGTAAACCCAACCCCCTTGAAATTATCCCCATCATCCATAAGATTACAGCTGTAATTCAACTTCCCTCCTGGTGCCCCGTGGCCGCCGTCGCCGACTCAGCCGTTCCCGTCAGGGCACGCAAGAATCCCTTGAAATTCATCGCCATGGGAGCGGCAATGCTTGGCATTGCCCTCTACGGTGCGCACTGGTGGACCAGCGGACGCTTCCTCGAAACCACCGACGATGCCTACGTCGGTGGGGACATCACGGTGATAGGACCGAAGGCACCGGGCTATATCCAGACCATCGCCGTCACGGACAACCAGGTCGTGCACAAGGGTGACCTGCTGGTGAAGATCGACGACCGGGACTACCGCGCCGCCCTGGAGAAAGCCGGCGCGGCGGTGGCGGCCCAGGAGGCCGCGCTGCGCAATCTCGACGCCGTGTTCGAGTTGCAGCACAGCCATATCGCGGAAGCGCACGCCGGGCTCACCGCCGCACAGGCGGAAGCGACACGATCGAAGCTCGACGATGAACGCTATCGCCTCCTGGTCGGCCGCTCAGCGGTGTCGGTGGAAAGCGCACAACGTGCAACGGCGACCTTCCAGACGGCCCATGCGGCAACGGCGAGCGCTTCGGCGGCCGTGCAAGCCGCACAACGGCAACTCGACGTAATCGACACGCAGAAGCGGCAGGTGGAAGCGGCACTGGCCCAGGCGCGCGCCGAAGCCGATATCGCCCGCTTGAACCTTTCGTACACCGAATTGCGCGCACCGGTCGACGGTGTGATCGGAAATCGCCGCGCGCGCGTCGGCAGCTACGCGGCCACCGGCAGCCAGCTGTTGGTGGTGGTGCCTTCGCACGGCTTATGGGTGGACGCCAACTTCAAGGAAGACCAGCTGGCGCGGATGCATGTGGGCCAGGAAGTCGAAGTGCGCGCGGACGTGCTGCCGGGTAAGGGCTTCAAGGGCCACGTCAGTAGCCTCGCGCCCGCCACCGGCGCGCAGTTCAGCGTGTTGCCGCCGGAAAACGCGACCGGCAATTTCACCAAGATCGTGCAGCGCGTGCCCGTGCGGGTGACCCTCGACGGTAGCGATGGCGATCTCGGCGTGCTCCGTCCCGGTTTGTCGGTCACCGCGCGCATCGACACGAAGGCACCATGAGCCCGGTCGCGCACCTGACGCCGGGGCAGAAGATCTTCGCCTTCGCGTCGATGTGCCTGGGCATGTTCATCGCCTTGCTGGACATCCAGATCGTCTCGGCCTCGTTGCGGGACATCGGTGGTGGACTGTCCGCCGGGGCGGACGATACCGCCTGGGTGCAGACCAGCTACCTGATCGCGGAAATCGTCGTGATTCCCCTGTCGGGGTGGTTGAGCCGGGTGTTCTCCACCCGCTGGTTGTTCGCCGCGTCGGCTGCGGGATTCACGTTGACCAGCCTGCTCTGCGGCATGGCATGGGATATCCAGAGCATGATCTGGTTCCGCGCCGCCCAGGGCTTCCTCGGCGGGTCGATGATCCCGCTCGTCTTCACGACCGCCTTCGTCTTCTTCCAGGGCAAGCAACGCGTCATCGCCGCGGCGACCATCGGCGCGATCGCCTCGCTGGCGCCCACGCTGGGCCCCACGCTGGGCGGATGGATCACGGACAACTACTCCTGGCATTGGCTGTTCTTCATCAACCTGCTGCCGGGCGCCTTCGTCACGATCGCCGTTCCGCTCCTGGTGAAGATCGACGAGGCCGATCTTTCCCTGCTGAAGGCCGGCGACTGGATAGGCATCGCCCTGATCGCGATCTTCCTCGGTTGCCTGGAATACACGCTGGAAGAAGGTCAGCGCTGGAACTGGCTGGAAGACGACACCATCCGTGCCACCGCGTGGGCCAGCCTCGTGGCCGGCGTGTTGTTCGTCTGGCGCGGACTGACGGCGGCACACCCCATCGTGGACCTGCGCGCCTTGCGCGAACGCAATTTCGCCCTGGGTTGCTTCTTCTCCTTCGTGACGGGCATCGGTTTGTTCGCCACGATCTACCTCACGCCGCTGTTCCTGGGGCGCGTGGAGGGATACAGCGCGCTGCAGATCGGCAAGGCCGTACTTTCGACCGGCGTCTTCCAGGTCATGGCGATCCCCGTGTACGCGATGCTGGCCAACCGCGTGGACCTGCGCTGGCTACTCATGGTGGGGTTGGCGCTGTTCACGCTGTCGATGTTCGAGTTCACGCCGATCACGCACGACTGGAGCGCCACGGAACTGATGCTGCCGCAGGCCTTCCGTGGCATGGGTCAGCAGTTCGCCGTGGCGCCAACGGTAACGCTCACGCTGGGCAGCCTGCCGCCGGCCCGGCTCAAGCAGGCCTCCGGCCTGTTCAACCTGATGCGGAACCTGGGTGGTGCGATGGGCATCGCCGCCTGCGCGACCATCCTAAACGATCGTACCAACCTGCATTTCTACCGGCTCGCCGAGCACCTCACCCCAGCGAACGAGCCGATGAATCGCCTGTTCGACGGCGTACAGCCCGACACCGAGGCGTACACCGTCGCGCTACGTTCGCTATGGCAGCTGACGTTCCGCGAAGCACAGACGCTGACCTATAGCGATGCCTTTTTTTCCATCATGGTGTGCTTCGCGATCGCCACCGTGATGGTCCCCCTGATGCGCAAGGTGCAGTCGCCCCAGGCGCCTTCCGCCGACGCGCACTGAGCCTTCCTCCGCAGCGGGACACGACCCATGCGTTATGAAAAAGACCACAAGGAGCGGACGCGCAGGCGCATCGTCGACACCGCGTCACGACGGTTCCGCGAACACGGTATCGAAGCCGAGGGCATGAAATCCCTGATGTCCGCCGCCGGCCTCACCAATGGCGCGTTCTACAACCATTTCGACTCGAAGGAAGACCTCGCGCGCGAAGCCATCACCGCGGCGATGAACGAGCGCCTGGGCAGATTGCGTTACTGGATGGAATCGGGCGAAGGCCTGGCGGGCATGATCCGCAGCTACTTCTCGCCGCGCCATCGCGATCATCCCGGCACGGGTTGCCCCGTCGCCACCCTCTCCGCCGAAGTGGCGAGGCATTCCGACATCGTGCGAAGCGCCTATACGGACGGCGTAACCGAATTCATCGAACTGATGGCCACGCAATGGCCTTCCCTCCCGCACGACGAAGCGCTATCGCGCGCCACCGCCGTCTACGGTCTCATGGCAGGCACCATGCAAGTCGCCCGCGCCACCAACGACGAAACCCTTTCCAAGCGCGTCCTCGAAGGAGGCATGCGCGCGGCCCTGGCCTTGGCGGGGGTCGACTGACAGGCTCGGCCTCGCCCTCGTGTGTTGTCTTCGCAAGCACCCATCGCCGCTGAAGCGGCTCCCACCAGGGCTATTCGCCTGTACCCAGGCGGGCGCGAAGCACCGATAATAGCGACCGACCCACGCCTGCCCGCGACCATGCCGACTCCCACCGCCGAAAACGTCGGCACCGACTTCTCACGCGAGCGCATGCTCGCCGCCCGCGAACGCTCCTGGTCGGCCTTGCGCGACATCGCCGCACGCATCCTCCCGGGCATGAACGAAGCCGATGCCGCTACGTTGGCGAAGGAGCATCTCGATGCCGCCGGCATGCAGCGCATCTGGCATCCCAGCATCGTTCGCTTCGGCCCGAACACGTTGAAGACCTTCCGGCAGCCTTCCGTGCCGGGCGCGATACTCCAGGACAACGACATCTTCTTCATCGATCTCGGCCCTGTCTTCGATGGTCATGAAGGCGACGTGGGCGACACTTTCGTCGTCGGCGACGATGCCGATATGCACGCCTGCGCGAATGCTGCCCGCGAACTCTTCACAAGAACGGCGGCCAGGTGGCGCGAGGGGGTCACCGGCACGGCGTTGTACGCCTATGCGGACGACGAGGCCACGGCCATGGGTTGGCGCCTCAACCACGAGACGAAGGGGCACCGCGTTGGCGACTATCCGCATGCGGTGCACAAGGCGGGTCCGTTGGGCCAGTTCGACGCCACGCCTGCGCCGGGCCTGTGGATTCTCGAGGTACAGATCGCTCATCCCTCCTCGCCCATGGGTGCCTTCTTCGAAGACCTGCTGATAGCCTGACCGTTGCCGTGTGCTACCCCAGCGCACCGGCAAGCCATGCCCGACGGCACTGTCCGGGGCAGGTGCACGTGGGCAATCTCGCGGTAAATTCATGGATGTCCGATCATGCCGAAGCGAGCCGTACGATACTGGATCATGGGTCTTGCCCTCCTGCTCGCCGCAGTCCCGGCGCTGGCGGGAGCAGCGAGGTTGCCGTGGAAAGGCGGGTCGAATGGCGACACCGGCATACGTGACCTCGCGGCCGAGGCGATCCTTGCCTACGCGGAGCCGGATCGCGCGACGTATCTCGACAACCTGGCGGCCTTGCAACTGGTCGCGCGCCGTTACGACGATGCCGCGCGCAGCCTTGGTGAACTCGTCGTCCTGCGCAAGGCAGGCGCCCAGCCGCTCGATGCGGTAGGTGCCATCCGTTGGCAGGTCTACGCACGTGCACGCCAGATCGAGGCCACCATGCATCTCCCGTTCGGCGAGGCATATGCGCGTGCCTTCCGCGAAGTGTTCGCCACACTTGATGACGTGATGGCGTCGCAGGTCATCTCCAGCTTCGGTTCGGACGTGGAGCCGTACGGACCACAACCTGCTCAGTTGCACGCGGACTACCTGGAATTGCTCGCGCAGCGGAAGGGGAGTGACGTCGCGTTGGCCGACGCGGTCGCCCTGGTCAAGGCGTACCAGGCCGCCGAAGCCTACGCGGCATTCCGGCCGTTCACCGGGAAGCTGATCGACGAGGACGATCGCCGCCGCTACGACGTGTGGGAACCCAGGCTCGTGTCGACTCCTGACGGCGCATCGGTCACCGTGCTCGTCATGCTGCCCAAGCATCGCGCCGCGCCGCTGCCCACCTTGCTCGGCTTCACCATCTACGCCAATCCATGGTGGTCCGCGACCGAACTGCGCCTCACCGCCGCGCATGGCTATGCCGCCGTGGTCGGCTATTCGCGTGGCAAGGGGCTGTCGCCAGGACTGGCCGTGCCATACGAACACGATGGCGTGGATGCGGACGCCGCGATCGAGTGGATCGCGAAGCAGCCATGGAGCGATGGTCGTGTCGGCATGTATGGCGGAAGCTACAACGGCTTCACCCAATGGGCCGCCGCGAAACACCGGCCGAAGGCGCTACGCGCGCTGATGCCGTCGGTCACGGTGGCACCGGGGATCGACGTGCCGATGGAAGGCAACGTATCGCTGAGCTTCGTCTATCCATGGGCGCCGTACGTAGCCGAAGGCAAGGGCCTGGACGAGAAACATTACGGCGACGATGCCCACTGGAACGACCTCTACCGGCGCTGGTACAAAAGCGGCAAGAGCTACCGGGCGATCGATGAACTGGAAGGCAGGCCGAATCCGGTCTTCCAGCGCTGGCTGGACCATCCCTCGTACGACGGCTACTGGCGGAACATGATTCCGGAAGGCCGCGAGTTCGCCGCGATCGACATTCCCGTCCTCACGACGACCGGTTACTTCGACGGCGGGCAGATCGGCGCGTTGCATTACGTGCGCGAACACCAGCGTTACAACCCGCGCGCGGAACACTACCTGCTGATCGGCCCGTGGGACCACGTGGGCGCGCAACGCAAGGCCCGGCCCGTGGTCGACGGCTATGCCATCGACCCGGTGGCGAAGGTCGACATCAGCCGCGTGCTTCGCTACCAGTGGTTCGACTATGTTTTCCGTGGCGGAGCGAAGCCGGCCCTGCTGGGGGACCGGATCAACTACGAGGTGATGGGCGCGAACGTGTGGAAGCATGCGCCCAGCATCGACAGGATGGCGCCGGGAAAGCGACGGCTCTTCCTCGTGACGGAGGATGGAACGGCCAAGTTGAGGGATCGTCCTTCCGCAAGCACCTCGGTTCTTACCGTCGACCTTGGCAATCGAGACGATCTTCCCGTGGAGGATGCGCCGCCGGCCACGCTGGACAATCGCCATGCCCTCGTCTTCACCAGCGAACCGTTACCCGCCGGTACCGAGTTGAGCGGCTTGTTTTCCGGCAAGGTCGATGTGGTGACGAACAAGCGCGACTTCGACCTGCGCATCACGCTGTATGAGAAGAAGGCCAGCGGCGAGTACTTCCAGCTGTCATGGTATGTGGCACGCGCCAGCTACATGGAGGATCGCTCGCGGCGGCACCTGTTGGTCCCGGGCAAACGCACGACGCTCGCGTTCACCAATGGGCGCACCACCAGCCGGTTGTTCGAACCCGGCAGCCGACTCGTCGCGGTGGTGTCGGTGGTCAAGGAACCCGGCTCGTCGATCAACATGGGAACCGGCAAGGATGTCGGCATGGAAAGCGCCGCCGATGCGGGAGAGCCCCTGCGTATCGAGTGGCTGGGCAGCAGTTATCTCGAGCTTCCGGTAGGCCTTGTGGAGGCCCCGGCTGGCGGAAGTAAATAAGATTCACTCGCATTATTGCGCAATCGAGGGCTTTTAAGTCATTATTGTAATGAGATTCATTCGCAATAATGACCGGGTGCCGGCGGCGATGCCGCCGTGCGCCCGACCAGGGAAAGTCCATGATCCTACGCAAAAAATTCTTGCCCACGCTGCTTGCCGGGGCGCTGATATCGTTTGCCGCGCAAGCCCAGGAGGCGGTACCGCCCTCGTCGGGAGACAAGGCCGTGCAACTCGCCCCAGTCGACGTCCACGGGCAGAGACTGGACGAGGGCTATGCCCGCACCGATGGCTCCGCCGCCACAAAGACCGACACACCCCTCATCGAGACGCCCCAGGCGATTTCGGTGATCTCGAACACGCAGATGATCGACCAGGGCGTGCTCACGGTGCAGGATGCCTTGCGCTATTCGGCCGGTGTCCGCGCGGATGCCTACGGGGTGGACAGCCGTGGTGACGACGCTTTCCTGCGCGGTACCTCGTTCACCCAATACCTGGATGGCCTGAAGCAGAACTTCGGCTATGCCTATGCCCGTACGGAACCCTATTTCCTCGACCGCCTCGAGATCGTCCGTGGTCCGTCGTCGGTACTGTACGGGCAGGGAACCACGGGTGGCCTGATCGCGCTCTCGTCCAAGTTGCCGCAGTTCACGGCGTCGCACGAGGTGGAAGCGCAGCTGGGCAATAACGCGCGCAAGCAGGTGGCATTCGATTTCACCGGCCCCCTCGATACCGCGGGCCATTGGGCCTATCGCCTGATCGGCGTCTATCGCGACTCGGACTCCCAGATCGACCACGTGCCGGACGACCGCAAAGCGATCGCGCCCTCGATCACATGGATGCCCGACGCGGATACGCGCTGGACGCTGCTGGCCAACTTCCAGTTCGATCACAACGGTACGTCGCTGAACTTCCTGCCGCATGCGGGCACCTTGTTGCCCAATCCGAATGGCCGGATCGATACGCGGCGTTTCGTCAGCGAACCCGGTTTCGATCGTTACGATACCCAGCAACGGTCGCTCACCTCCTTGTTCGAACACCGCTTCAACGACACCTGGAAGTTCGTGCAGAACATGCGCTACTCGCACGACAACGTCGACTACCGTAGCCTCTACCCGGACGTGTATTCGAATCCGTCGTATCCCTTCCTCGACGAGTCGCAGCGCACGGTCGCGCGTTACAGCTACGTCAGCATCGATCGGCACAAGCGCTTCGTCACGGATACACATGCGGAAGCCGACTTCGACCTCGCCTCGATGCACCACCGGGTCCTCATCGGACTGGACGTCGGCTATTCGCATACCGACAGCAGGCAGGGCAACGGCTTCGATGGCGTCCCGTTCGATCTCTACGCGCCCGTCTACGGCAACGGCTTCGTCGCTCCGGATATCTTCCCCGTCGCCTCGAGCCACACACGCCAGACGGGCGTATACGTGCAGGACCAGATCAACTGGGGCGAACACTGGATCGCCACGGTCGGCCTGCGCCACGATCGCGCGACCCTGACCACCGGCGACAGTCGCTCCGTCGACAACGCCACGACATCGCGCTTCGGCGTCATGTACCGCTTCGACAACGGACTGGTGCCGTACGTGAGTTACACGGAATCGTTCCAGCCGCTGGACAGTCTCGACTTCTACAATCGCCCTTACGAACCGTTGCGCGGCAAGCAGTACGAGGCGGGCGTGAAATACCAGCCGGTCGGCTCGTCCACCCTGGTCACGGCGACGTATTACGATCTGCGCGAGGAAAACCGTCTCGCACCGGACCCGGCCAACCCGCTCAACCAGGTCCAGGCCGGCAAGGCGAAGACCCGCGGCGTGGAACTCGAGGCCTCCACACGCATCGGCCGGCATGTGGACCTGATCGGCACCTACACCCGGACCAAGGCGCGTCCGGACGATGGCTCGATCGTCGCCGGCCTGCCGAAGCACCAGGGCTCGGTATGGGGCGTGTATCACGTGAACGACGCGGATAGCGACGGCTTCAGCTTCGGTGTCGGCGCACGCTACATCGGAACGAACTACGACGAGACCGGGACGCTGAAGGTTCCCGAGAAGACGCTGTTCGATGCCATGGTGGCCTATACGCAGGGACCGTGGCGCTTCTCGCTCAACGCCGGCAACCTCACCGACCAGGCATACAACGCCACGTGCCTTGCCCGCGGCGATTGCTTCTATGGCCCACGCCGCAGCATCGTCGGCACCGCACGTTACAAATTTTGACCGTGACAGACAAAGTCGATGTCGCTCAAGTGGGTATATTCGGCGATGCCGGAATCGCATCGCGAACGATGTAATGGTTAATAAGATTCAGACCATGAGTTAACGTTCGTGGGACGAACCTGATGGAGCAGGGGACCGCGCATGTCGCGACAGGTTTTCAACCAAGGAGGAACATTCCATGACGGATACCACGCTGGATAAGGTAACGGCACTTGTCGCGGACGCAGCTGACAAGTTAGCGGCGGATATCAAACCGGATATGAAGTTGATAGACGACCTCGGCTTGGGCGAACTCAATCGCCTCGAGTTGATATGTGCCCTGGAAGATGATTTCAGCATCCAGATCAGAGAGGACCAGGCCGAAACGCTAAAGACGGTAGAGGATATCGTTCGGTACGTAAAAACCTTCATTTCCGGTACGTAAAAGGCTGCATTTGTTGATCACCAAGCTCGAGGCTTCGGTGAGGGGCTCGTGGAGTCGGTTTCCACCGAGGCAGGTACCCGCCGCGTCGGTCGCATCCCATTACCCAAACCCGTTACGATCGGAGATTCCACACGAACGACGGGATGATCGGGATGGAAGTTCGGAAGGTTTGGCAGAGCATGCTGCTGGCTGTATCGATGTCGACCGCCGCGGTCGCCGCACCACCGCCGGGACATGCGGGCAATCCCGTGTTCCCTGGCTGGTACGCCGATCCGGAGGCCGCCATCTTCGGCGACACCTACTGGATCTATCCAACGACATCGAAGGCATACGCCGCCCAGACAGGGTTCGATGCGTTTTCCTCGCCCGATCTCGTGCACTGGACCAAGCACGCCGATGTGCTCGACATCAAGGATATTCCCTGGGCGAAGAAGGCGCTGTGGGCACCATCGGTGGTCGAGAAGGGGGCCAAGTACTACTTTTTCTTTGCCGCCAACGATATCCAGAACGACCACGAGCTCGGCGGCATCGGTGTCGCGGTAGCGGACAAGCCCGACGGTCCGTACCGCGACTTGCTCGGCAAGCCGCTCATCGGTGCGTTCCACAATGGTGCGCAGCCGATCGACCAGTTCGTGTTCCGCGATGACGACGGCACCTGGTACATGATCTACGGGGGCTGGAAGCATGCCAACATCGTGAAGCTGAAAGCCGACTTCACCACCGTGGAACCGATGGCCGACGGCACACTGTTCAAGGAGATCACGCCCGCGCCGGAGTACGTGGAAGGGCCGATGATGTTCAAGCGTGACGGCAAGTATTACTTCATGTGGTCGGAAGGCGGTTGGGGCGGCCCGGACTATTCCGTCGCCTATGCCATCGGCGATTCACCGATGGGACCATTCAAGCGACTTGGCAAGATCCTGCAGCAAGACCCGAAGATCGCCACCGGTGCCGGCCACCATTCGCTCTTCCACGTCGCGAAGGACGACAGCTGGTACATCGTCTACCACCGCCGTCCTCTTGGACACACGAAGGCGAACGATCGCGAGACCTCGATCGACCGCATGTACTTCGACAAGGAAGGCCACATCCTCCCGGTGAAGATCACCAACGAGGGCGTCGAGGCGAATCCCTTGCGCCGATAGCGGCGCGGGCAGGGGGCAGGGGGCAGGATCGAGGCAACCTGGTGGGAGCCGACTTTGTCGGCGATCCCGCGGCAGCGGGTCAGGTCGAGGCAAGCACCCATCGCCGACAAGGTCGGCTCCCACAAGAGCAACCGGGTTCCACCAGGCGCGAGCGTTTTTTTCAAATGCGCCGATTCCAGCAAAACGCCCGCATGGGGTTTCGTCGTAAGCTGCACGTTGTCATGCATCCCGCCAGCGGAACCGTTTGGTCCGCCTAGCCCCAAGGAGCCGTCATGGTCACGTTGCGCGTCAATGGTGAGGATCGTCAGGCGGACGTGCCGCCGGATATGCCCCTGTTATGGGTCTTGCGCGACGTGGTCGGCCTGACCGGCACGAAGTTCGGCTGCGGCATCGCGCAGTGCGGCGCCTGCACGGTGCACCTGGACGGCCAGCCCGTGCGCTCGTGCCAGCTGCCGATATCGGCCGTGGGCGACCGGGCGATCACGACCATCGAAGGCATCGGCGCCACGCCCGAAGGCACCAAGGTGCAGCAGGCATGGCTGGCCATCGATGTCGTCCAGTGCGGTTACTGCCAGTCGGGCCAGATCATGGCGGCGGCGGCCTTGCTGGCCCGCACGCCCAACCCGACCGATCGCGATATCGATGCCGCCATGTCCGGCAACATCTGCCGGTGTGGCACCTATGTGCGCATCCGCGAGGCGATCAAGCAGGCCGCGACAGGCCAGCCCAACGGCTTGCAGGTGATCGTCGAGGGAGGTGCCGCATGAGCGCGCACGATCGCAGCGGCTCGATCGACGAGAGACGCCGCCAGGCGCTCCGCCTCGCTGGCGGCGGTCTCGCCGTCGCTTTCCTGTGGAGCGCGGGCATGGGGCCCGCCGTGGCGCAGATGAATCCGCGCCGGCAGCCTGGCGACGAAGCCGTCGCGGCAGCCGATGGCAACCCGCCATTCGCCCCCAATGCCTTCATCCGCATCGACGCCGACGGTGGCGTGCGCCTGGTCATGCCTTCGGCGGAAATGGGCCAGTCGATCTATACCGGTATCGCGATGATGCTGGCCGAGGAGCTCGGCGTAGGCCTCGACCAGATCAAGGTGGAGCACTCGCCACCGAACGACGCGCTCTATGGCCAGGCGTTGCTCGGCGGCGAACAGGCCACCGGCGGCTCCACCAGTACGCGTGGGCAGTGGCAGGCCCTGCGCGAGGCTGGCGCGGTGGCGCGCGAGATGCTCATCGCGGCGGCGGCCGCGCAGTGGCATGTCGATCCGGAAGGTTGTTCGGTGGCCCGCGGTGTCATCACCCACGTTCCTTCCGGACGCACGCTGGGTTTCGGCGCCGTGGCCGATGCGGCCGGACGGTTGCCCCAGCCCGCCAGCGTCAAGCTGAAGGAACGCAAGGATTTCACGCTGATCGGGAAGCCCTTGCGCCGTGTCGATTCGCCGGACAAGGTCAACGGTGGCACGCAGTTCGGCATCGACGTGAAGGTGCCAGGCATGAAGTTCGCGGCGGTGAAGACCAGCCCCGAACTCGCCGGCACGCTGGGCGCCGTGGACGACAGCAAGGCCCGCGCCATCCCCGGCGTGATCGAGGTCATCAAGCTCGGCGACGCGGTGGCCGTGGTCGGCGAGCACTACTGGGCCGCCCAGCAGGGCTTGCAGGCGCTGGACATCGAGTGGAAGCCCGGCGTCAACGCGAAGCTGGACACCCAGACCCTCATCGCCGCGCTGCAGGAGACCTCGCGCAACGGCAAGGCGCTGGTCGGCCGCAAGCCGAAAGGCGAAGCGCCCACGGGCGGCAAGCGCGTGGAGGCTGCCTTCGTCTCGCCCATGCTCGCCCACGCGACGATGGAACCGTTGAACGCCACCGTGCACGTCACGCCGGGCCACTGTGAAGTGTGGACCGGCACCCAGGTGCCCACGCGCGTGGTAAGGCAAGCGGCTCGCATCTGCGGTATTCCCGAGCAGGCCGTGGTGCTGCATAACCAGTATCTCGGCGGCGGCTTCGGTCGCCGCCTGGAAACCGACCAGGTCGAACAGGCGGTCGCCTTCGCGAAACAGGTGTCCTACCCACTGAAGGTGATCTGGAGCCGCGAGGAAGATATCCGCCACGACCGCGTGCGTCCGCTGTACTACGACCGCATTTCCGCCACGCTCGGCGACGATGGCAAGCCCACGTCGTGGCAACACCGCATCACCAGCGGCACGGTGCTGGGCCGCTGGTTGCCCGCCGCGATGGGCAAGGACGGCATGGACAGCGACGCGATCGAGTCCGCCGCCGACCTTCCCTACGAGATGGACAACGCCCTGGTCGAGTGGGCTTATCACGTCATGCCTCCCGGCCTGGTCGTGGGCTGGTGGCGCGGCGTCGGCCCCACGCACAACCTGTTCATCGTCGAGAGCTTCATCGACGAACTTGCGCACACGGCCGGAAAGGACCCGCTCGAATACCGCCGGTCGCTGATGAAGCCTGGGTCGCGCGCCCTTGGCGTCCTGAACCTCGCCGCCGAGAAGATCGGCTGGGGTGGCCAGCCCTTGCCCGCACGCGTCGGACGCGGGATCGCCGTGGGCTCGCCCTTCGGCAGCCACGTCTGCGCGATCGTGGAAGCGGAAGTGACCGCGCAAGGCCAGGTGCGCTTGCGCCGCGCGGTGGTGGCGGTGGACAACGGCATCACCATCAACCCGAGTTCGGTGCAGGCACAGATGCAGGGTGGCCTGCTCTTCGGACTGAGCGCGGCGCTCTACAGCGGCATCACCCTGAAGAACGGGGCCATCGAGCAGAGCAACTTCCACGATTACCGTAACCTCCGTATGAACGAGGTGCCGCAGATCGACGTGTATTCGGTGGAAAACGACGAAGCGCCGGGCGGTATCGGTGAAGTGGGCACGGCGATCGCCGCGCCGGCCCTGGCCAATGCGATCTTCGCCGCGACCGGCATTCGCCTGCGCGAGCTGCCTGTGTCGCGCACCCAACTGGCCGAGTCGCCGGACGCGTTGAAGAAAGTAGCTGGCATCCTCACGGGCAAGGAGGACGTGGCATGAAACGTTTCCTCATCATCGTCCTTCTGTTGATCGTGATCGGCGCCGGTGCCTACTTCGTGCTCAACCGCACGGATAAAGCCGATGGCACGGCACCGGCGATCGCCGGTGCGCCCGCCAACGCCGATCCCGTGGCGCGAGGCGAATACCTTGCCCGCGCCGCCGACTGCATCGCCTGCCATACCGTTCCCGAAACGG
The DNA here is from genome assembly GCF_041360655.1 of Luteibacter sp. RCC_6_2. NCBI lineage: Bacteria > Pseudomonadati > Pseudomonadota > Gammaproteobacteria > Lysobacterales > Rhodanobacteraceae > Luteibacter > Luteibacter sp. RCC_6_2. Next base: position 5,808 of record NZ_JBFUPQ010000013.1, on the reverse strand, counting down.
GAAAGCCGTTTGCCGGCGGCGTCGCCTTCAAGTTGCCGTTCGGCACGATCTACTCGTCCAACATCACCGCCGACGAGGAAACCGGTATCGGCCGGTGGAGCGACGACGAATTCGTGCGCGCGGTGCGCGAAGGCGTGCGCAAGGATGGCAAGCACCTTTATCCAGCCTTCCCGTACACCTCGTATACGCAGTTGAGCCGAGCCGACGTGCTGGCGATCAAGGCCTACCTCTTCACCTTGCCCAAGGTGCGCCAGCCGGAGACGCCGAACGATCTCGGCTTCCCGTTCAACCAGCGTTGGGCGATGGGTTTCTGGAACGCGGCGTTCTTCCGCAGCCAGCGCTTCGAACCGGATGCCTCGCGTTCGCCCGAATGGAATTCAGGCGCCTATCTGGCCGGTGCGCTGGGCCATTGCGCCGAATGCCATACGCCACGCAATCTCGGCTATGGGCTGAACCATCGCGACGAACTGGCGGGTCAGGAACTGCAGGGCTGGCGTGCGTACAACATCACCTCGGACCCGGAGCACGGCGTCGGCAAGTGGAGCGACGAAGCCCTGGTCCAGTACCTGAGCACGGGCTACGCCGCCGGCCATGCCTCGGCAAACGGCCCGATGGGCGAGGCCGTGGCGCATAGCCTGCAGTTCCTCAAACCGGAAGACACCGCGGCCCTCGTCGCATGGCTGCGCACCGTGCCGCCACGCGAAGGCAAGGACCCCATCGTGGTCGATCCGGCGCCGAAGGCCATGGTCGCCTCCAGCGCGGTGGCACCGGGCGGCGACGATCCGACCGCCGAGGTGGACGGACAGCGCCTGTTCGAGGGTGCCTGCGCGAGCTGCCACCAGTGGAACGGCGCGGGACAGCAGACACCGAACGCCGGCCTGGCCGGTACGCGCGGCGTCAACGATCCGCGTGGCGCGAATGTCACCCAGGCGATCCTGCAAGGGGTGAAGATGCGCATCGGCCAGACCGACATCTACATGCCCGCCTTCGGCCACGCCTATAGCGATCCCGAGGTGGCGGCCCTGGCCAATTACGTGATCCGCCACTTCGGTGGCAAGGAAGGCACGGTGACGGCGAAGGACGTGGCGGATCGCAGGCAGCTGTGATCCGCCGGGAAGGCCCCATGACGCTCGACATTTCAACGCGCAAGGATTGGCTACAATAGCTCCGGGCAGGGAGAATCCCTGGGGAGCGAGCAGCATGCGTTACGAAAAAGGCCATAAGGAACAGACGCGCCAGAAGATCGTCGAGGCGGCGTCGCAGCGTTTCCGCGCCGACGGCATCGACGCCGTCGGGGTGGTCAGCCTGATGGGTGAGGTCGGCCTGACCCAGGGCGGCTTCTACAACCACTTCGGCTCGAAGGAAGACCTCGTCCGCGAAAGCGTGGCGATGGCGGCGGCCAGCGCCGTCGAACGGCTGGGCGAACGCGTGGCGGCATCGCGTGGCGAAAGCTACCGCGCGCTGGTCAACAGCTATTTGTCGGCGGAACATCGCGACGCACCCGAAGCCGGTTGCGTCGCCGCCGCGTTGTCGGCGGAGATGGCGCGGCGTCCCGTCGAAACGCGCGCGGCCTTCACCGACGGCTATACCGAGATGGTCGAACTCATCGTCTCGACCCTTCCCGACAGCATCCGTGGCAAGCGTCGCCGCACCCTGGCCATGGCGGTGTTCGCCTCCCTGGTCGGCTCGCTGTCGCTGTCGCGGGCGGTGGCCGATCCGGCCCTCTCCGACGAGATCCTCTCGCTGGGCCGTCAATCCGCCCTGGCGCTGGTGGACGCCGGCTGATCAGTGCGTCGCCGCCGCGACGGGTGGCTTGCCCATCGCGGCCGTCTTCTCGGCGATCTTCGCCCTGATCGCGGGGATGGCCGCCAGCGCGGCACGTTCGCCTTCGAGGATCGCGACGTTCTTCTGGTCGAAGTCGGTCGGGCCGATCTGGCCCACCTTCGGCCGGATCACGATGTCGGCCCGGGCGAGTTCCTGCTCGGCCAGCTTGCGTCCCATGATCGTGATCGACTGGCCGACGATGCCGACCATGCTGTCGGGATTGCTGCCGTCGGGGCGAGCCGAGATATCCACGGCGATGACGATGTCGGCGCCAAGCTGGCGCGCCGCGTCCACGGGCACCGGGCTGACCACGCCCCCGTCGACGAAGTGCTTGCCGTTGATATCCACGGGTTCGAACACGCCGGGAATGCTGCTCGACGCGCGCACGGCCTGGCCCGCGTTGCCTCGGATGAAGACGGCGCGCGAGCCGTTCTCCAGTTCCGTGGCCACGGCGGCGAACGGTATGCGCAGTTTCTCGATCGGTTTCTGCCTGAGCAGTTCGTTCACGTAGTCCTGCAGCTTCTGGCCCTGGACGAGGCCGCCCGAAAAGAAACGCACATCGCGGATCTTGCCCTCGTCGAGCGCGAAAGCCTGTTCCTGCAGCTGGAAACCATCCATGCCGCTCGCGTAGAGCACGCCGACCACGCTGCCCGCGCTGGTGCCGGAGACGGCGTCGGGATGGATGCCGCTGGCTTCCAGCATCTTGATGACGCCGATATGCGCGAAGCCCTTGGCCGCGCCGCCACCCAGGGCGAGCCCGATGCGCGGCTTCGCCGCCAGCACGGGCAGGGCGGTGTCGGGGCGGGTGTCCGGCTTGCTGCCGCCGAAACAACCGGCGAGCAGGGTGGCGAAAACCAGCGGAAGCCAATGACGGGCGCGGCGGAAGGGCATGGAAGGGACCGGGAGGATGGCAGGCGGATCATCGGGCATGCGCGCGGCGGCGGCATGACCGGCTCATGGCGGAAGCCGGGCGGCGTGGCCGCCCGGCCGGAACGTCAACCGCGGGTCTGGTCGGCCTCGAGGTGATAGCGGGTCGCCACCTCGATCTCGTTACGCGAACCGAGGAAGACCGGAACACGCTGGTGCAGGGCGCTGGGCTGGATATCCATGATGCGTTCGCGACCGGTGGTGGCGGCACCCCCGGCCTGCTCCACGATGAAGGCCATCGGGTTGGCCTCGTACATCAGGCGCAGCTTGCCGGTGCCACCCTTGGCCGTGATCTTGGCATCGAGCGGATAGATGAAGACGCCGCCACGGGTGATGATGCGATGCACGTCGGCCACCATCGAGGCGACCCAGCGCATGTTGAAGTCGCGCCCCCGAGGGCCGTTGGCACCGGCCAGCAACTCGCCGATGTAGCGCTGCATGGGCGCTTCCCAATGGCGCTGGTTCGACATGTTCACGGCGAACTCGCCCGTCTCCGCGGGAATGGTGATGCCGCGGCGGGTGAGCACGAAGCTGCCGTGCTCGCGGTCGAGGGTGAACTCGTGCACCCCGTGGCCGAAGGTCAGCACCAGGAGGGTGCTCGGGCCGTAGACGACATAGCCCGCCGCCACCTGCTCGGTGCCGGGCTGGAGGAAATCCTCCACCTTCGGCTCGGTGACGCCATCCGGGCAGCGCAGGACGGAGAAGATGGTGCCCACCGAGACGTTGACGTCGATGTTGGAAGAGCCATCGAGCGGGTCGAACAGGAGCAGGTGGTTGCCCTTGGGGTAGGCGTCGGGGATCGGCTGCGGGTCTTCCATTTCCTCCGAGGCGCAAGCGGCCAGGTGACCGCCCCAGGCGTTGGCCTCGAGCAGGATCTCGTTGGAGATCACATCGAGCTTCTTCTGCGCCTCGCCCTGGACGTTGTCCGAGCCGGCGTTGCCCAGCACCCCGCCCAGCGCCCCCTTGCCGGTGGCGACGGAGATGCGCTTGCAGGCGCGGGCCACCACCTCGATGAGCAAGCTGAGCTGGGCGTTGATATGCCCCGCGCGCTTCTCTTCGATCAGGAACTGGATCAGGGAAATGGGTTTCGTCATCGGAAGGAGCCCTGGCGCGAAAACCCGCATTGTCCGGGTGGCGGGTGAATGGCGCCAGAGGGACTGCTGACAGTACGTTGTCAGCAGCCCCCGCGCAGACTCTCCTTCACACCAACGGGAAGGGGTAGTCGCATGAATCGGTTCCTCGAACGGCTCGCCGACCTTTACGCGCCACTCGGGCGCCGCGGCATGCTGATGGATGGCCAGTACCGCTTCGCCCCCGACGACGACACCGGCGCCGCCAGCGGGAGCCGCCACGGCGCCCACCCGCTCGCTCGTCCTCCGCATCGCCCATCCATTTCATCGCTGACAGACAAGGGAATCACCGCATGAACGCCAACAGGATCAAGTTCCACCACGCGCCGAACAGCCGCTCGGGCAGCACGCTGATGTTGCTGGAGGAATTGGGTGCGCAGTACGACATGCACGTGATGAACCTCTCCCAGGGTGAGCAGCGCCGCCCGGAGTACCTGAAGGTCAATCCCATGGGCAAGGTTCCCGCTATCGAACACCTCGATGGCCTGGTCACCGAGCGCCCGGCGATCTTCACCTATCTCGCCGATCTCTATCCGGAAGCGGACCTGGCACCGGGGCTGCGCGATCCCCTGCGTGGACCGTACCTCCGCTGGCTGGCGTTCTACGGTTCGTGTTTCGAACCGGCCGTGATGGACCGTTTCATGAAGCACGAGCCGGCGCCCGTCTCGACCTGTCCCTATGGCGACTTCGACACGGTGATGGACACCATCGAAGCGCAACTCACGCCGGGCCCCTGGTTGTTCGGCGAGCGCTTCACCGCGGCGGACATCCTCTGGGCCAGCGCGCTGGACTGGACGATGAAGTTCGGCATCGTGCCGCGCCGGGACGTCTTCGAGCAGTACGTGGCGAGGCTGATGGTGCGACCGGCCATCGTCCGTGCCGTGGTGCAGGACGCGGCGCTCGCTCGCGCCCAGACCCTGGCCGCCGCCTGAGCCGGCGGATATGCGCGGCCGTGACCATCGCCGCTTCCCGCGCCGCGCGCGGGAGGCGATGATTCGGGCATGCGCCGTGCCGACCGCCTGTTCCTCATCATCAACGCCCTGCGCGGGCGGCGCACCGCACTGCCCGCGCGGCAGCTGGCCAGCACCCTCGAGGTCTCGCTGCGTACGGTCTACCGCGACGTCGCCGACCTCCAGCTCTCGGGTGTACCCATCGAAGGCGAGGCCGGCGTGGGGTACATCCTGCGCAAGGGCTCGGACATTCCGCCGCTGATGTTCTCCGCCGACGAACTCGAGGCACTGGTCGCCGGGACCCGCTTCGTCCGGGCCTTCGCCGGCGAGCGGTTGGCGCGGGAGGCGCAGGCCGCCCTGATCAAGATCGAGGCGGTGTTGCCGCCCGACCTGCGCGAAAAATCCGCGCAGTCGAAGATCTTCGCGCCCATCTGGCGCGACCCTTTTCAGAACCACGTCGCGGTGATGCTGGACCGCCTGCACGCGGCCGTGCTGGCGCGCCGCGTGCTCTGCCTCGACTATCGCGATGCCGAAGGACGCGGCACCACGCGTGAAGTGGAACCGCTGTGCCTGTCCTTCTGGGGTGGCGCGTGGACCCTCGGTACCTGGTGCCGCCACCGCCAGGCGTTCCGCAATTTCCGCCCCGACCGCATCGCCGACTGCCGCGACGCGGGCGAGACCTTCGCCGATCTTCCCGGCCGCAACCTCGAGGCCTACCTCGACACCATGCGCGGCCATTACGCGGGACTCGAGTAACGATTCGTCGAGGAATGTCCCGGGCCCCGCTTCGGCTCGGCTTCGCCCTCGCGCTGGGATGTGCGAGCAGAGCCGTCGGCCGCCACCCTCGTCGCTCCGGTTGCACCGTCGCTCGGGAAGGGAAGCCGCTGCGCGGCCGTGTCTTATGGCTGGCGCCCCGTCGCGCCCGTCGCGCCGGGCGGGGTTTTCGATTCGGCTCCTGCCTCAGCGAAAACGGCCGG